>JAUZRS010000305.1 GCA_030950195.1 Gammaproteobacteria bacterium | reverse complement strand
CATATTTTACCCCTCAACTTCAAGTTTATTTTTTAATGTTTCAAAAGCCAGATCATGACAATCATCCAAATAATTTTTCCCCGCATTTGAAGTTATTGCATACCCAAGCCCTGCCGCAACAACTTGACCAACAAAAGGAATATATTTAGTTACTGCTTTTAAAGTTTCTCGGCCAGCATAATTTTTTAACAATAAAAGAACACCATCTCGTGCAATATACCTTAAAACTTTATTTGCTAGCTGTGCTACAGCAGGCAAAGACGATGTTTTCAACGCTCCCAAATTTTCCTCACTTAATCCATAATCATTTCTAATTTGCTTAAAAAGACCAACTATAATTGTTATATCAACTGCAATATCAACTCCAGGGATTGGATTTATTCCATTTGCAGCCGCAGCCCCTGATGCAATAGCCACATACTTAGAACACGCTTCTCTCTTTTCATCTAAAAAGCGAGTACTATAAGCCTTAGCACTACGCACCCACCGTTCTTTTTTTGCATCATCTAAATTATCACTAATTTTTAAATTTAATTCATCAAACCCAGTTGTTTCCTTACAACTTGTAAATATCACATCAACTTCTCGCCCCACATGCTTTCGTATATCACTAGCTTTTCTAATTTCTAACTGCTCTATCGAAACTCCTTCCTCCCATAAATCATCATGTTTATTAGCGACAAAAAGACAAACCTTCCCTCCCTTTGATAACTTTTTGAAAAACTCAGTATCCGCTTGATGAAGCTTGCCACTGGTAACGCATAGAAAAAGATCAAAACCTTCAATATTAAATTTATTAAAATACTCTTCCTTAGGAAACTTTTTAGTCCCATATCCAGGCAAATCAACAAAATTAAGACCATTAAAAACAAAAGACTCCTCTTCAGTGGTTTTATCAGTTTCAACGCTAACTTCGGCAATATTTTTTCCGATTATTTTGTTAATAATAGATGATTTACCAGCCCCAGGCTGGCCAAACAAAGCAACTGACACCATATTTTTCTTTTCTTCTTCTAACTTTTTACGCATCACATCTATATCAGAGTTAATCGACATCACATTTCCTTAACATAAATTTTAAAAAACTCAATATTTCGAGGCAACCCTTAACTAAAACAGTGTCCGCACAAGAATTAAAGACAGAATAGAGAGAAACAAGACCCTGTGCAACCAAAATATCCGAAGGCTCTCCTCTCACACCACTACACGCCCACCCCAAGAGCTTGTTACAATGCCAGCCACATTAGATTAGCAGCCCCTCAGCAGGAACCAAACACATGTCAAAACAGTACAAAGCCGTCTCACTGGTCTCCGGTGGACTCGACTCCATGCTCGCCAGCCAAGTTATAATGGATCAGGGCATTCATGTGGAGGGGATCAACTTTTTCACCGGCTTCTGCGTCGAAGGCCACACCCACGCCATCCGCAAGCAAGACGACAAAAAACCCAAGCGCAACAACGCCCTCTGGGTCGCCGAACAGCTCGGCATGAAACTGCATATTATCGATGTGATCGAAGAGTACAAAGACGTGCTCATCAACCCCAAATACGGCTACGGGGCCAATATGAACCCCTGCCTCGACTGCAAAATTTTCATGGTAAAAAAAGCCCATGAATGGATCAAAGAGAACGACTTCGACTTCATCATCACCGGCGAAGTGATCGGACAACGCCCCATGTCGCAGCGCAAACAGACCATGCCCATCATCGCCCACCAATCGGGAGCCGACGAACTGCTGCTGCGCCCTCTGAGCGCCAAAAATCTGCCCGAAACCCTACCCGAACGGGAAGGTTGGGTGGACCGTGAACAACTGTTCGATTTTTCTGGGCGCTCACGCAAACCGCAAATCGCCTTAGCCAACGAACTGGGCATCGACGACTACGCCCAACCGGCGGGCGGTTGCTGTTTTCTCACCGATGCCAGCTACTCCAACAAACTGGTAGATCTGTGGCAAAACCGCAACGACAAAAATTACGAGATGGACGACATCATGATGCTCAAAGTCGGCCGCCACATCCGTCCCAACGCCCGCTTCAAGTTGATCATCGCCCGCGAAGAGGGCGAATGCCGTTTTATGGAAGGTTATCGTAAAGAGTTCGACCACTTGCACTGCACCAGCCACACCGGCCCAATGGCCTTAATTGACGGCAAACCCAACAGCGAAGACCTCCAGCTGGCGGCGCGCATCTTGGCGCGTTTTGGCAAAGGCCGCAGCGAAGAACAGGTCGATGTGGAGCTGGGACTGAAAAACGGCGTGAAACGCCAATACAGCATCAAACCATTGGGCAGCGACGACATTCCCAAGGAGTGGTACCTGTGAGCCACGTTGACCTTGATGCCCGCCGCCTGCTCTGCCCGATGCCCGTGATTCGTCTGCAAGACCAAATCAAAACGCTGCACACGGGCGACACCGTTACCGTCACCTGCACCGATCCGGGAGTGATGAACGACATCCCTGCTTGGAGTCGCATCAACGGCCACAGCGTCATCAACAGCGAAGAAGAAGAATATTTATATCAGCTCACCATCCAAGTGGGTGCAACACCGTAACCACAAGGCGCTCGCCATGAACACCTACAGCGAAACCGAACGCTACCAGCAGAGCCGCACCGCCACCTTAGTCGGTGTGGTACTCAATCTGCTGCTGGCGGCAGTAAAGATCGTCGTCGGTCTACTCGGCCACTCCTACTCGCTGGTGGCCGACGGCATTCACTCACTGGCCGACCTGATCAGTGACGGCGTGGTGCTGTTTGCCGCCAAACACGCCTCCAAGGAAGCCGATGCCGAACACCCCTACGGCCACGCTCGTTTCGAGACCATCGCCACCGTAATTCTCGGCCTGTTTCTGCTCGCCGTCGCCATCGGTCTCGCTTACGATGCCGCCTTACGTCTGAGCACACCACAAACCCTCACCACTCCCGAAATCATCACCCTCTACATCGCCGCCCTCTCGGTGATCAGCAAAGAGTGGCTGTTTCGTTACACCCAAAAAGTCGCCCTGCGCATTCGCTCCAAACTGCTGGAGGCCAACGCATGGCACCATCGCTCCGATGCCATCTCCTCCATTGTGGTGCTGATCGGCATCGCCGGTTCGCTACTCGGTTTTGCCAGTTTGGATGCCATCGCCGCCATCTTGGTCGCCCTGATGATCGCTAAAATCGGCTGGGATCTCGGTTGGCAGAGCCTGCAAGAATTGACCGATGCGGGGCTGGAGCCGGAGACTTTAGACAAAATTCGTCAACTGATCACCCACGTCGATGGGGTGCAAAGCCTGCACATGCTGCGCACTCGGCGCATGGCCGCCAACGCGCTGGCCGACGTTCATATTCAGGTGGGAGCCAAACTGAGCGTCTCCGAAGGCCACCGCATCAGCGACGAAGTGCGTCTGCGGCTGATCGCCGAAGTAGAAGAACTGAGCGATGTGGTGGTACACATTGATCCCGAAGACGATGAAATCGAACCCAGTTCCGCTCACCTGCCGCTGCGCTCAGACTTGTTGGCCGAGCTGCAACCGCACTTTGATGCCGTGCCTGCCGCGCAGCAGATCAAGCACATTCGACTGCATTATCTGCACGGTCAGATCCATTTAGAGATCGTTCTTTCTGCACTTGAGAGTTGCAATCCACCTGAGATTGAGGCTATAAAGCAGGCTGCTCAAAAAGTAACGAGCGTTGGCGCTGTGGAAATCTTCCAACAGCTTGCATCAAATTAGTGCAAAATTGCACCACCTATGAAACAAGGTAGTGCATTAGCCCTTCAAGATGAAGTCAACACCCTGATTTTAAAATTGTTTTTTTGTTGGTACATTAATTGCTGAAACCTGAAACTCGGCTCTCCCCGTGACTCAGGCTAAGCCGCACACTTTCTTCCCTTAAGGAGTACTCCATGTCTGCAAGTGAGATCTTGAAACAAATTGAACAAGATGGCGTTAAATTCGTCGATTTTCGTTTTACCGATACCCACGGCAAAGAGCAGCACGTCACTGTGCCCACTCACTGCATTGATGAAGACAGCTTAGCAAACGGCCAGATGTTTGATGGTTCTTCCATCGCCGGTTGGAAAAAAATCAACGAATCCGACATGATTCTGATGCCCGATCTCGCCACTGCCGTCATGGATCCTTTCACCGACGAACCCACCATGAACCTGCGTTGCAACATCGTCGAGCCTGCCACTCTTGAAGGTTACGAACGCGACCCTCGTTCACTGGCAAAACGCGCTGAAGCGTATCTGATTGAAACCGGCATCGCCGACACCGCTTATTTCGGCCCTGAAAATGAATTCTTCGTCTTTGACGACGTGCGTTGGGGCAGCGACCTGAGCGGCAGCTTCTGCAAAGTGGATTCCGACGAAGCCAGCTGGAACACGGCAAAGAAATACGAAGACGGCAACATGGGTCATCGTCCTGGTGTAAAAGGCGGTTATTTCCCTGTGCCTCCCGTTGATTCTCTGCACGATCTGCGGGGCGCGATGTGCGAAACCCTCGGCGAAATGGATCTAAAAGTGGAAGTTCACCATCACGAAGTGGCCACTGCCGGTCAATGTGAAATCGGGGTTGCATTCAACACCTTGGTGAAAAAAGCCGACGAAGTACAAATCCTCAAATACGTGGTACACAACGTCTCCCACGCCTACGGTAAAACCGCCACCTTTATGCCCAAACCCATTATTGGTGACAACGGCAACGGCATGCACATCAACATGTCCCTTTCTAAAGACGGCGAAAACCTCTTTGCTGGAGACCTGTATGGCAAACTGTCTGAAACCGCGTTGTACTACATCGGCGGCATCATCAAACATTCACGCGCACTGAACGCCTTTGCTAACGCGTCAACCAACTCCTACAAACGTCTGGTGCCTGGTTTCGAAGCGCCTGTGTTGCTGACCTACTCAGCCTGCAACCGCTCGGGTTCCATCCGCATTCCTTACTCCGTCAGCCCCAAAGGCCGTCGCGTTGAAGTGCGTTACCCTGACTCCACCGCCAACCCTTATTTGGCCTTCTCTGCCATGCTGATGGCCGGTCTTGATGGGATCAAAAACAAAATCCATCCGGGTGATGCCACCGATGTGGATCTCTATGACCTCTCCGCTGAAGAAGAAGCCAAACTCTCTCAGGTGGCGCTCTCCTTTGATGAAGCACTGGATGCGCTGGACAACGACCGTGACTTCCTCACCGCCGGTGGTGTCTTCACCGACGACATGATCGACGGTTACATCGCGCTGAAAAACGAAGAAGTGCAACGTCTGCGCATGTCTACTCACCCTGTTGAGTTTGATATGTACTACAGCGTTTAACCTTTTCGGTTTTGCTGGCTTAAAAACGCCTCCTTCGGGAGGCGTTTTTTATTTGCGATTCCGAAAAACTGCGCTTATTCTAAGCCCATGAAAATTTACCTCACTCTGCTGCTCTTGCTGCTCAGCTTCAACGGTCAAGCGGCTCTGTATAAATCCATTGATGACAATGGCCAAGTCACCTACAGCGACCGACCGAACCTGAAAACCGATAAACCCCTGCTGCTGCCAAGCCAAAACATCATACAAAGCATCAACAGCAAAACGCCAAGCGAAGCAGACAAAACAGACACCAGCAGCCAAAACAAAAACTACCAAAGCCTACAGATTCTCAGCCCAAAAAATGACAGCACCCTGCGCAGCAATAACGGCGAAATCAGCCTGATCCTGCAACTCGAACCCAAACTGCAAAAGCAGCATCAAATTCGAATTTTGCTCGATGGCAAAGAGGTCAAACTCAGCCACTCACTGATCACCATCGTGCCAAATGTCTCCCGTGGCCAACACAATCTCAGCGCCCAAGTGATTGATGCCGGTCAACACATCCTTATTAGCAGCCCAGCGCACACCCTTCATCTACAGCGTCATTCCAAACTGTTCTAACGCACCTCATTAGTGCAAACGTGCTATAACTGTGCCTATCAACAGTTAATAACAGCCCAGCCCCAACGCAATCTAAACATCTAAGGGCATGTTTTAAAAAACAATAAACTTATTTTTAGCTTAACAAGATCATCTGGTTTAGTTTTTGCTATGACTCCAATCATGAACGATTACAGTACCAATCAGCTCTGCGACCCAGAGACCATGCTCGACAACATCTCCACCGCCGTGCTGGTACTAAATGAAGAGCTGGAAGTCGCCTGCCTCAACCCCGCTGCTGAAAATCTCTTCTTTATCAGCGAACGCAAAGCCGTCGGCCAACCACTACAGCACCTCATTAGCACTCCGAATACGCTGGTACAGCGCCTGCAAGCCGCTCTGAAAAGCGACCACCCCTACACCGACCGCAGTGTTTTCATTCAACTTGGTAATGGTCGCAAGGCAACGATCAACTACACTGCCACCCCGTACCGAGCTGACAATGGCCTCACCTATCTGCTGATGGAGCTGTCTCGTATTGACCTGCAAATTCGCATCGCCAATGAAGAGACCCTATTGGCTCAGCAACAGGCCAGCGCCATCTTGGTACGCGGTTTGGCTCACGAAATCAAAAATCCTCTCGGTGGCCTACGCGGTGCAGCTCAACTTTTAGAACGTGAACTGCCCAGCCGCGAACTACGCGAATACACCCAGATCATCATCGGCGAAGCAGATCGACTGCAAAACCTCATGGATCGCATGTTAGGGCCACACAAACGCCCCAATATGGAAACTATAAATATTCATGAAATCACCGAGCGCGTACGTCAACTGATGCAAGCGGCTCACGATCAGTACCCCAAGATCCAGATAAAAACCGACTACGACCCAAGCATTCCCACCTTGTTAGCAGATCGAGATCGCCTCATCCAAGCGCTGCTTAACATTGGCAATAACGCCATGCAGGCCATCGGCAGAAAAGCAGGCAATATCAGCATTACCACCCGCACCTTGCGCCGTTTCACCATCGGTCAAGCCTGCCATCGACTGGTGGTACAGGTACAAATCCGTGATGACGGCCCTGGTGTACCCGCAGAGATGCTGCCCAATATTTTCTACCCCATGATCACGGGGCGCTCCGATGGCAGCGGTTTAGGCCTTTCCATCGCCCAATCGCTGGTCAACCTACACCATGGCCTAATTGAGTGCCACAGCCAACCTCGCAATACTGTATTCAGCATTTTGCTGCCCTTGGAAACAGAGCATGAATAACGAACTCATCTGGATTATTGATGACGATCCCTCCATTCGCTGGGTTCTAGAACGCGCCCTACAACAAGCTGAACTGGAAGTCCGCAGTTTTATCAGCGCCGATCAAGCCTTAAAAGCGCTGCCCAACGGCAGCCCCAATGCCATTATCAGCGACATTCGTATGCCAGGCATGGACGGCCTCAGCTTTCTCGATTACATGAAAAGAGAGCAACCCGATACCCCTGTCATTATTATGACCGCCCACTCCGATCTGGACAGCGCCGTCTCCTCCTACGAAGGTGGTGCATTTGAATACCTACCCAAACCCTTTGATATTGATGAGGTAGTAACGGTTGCCCAACGCGCTTGCCAAGCCAATCAAAAACGCCATAAAGCAAGCAAAATAGAAGAAGACAATGAAGACCAACCCAGTGGCATCATCGGAGCGGCACCCGCCATGCAGGAAGTCTTTCGTGCCATTGGTCGCCTATCACGCTCCAATATCACCGTTTTAATTAACGGTGAATCGGGCAGCGGCAAGGAGCTCATCGCCCATGCACTGCACCGCCACAGTCCCCGTGCTACTGAACCCTTTATCGCTCTCAATATGGCTGCCATTCCTCATGACCTACTGGAATCCGAGCTGTTTGGGCACGAAAAAGGCGCGTTCACTGGCGCACAACAGCAGCGATTGGGGCGTTTTGAGCAAGCCAATGGCGGCACTCTGTTTCTGGACGAAATTGGCGACATGCCCGCCGAACTGCAAACCCGTCTGCTGCGCGTGCTCTCTGATGCGCGGTTTTATCGGATTGGGGGTCACAAAGCGATCAAGGTGGATGTGCGCATTGTTGCCGCCACCCATCAAAATTTGGAAAACTTGGTCAAAGAAGGTCGTTTTCGAGAAGATCTGTTCCACCGCCTCAACGTCATTCGCATCCACAGCCCTGCTTTGCGTGAACGCCGCGAAGACATTCCGCTACTGCTAAACCACTTTCTCAACAGCGCTGCCGTGGAGTTGAAGGTGGAGGCCAAAACGCCTCAGCCCGAAGTTGAGCAATTCCTCTCTCAACAAGCGTGGCCAGGCAACGTTCGTCAATTGGAGAACGTATGCCGCTGGTTAACGGTGATGGCTTCCGGTAGCGAAATCCATTTGCAAGATCTGCCCAGCGAACTGCAACAACCCACACACGCCTCTACAGAAAACACAGACAGCTACGACCATTGGCAACACGCGCTGCAACAGTGGGCAGAAAAAAGCCTCAATCAAGGTAGTGGCGACTTGCTCGCACAAACGCTGCCCATCGTTGAGCGCATTCTGATCGAAACAACCCTGAAAAAAACCCACGGTCACCGCCAAGAAGCAGCGCAGCTGCTCGGCTGGGGACGCAACACCTTAACCCGCAAAATCAAGGAGCTGGGCATCACTTAAAAACCCAAAAAAAAATCCAAAAGAGGTACCATGACCGGATGAACATTTATCTGGTGGGTGGCGCAGTTCGAGATCGTCTTTTAGGGCGCAAGGTACTGGAGCATGACTGGTTGGTGGTGGGTTCCAACCCCTCTGAAATGCAGCAACAGGGCTTTCGCCCTGTGGGCAAAGATTTCCCTGTTTTTCTACACCCAAAAACCCATGAAGAGTACGCCTTGGCGCGCACCGAGCGCAAAACAGGCCGAGGTTATGATGGCTTTCAATGTTACGCCGCCGCCAGTGTCACTCTCGAAGAGGATCTGCTGCGCCGTGATCTGACCGTCAACGCCATTGCCGAAGACGACAACGGCGAGTTGATTGACCCCTACGGTGGCCTAGCCGACCTTGAACAGCGCCTGCTGCGTCACGTTTCACCCGCCTTTGCCGAAGATCCGGTACGCATTTTGCGCATCGCCCGTTTTGCCGCCCGTTACGCCGCCTACGGCTTCAGCATTGCCCCTGAAACCCTGACCCTGATGCAACAGATGGTGCAAGCAGGCGAGGTCGATGCACTGGTAGCAGAACGAGTCTGGAAAGAGATGAGCCGTGCCTTAGAGGAACCGGCACCGCAACGCTTTTTTGAGGTACTGCGCCAGTGCGGTGCGCTGAAGATTTTACTGCCGGAGCTGGATCAACTGTTTGGCGTGCCACAACCGGAAAAACACCACCCCGAAATCGACACCGGCATCCACACCCTGCTGGTGCTCGAACAAGCCGCGCTCCTGACCGCCTCCGGCGAGAGCCGCTTTGCCGCCCTCTGCCACGACCTCGGCAAAGGCAACACCCCCAAGGATCTGTGGCCACGGCATCACGGCCATGAAGAACGCGGCGTGCCGCTGATTCAAGCCCTCTGCCAACGTCTGCGAGTACCTCGGGATTATCAAGATCTGGCCATCCTAACCGCCCGTTATCACACCCATTGCCACACGGTGTTTGAGCTGCGCCACACCACCTTGCTCAAGACCTTAATGGCGCTGGATGGATTGCGTAAACCGGACCGCTTTGCAGGCTTTTTACACGCTTGCGAGGCCGATGCCAAAGGCCGCCCGAGTTTTGAACAGCAGCCCTACCCACAGAAAGACTATTTTCAACAGGCGCTGGATATTATTAAAAACGTCTCAGTCAAAACACTGCTGGCCGACGGCCTCAAGGGGGCGCAAATCGCTGAAGGGCTGCACCGGAAACGTCTCAGCACCCTGCGGCAACACCTAAAAACGGAGTCTATCTAGCGGTGTTAA
>JAUZRS010000304.1 GCA_030950195.1 Gammaproteobacteria bacterium | reverse complement strand
GATTTTTTTCTGCACAATTTTAGCATTCATCAATTTGACTCAGATGGCTCAAAACAGCAACTTTTGCAAGGCAGCCACCTGAAACACTATCCCGACGATGATTCAACTCAAGTCCGAACTGCACACATCAAACTCCAAACGTCCGCACAAGCCACTTGGATTATTGATGCACGGCGTGCTCACCTCAGTCGCAACGGTGAACAGATTGTGTTGAACGATAACGTTGTTATGCAACGGCTTGCCTTTAAACAACTCGAACCACTGAAACTCGAAACTCAAACCCTCCATCTCGACAGCATTGAAAATCGAGCAAAAAGCGATCAAGCGGTGCAACTCAGCTCAGAAAATTGGCTCTGGAATGCCATCGGTATGACCGCTGAGTTAAATGAGAATAAACTGACCCTACTCTCCCAAGTCAAAGGCCATCATGCTCTACCAACCCCTTAAATTTCTCCTACCCTTACTGTTGCTCGTTTCACCACTGGGCTGGAGTATACAGAGTGACCGTCAACAACCGGCTACCATTGAAGCTGATCGAGTCGAGTTTGATGACCAACAAAAACTCAGTGTTTACAAAGGCAATGTCATATTCATTCAAGGCAGCACCAAGATTAACGCCGAAGAAATGACGCTTTACAACAAAAATGGCCAATTGGATCGGCTGCGCATCGAAGGTAAACCGGCCAAATTCAGCCAGTTAGACGACAACGGCAACCCCGTCGATGCCAACAGCGCTTTGATGCACTACCACACCGACAGCGGCTTACTGAAATTGCGCGGCAATGCACAACTCACCCGTCCAGGCGAGAGCATTCAAAGCGAACAAATTGACTACAACAGCAAAGACAAAACCGTACTGGCCAATTCAGACAATAAAAAAGGCCAGAAAAACCGTCGCGTTAAAATCATTTTATTACCTAATAAAAGCAACACCCCAAGCACACCATGAAACAGCTGCAAGCCCGTAATATTTACAAAAAATTTGGCAAGCGCCAGATCCTCAACGGCGTTTCACTGGAAGTCAACAGCGGTGAAGTAGTCGGCCTACTGGGTCCCAATGGCGCAGGGAAAACCACCTGTTTTTACAGCGTAGTGGGTTTGATCAAACCAGACAAAGGTCAAATTTGGCTGAATGAAAAAGACATTTCACAACATCCGATGCACGCTCGTGCTCGTCTGGGCATCGGTTACCTGCCTCAAGAAGCCTCAATCTTTCGTAAATTGAGCGTTGCCAATAACATCATGGCCATCTTGGAAGTACGTGAAGAACTGACCTCCGTACAACGTCAACAACGGCTGGAAGAGCTGCTGGAAGAGCTGCAAATCACCCACATACGCGACAGCGAAGGCATCAGTCTCTCCGGTGGAGAGCGACGGCGAGTGGAAATTGCCCGTGCCCTCGCCGCCGAACCGCATTTTATTTTATTGGATGAACCTTTTGCCGGTGTTGACCCTCTATCAGTCATTGAGATCCAACGCATCGTGACCCACTTGGTGCAGCGCGATATCGGTGTTCTAATTACTGACCATAATGTCCGCGAGACCCTTGGAATTTGCCAACGTGCCTATATCTTAAGTGACGGTAAGGTCATCGCCGAAGGCAGCTCCGAGGCCATTTTGGCTAATCAACAAGTCAGACAGGTTTATTTAGGCAGTGACTTTCGTTTATAAAGGGACGGATGTTGCTTTACTTTAGCCGCGACAAAGCCTATGTTTAACACGAAGCCTTTTCATCTCTGGCTCTGAAATCACTCTAGAATACAATTCTTATCGAAGGAGAACATACGCTAAGATGCTCATCACAACTCTCTCCAAGACAGTAGCCAGAAAATTCCCACTCCAACCTGACTCGCTTATGGGATCTATTTAGACACTCTCCTATGAAACACTCTCTGCAGCTACGCATCGGTCAACAACTCACCATGACACCGCAGTTGCAACAAGCCATCCGCTTGTTGCAACTCTCCACTTTAGAACTGCAAACAGAAATTCAAGAAGCGCTCGAATCCAACCCCATGCTGGAAATGGAAGAGGAGCAGGCGGAAAAGAACAACAACGCCGACGAAAACAGCGAAACAGCCAATCAAACGGCTGACGGAGAAAACAGCGAAACACCCATCGAAGAAAGCCCCATAGAAGATCTCAACAGCGACAACATTCCCGAAGAGTTACCAGTGGACAGTGTCTGGGATGATATCTATGAACCCTCTTACAGCAGCGGCAGTGCCTCCAGTGAAGAGAATCCCGATTTTCTGGAATTTCAAAGTAACGGCATCGACAATCTACGTGACCACTTGTTTGAACAGATGCATCTCAGCGCTCTGAGTGGTAACGATAAAACCATCGCCGCCGCCATTATTGACTCCATCGATGAAAGTGGTTACCTGACCGACAGCCTAGAGAATATTTTGGAAGGCATTCTCAAAGAAGAATCCGACATTGAACTGCAAGAGCTGCAAACCGGCCTAAATTGGGTTCAACACCTCGACCCCCCAGGTGTCGGAGCGCGCAACCCCAAAGAATGTTTACAGCTGCAACTGCAACAGTTTGCCAGCGACACCCCAGGATTGGCAGACGCACAGCGACTACTGGAGCACCACCTCGAACTGCTGGCAGCCCATGACTTTACTCGCTTACGACGAGTGATGAAAATCAGCGAAAAAGAGCTGCTCACCGCAGTCGAGCTGATTCAATCTCTCTCGCCTCGCCCTGGTTCACAGATCGCCAGCAACAACACCGCCTACATCGTGCCCGATGTGTTTGTCAGCAAACAGAAAGGCAAGTGGCGGGTGGAACTCAACCCCGACATTGCGCCTCGTTTGCGCATCAATAATCTCTATTCGGGGCTGGTACGCCGCGCTGACAAAAGTGAACAGAACAATTTCTTGCGTAACCATCTACAAGAGGCGCGTTGGTTTATCAAAAGTTTGCAGAGCCGCAACGAAACCCTGCTCAAAGTGGCCACCGCCATCGTTACTCGGCAACGTGGCTTTTTGGAGTACGGCGATGAGGCGATGAAACCGATGGTTTTACGTGACATTGCCGAACAGTTGGAGATGCACGAATCCACCATCTCACGGGTCACCACACATAAATACATGCACACACCCCGTGGCATTTTTGAATTCAAACACTTTTTTTCCAGCCACGTCTCCACTGCCAGCGGTGGAGAGTGCTCGGCCACGGCGATTCGAGCTATGATTCGCAAACTGATCGCCGACGAACCCCATAACAAACCCTTGAGTGACAACAAGATTGCGAATATCCTCGTAGAGGAAGGCATTCAAGTTGCTCGCCGAACCATTGCAAAATATCGGGAGGCCATGACCATTCCGCCCTCAAATGAGCGTAAGCGTCTGGCCTAATACTTCACCAGCAAGGAGAAATCCATGAATCTAACGGTTACCGGTCATCACGTCGAAGTTACTGATGCATTAAGGAGCTCAGTAACGGATAAGTTGGGGCGTGTTGAACGCCATTTTGATAATGTAACGGACATCCGCGTTATTCTCAGCGTGGAGAAACTGCGTCAAAAAGCAGAGGCCACGGTCAACGTCAGTGGCGGTACTCTGTTTGCCGAGGCCATTGAAGGCGACATGTACGCCGCCATTGATCAATTGGCCGACAAACTGGACCGCCAAGTGATCAAACACAAAGAGAAAAAGAAAAACCACAAACACGAAAAAATTCAAATTGAAACCTAACCTTTGACGTTATTCAACGTCACCAAGGCTGTGACGATCCCTCTAATCTTAGAACGTATCGTGACAGCCACTTCCTGCACAGCCTTCATCCAGTACAAAAAGCTAATTTCAAACACACCATCATACGAACAACACACATTTAACCCTATCGAATCGCTCATGGGCATGGCACACTACGCGCGATTGCTTTTGACTCTGGCTAATTCGCCATGGAACAAGACTCATGACCACACTGAAACAACTGCTCTCCCCCAGCCGCATTGTGCATCAAGCGCCTGCCAGCAGCAGCAAAAAAGCGCTGGAAACCCTCAGCCACTTGCTCTCCTCTGCAACCCCTAACCTAAGCCAAGCGGAAATTTTCAACGCCCTACTCAGTCGAGAACGCCTCGGCAGTACCGGTTTGGGGCACGGCATGGCTCTGCCTCATGGACGCATGACTTCACTGGAACATCCCGTTGGCGCGATGATACTATTAAAGTCAGGCATAGACTTTGATGCTCCCGATCGACAACCGGTTGATATTCTCTTTTCCCTACTGGTTCCCGACAGCTGTACCGAAGACCACCTGCACATTTTGGCCAAACTGGCTGAAATGTTCAGCGACCCAAACTTTCGACAGACACTTCGCCACAGCAGCGATGCCACACAACTTTTTCAGCTATTGGAACAGTACTCCGATAAAAACACCTAAACTTACCTAGTGGGTCATTTTTAAGGAAAGAGCCGTGAGCAATAACAAACTCTCCATCCAACAGCTGTTCGAGTCGATGCAAGACCATCTTTATTTGGTTTGGCATGCAGGTCTCAATGGCGCAGAACGGCTGCTGTTCCACGAACCCGACTCCGTCAACCACCCTGCTCTGGTGGGACACCTCAATCTCATTCAACCTAACCGCATTCAAGTTTTAGGTAAAAACGAACTACTTTACTTGCAAAAAAAACAACAACGCAACCCAACAAGCTCCATCTCAAAACAACTGTATCAACATGACTGTCACGCCATCATTATCGCTGACGACCAAGAGATTCCTGAAAACTTACTTATTCTGGCCGAACAGCAAAAAACCGCCCTCTTCGGTTCTGCTCTGCCCAGTCACGAATTAATTGATAAACTACGCGACTACCTCTCTAAAACCTTAGCCAAACGGGTCACCATTCACGGTGTTTTTATGGAAGTCATGGGCATTGGCCTGCTCATTACTGGAGAGAGCAGCATTGGCAAAAGCGAATTGGCACTGGAACTGATCAGCCGTGGACAACGTTTGATTGCCGATGATGCCCCCGAATTTATTCGCATCAGCCACGACATTATCGAAGGCGTCTGCCCTGAACTACTGCGCGATTTTTTAGAGGTACGCGGACTGGGTATCTTAAACATTCGTGCCATGTACGGAGCCGCCACCATCAAACAGCGCAAATACCTCAAACTGATCATTCACCTCAAACACCAGTCACAACACGACAGCCTACCTCATGGCATGGAACGCATTATTGGCAACAGCCGCAGCCGTCGTATACTGGGTGTCGATATTACCGAAATCACTCTACCCGTCGCACCAGGACGCAATCTCGCCGTCTTAGTCGAGACGGCAGTACGCAACTTTTTACTGTCTGAAAACGGTTACAACGCAGCCAGTGATATGGTTGCTCGACAGAGTAAGATGCTAAATGACAACAGCTAACAACAAGATGAGACTGGTCATTCTCAGTGGCCTCTCCGGCTCCGGCAAGAGCATTGCCCTCAATACGCTTGAAGATCAAGGTTTTTACTGCATCGACAACTTACCCACTGGGCTATTATTGCCCTTAATTGAAAGCCTAAAACAGGCTCGCCTCAAACTCTATAACCATGTGGCGGTTGGCATTGATGCGCGCAGCGACGCCAATGAGTTGCAAAATTTTCCCAGCACAGTAGAGACACTCAAAACCCTGGGGGTTCACGTAGAGGTTGTCTTCCTACACTCTGAAATCAAAACCCTACTCCTGCGCTTCAGTGAAACACGACGCAAACACCCTCTCTCGCAACGGGGTATTCCGTTGTTGGAGGCAGTCGAAGTCGAAAATGTGGTGCTGGGTAAAATACGTCTAATGGCCGATCTAATCATCGACTCCAGCAGCCTCTCCCTTTATCAACTGCGTAATTTGATTGTGCAGCGTCTGCTGCCCAAAACCGATGACAATCTCTCTTTGTTGGTGCAATCTTTTGGCTTTAAAAAAGGCGTGCCAGGCGACAGTGATTTCGTCTACGATGTGCGTTGTCTACCTAACCCCTACTGGGAACCGCTGCTGCGAGAAAGTACCGGAAGAGACCAGGATGTCGCAGACTATCTATCGCAATTTGATGAGGTCAATCAGATGTTTGAGCAGATTCGTTGCTTCTTAGAAAGTTGGATCCCCTGCTTTCAAAGAGACAAACGCTCCTATCTAACCGTCTCCATCGGCTGCACTGGCGGCCAGCACCGTTCAGTCTTTCTCAGTGAAAAGCTCTACTTACATTTCCGCGAACGGATCAAACACGTTGCTCTACGCCATCGAGAGTTAGAGTAAGAAAATCCCCCCTATGGAGGCTGCCCATGAGCATTGGATTATTAACCATCACACATAATAACATCGGCCATGAAGTACTGGCTGCAGCTCAGCTTATCGTTGCTAAGAAGCCACTGAAAAGCGAATCAATCGGAGTCAAAACCAGCGACGATCCCACTCGCCTGCTGGAAAAAACAGAACAGCTGCTCGAACAGTTGGATTCAGGCGATGGGGTATTAATTCTAACCGACATTTTCGGCTCCACCCCCTGCAATATCGCCAAACAGCTGAGCCATAAACACCAGCTACAAGTACTCGGCGGCCTTAATCTCGCCATGATGGTGCGTATTTTTAACTACGCCAATCTACCTCTTGATCAACTGACAGAAAAAGCCATTGAAGGTGCTCACAACGGCATTATGCAATGTTAACGCCTTTCATCCACCTCAAACCACATGGAGATAATTATGGTCAGCAGTGACGTCGAAATCATTAACCGGCTCGGCTTACACGCCCGAGCCGCAGCCAAATTTGTCAATACCGCTTCGGGATTTCACAGCCATGTCGAGCTGGAAAACAACGGCCGCAGTGTCAATGGCAAAAGCATTATGGGCGTCATGATGTTGGCTGCCAGTCGTGGCACCACGCTGCGCCTGCTGGTGGACGGTGACGACGAGAGCGAAGCCAGCCAGCAATTGATCGAACTGATCAACGACCGCTTTGGTGAAGGTGAATAGGTGTGAGCCTGCTCTTCAACGGCATCGGTGTTTCACGCGGCTTTGCCATTGGCAAAGTACACTTATTACAGCGCGATCAGTTGGACATTTCTCAGCAGCAACTCGAACAACAGCACGTCAACGCAGAAATTGAACGCTTCTTAGCGGCGGTTGACCTTGCCCTACAACAACTGCGCTCGGTGCGTGACAACATACCGCACAACACCCCTATAGAGATCAGCGAATTCATCGACACTCATCTGCTGATGTTGGACGATCCCATGCTCAAAGAGGCTCCCACCCGCATCATTATCGAGCAGCAATGCAACGCCGAATGGGCGTTAAAACTGCAACGAGATGCCGTTGTCGAGGTCTTTGAACGTATGGATGACCCCTACCTTCGCACCCGCAAAGACGACATTGATCACGTCGTGCAACGAATCCAACGAATCTTACTAAAAAAAGAGCCGCTTGAAGAGCCGGAGAATATCAGCTTCTTACACGGCTCCATCGTGATCGCCGATGATCTCACCCCAGCCGACATGATCGTTATGCAACATCAAGGCATTGTCGGTTTTATCACCGAATCAGGCGGCCCTCTATCACACACCGCCATTTTGGCGCGCAGCTTAGGCATTCCTGCCATCGTCGGTGTCCATCAAGCTAGACATTACATAAAAGACGGCGAAGAGGTGATTTTAAACGGCTACAGCGGCCTCATATTGGCCACACCCGACGACAAAGCCATCACTCATTTTCGCAGCCAACAACAGGCACAAGAACAGCAGCGCCTGCAACTCAACGGCCTCAAAGACGCCGACACCATCACCTTAGACGGCACTCCGGTTATTTTGCACGCCAATATCGAGAGCGCCCACGACATCGACGCTCTGCATGCCGTCAAGGCTCACGGCGTCGGTCTCTATCGCACCGAGTTTCTCTATCTGAATCGCAACGACATCCCCAGCGAAGAGGAGCACTACCAAAACTACCTGAACATGGTCACCGCCTTACAGGGCGCACCCTTGACCATTCGCACAGTGGATCTCGGTGCGGATAAAGAGATTCAAAGCGATAACAAACGCCCACTGGCACACAACCCTGCATTGGGATTACGGGGCATTCGGCGCTGCCTAAATGAACCGGCTCTGTTTATGCCTCAACTGCGCGCTATTTTACGCGCTTCCGCCAAAGGACCCGTCAAAATTCTGCTGCCAATGATCAGCAATCTGAGTGAAATTCACCAGAGTTTGGAGCTGCTGGAGGTCAGCAAACAATCACTGCAATACAGTGGCCTGCCCTTCGATCCACAGATTGAAGTGGGAGCCATGATCGAAGTGCCCGCCGCCGCCATCTCGGCGCACTATTTTGCTCAAGCGGTGGATTTTCTCTCCATCGGCACCAACGACCTGATTCAATACACGTTGGCGATGGATCGCATCGACGACGAAGTAAACTACCTCTACGACCCTCTGCACCCTGCGGTACTGACCTTAATCAATCACGTTATTGAAGCGGGTAAAAGCGCCAAAATTCCCGTCTCCATGTGCGGTGAAATGGCGGGTGACCCTCGTTATGTGCGCCTGTTATTGAGCCTCGGCTTAAGAACCTTCAGTATGCCACCCAACTCGGTGCTGGAGGTGAAACAGGTCATCAATAACAGCCACCTGGACAACCTCAAAGAGTCCGCGCAAGCAATACTGCATTGCAGTGAACCATTGCAACAAGCAACGCTGCTGCAACAACTGAATCTGGGCATTGAACCGCAAAGCGTTTACAGCCAAGCCGCACGCTAAACACACGCTTTTTTTCCTTATTTCTCGAACAGAACTCATTTTTTTAATAACAGTACTGCTAGACTATTTAAAAGTGCAACCACACCCCTCCAACGTCCATAACTCAAATCGAACTCATGCCTGATACACAGAGCCAACAGAGCAACCAGCGTCTTACGGATCTAAGCGAAATTTTGCACAGTTGCAGTCTGCAACAGGCACAACGCACCATGAACGCCCTGCATCCGGCGGAAATTGCCAGTTTGCTGGAGTCGTTGCCACTGCAACAACGTGAACTGTTATGGAAAATGGTTGACCCTAATCTCGGTGGCCAAGTCTTGATGAAGGTCGGTGACGAGGTTCGCTCAACTCTGCTGCAAGACATGGAAACCACCGAAATTCTGGCCGCCACGGAAAAACTGGAGCTGGACGATCTGGCGGATTTTCTCCAGTCGCTGCCCAATACCCTGATTCAAGAAACCCTGCAAGGAATGGACAAACAAAACCGTCACCGGTTGGAGACGGTGCTCTCCTTTGAAGAGGACAGCGCGGGCGGGCTAATGGCTCTAGATGCCATCACCGTGCGTGCCGATGTGACGCTGGATGTGGTACTGCGCTACCTACGCCTGAAAGGCAACTTACCCCGCCATACTGACCGCCTATTTGTAGTCAATCGTTACGACACCTACCTCGGTATCTTATCCATTCGTAAACTGCTCACCAACGACCCAGATCTGCTGGTGGCCAACATCATGAAAGCCGATGTGGAAGCCATACACGCCAATCTACCCGCCACAGAAGTCGCACGGTTATTTGAAAACCACGACCTGATCTCCGCCCCCGTGGTGGATCTGGATAATAAGCTGATCGGCCGCATCACTGTCGATGATGTCATGGATGTGATTCGTGACGAAGCCGAACACACCCTCATGAGCCGTGCTGGCCTCAATAATGAAAGCGATCTATTTGCCCCCGTGATCAAAAGCAGCCAACAGCGTGCCATTTGGCTCGGACTCAACCTCATGACCGCGTTTCTCGCCTCTTGGGTTATTAGCCTGTTTGAAGTGACTCTCGATCAGATCGTCGCCTTGGCCATTTTAATGCCCATTGTCGCCAGCATGGGCGGCATTGCCGGTTCTCAAACCCTAACACTGGTGATTCGTGGTCAGGCTTTAGGCCATCTAGGAAAAAACAACACGCGCTCACTGTTGGCCAAAGAGGTGACGGTCAGTCTGCTCAACGGCTGTATCTGGGCCGTGGTAGTAGCCGCCATCACCTTTTTCTGGTTTCAAGATCTCGGCATTGGCCTCACCATTGCCGCAGCTTTGATCTTCAATATGTTCACCTCAGCATTGGCTGGGGTCAGCATTCCCATCTTGCTCAGCCGTTTTGGTATTGACCCCGCTCTGGCTGGCAGTGTTATTCTCACCACCATCACCGATGTGATTGGCTTTATGGCTTTTTTAGGGTTGGCAACGCTGTTTTTACTGCCTTAAAAAATTAGACAACGTCTACAAATGCACCACTTTCATCACCGGCTGATTTAACTGCGGATCATCACTAAACCCCGTCACAAGCAGCACCGTATTGCCGTCACCTTCCAACAGATAAGTATGAGAGATCAACTCACGCAACTGCAACCAATCTTCACGTTGCTCCTCGCTGGCCAACATCGGCACCACCCCCCACAACAAACTCAAACGCCGCTGCTGTACTGCACTGCTACACACCCCAATCAACGGTGCTGTAGGGCGTTCAGCAGCCAGCACTCGTGCCGTTGTTCCATTACGGGTGGGTACCACCAAACTCTGTAATTTTAAATCCTCGGCCAACGACACCACCGCATGCGCCACCGCCGTGCGCAAAGGAAAATGCTGTTCATCGCTGACGTTATTCAAACGCGGTCCAAATTGGCCGCTCTGCCACTGATGACGTTCAGTCTCACGCAACACCCGATCCATGGTCTGCACCGCTTGCAACGGGTACGCTCCCATCGCCGTCTCCCCTGAAAGCATCACCGCATCAGCCGATGACATCGCTGCACTGGCCACATCACCCACCTCCGCCCGTGTTGCACGCGCCGAGTTAATCATCGACTCCAACATCTGTGTGGCTACGATCACCGGTTTGTAATAACGACGCGCCTGATAAATTAACCGTTGCTGAATAAATGGAATCTGTTCAGCAGGCAACTCTATGCCCAAGTCTCCACGAGCGATCATAATGCCATCACTGTGCTGTAAAATAGAGACAATATTCTCCACTGCCTCTGGCTTTTCAATCTTGGCAATCACGGGAATATCAGCATGTAGATGCATGAGATGATTTTTAAGGTGCAGCACATCACTACAATCTCGCACAAAACTGAGTGCCAAGTAGTCTGCACCCAACTCCGCTGCCAGAGCAGCATCAAGACGATCTTTATGCGTAAACGAAGGCACGCGCAATTCGCTGTCTGGCAAGTTCACCCCTTTATGATCTTTCAGCTCACCGCCGTAAATCACGCGACACCGAATCTCTTGGGCAACCACAGACAGCACCTGCAATTCCAATTTGCCATCGTCCAGTAAAATGCGCTCACCACAGGACACTTCTTCATGAAGTTGTGCATACGATATTGGAATTAAAGCGTGGGTACCGAAAACCTTTCGAGTGGTAACCTGAACGGTCTCTCCCTCGCGCAGTTCAATCCCTCCCGCAACAAACTCACCCACACGAATTTTCGGTCCGCAAAGATCCATTAAAATAGCCACTGGGTGTGCCAATCGCTCCGCCACTGCTCTTACCCGCTTAAAAAGAACGCGGTGCTGATCATGATCACCGTGAGACATATTCAAACGCACCACATTCACTCCTGATGCCAACAACTCAGCCATGCTTTGTTCTGAATTACTTGCAGGCCCCAAAGTGGCAATGATTTTAGTTCTCCTCCACGACAACAAAGCACTTTTTTTCACCGCACACTCCTTATATCCATACATATTAACCATAGCAAGAACCAACTTCTATGCCAGCGTTCTGAGGAGTCACTTAAAGCAAGGGAAAACCCTGTTGGTAGTAAAAAAACAACATCGAAATACTCTTTAACCACAAAAAAATGACTCGCATCACGCTAAAAGATTACAACTCCGCACGTATCTGCGCTAAACTTCGCAGAAATCGACGAGATAGAGATCATCTGCCTCTAAACAACTTAAGCTTTTCACAAAGTTTGTTCCAAATAGACAACACCCAAACTTATGGCAAAAATTCTGCTTCTGCACGGCCCGAACCTGAACCTCCTCGGTCAGCGTGAGCCCGGCCACTACGGATCCACCGGATTAGAAACCATCAACACGCGCCTCTCTGACCTCGCTCAGCAGGCAAATGTTGTGTTGTCTGCCTTTCAAAGCAACAGCGAAGAGAAGCTGATCAACCGAATTCACGCCGCAGGAGAGGAAAAAGTGGACTTTATCCTCTTTAATCCTGCCGCCTACACCCACACCAGTGTGGCACTGCGCGACGCACTGCTGGCCGTCGATGTTCCCTTTATCGAAATCCACCTCTCCAACGTCTACAAACGTGAGGCCTTTCGACACCACTCCTATTTCTCCGACATCGCGGTCGGGGTTATTTCAGGTTTGGGTGCCATCGGCTACGAATGCGCGCTAAACGCTGCCCTAGAGCAGCTCTCTAAACCAAAGAATTAAAACCAAGGTCATATCAATGGACATACGCAAAGTAAAAAAACTCATTGAATTGCTGGAAGAATCCGGCATTGCGGAGATCGAAATCAAAGAGGGCGAAGAGTCCGTTCGCATCAGCCGTCAGGTAAACAACATGATGGCCGCTCCCATGCAGATGGCCGCACCGATGGTCGCTGCACCCGTTGCCGCCGCCCCTGCTGCCGTAGCAACCGAAGCAGAAAGCAGCCCCGCGCTGCCTTCCGGCCACGCCGTTGAATCCCCCATGGTCGGCACCTTTTACCGCTCCTCTTCTCCCACCTCCAAAGCATTCGTGGAAGTGGGCCAACAGGTCAGCGTCGGTGAAACCGTCTGCATTATTGAGGCAATGAAAATCCTCAATCAGATTGAAGCGGACAAAGCCGGTACCGTTAAAGCCATTTTGATTGAAAATGGCGAACCGGTTGAATTTGGCGAACCCCTCATCATCATCGAATAATTCGAATAAGCAGACTCCTATGATTGAAAAAGTCCTGATCGCCAACCGTGGCGAAATCGCGCTGCGAATTTTGCGCGCCTGCCGCGAACTCGGTATCCGCACCGTTGCGGTCTACTCCACTGCCGACCGCGACCTCAAGCACGTGCGCCTCGCCGACGAAGCAGTCTGCATCGGCCCGCCCAAATCTATGGACAGCTATTTGAATGTCCCTGCGATCATCAGCGCAGCGGAAGTGACCGACAGTGTCGCCATTCACCCAGGTTACGGTTTTCTGTCAGAAAACGCCGATTTTGCCGAGCGCGTCACCTCCAGCGGCTTTAAATTCATCGGCCCCTCACCTGAAGTGATCCGCATTATGGGTGACAAAGTGGCGGCGATTCGGCAGATGAAAGAAGCGGGCGTTCCCTGTGTGCCGGGTTCCGATGGCCCTCTGGGTGAAGACGGCGATGAAAACCTGCGCATGGCACGTCAAATCGGCTACCCCGTCATCATCAAAGCTTCTGGCGGCGGTGGCGGTCGTGGTATGAGGGTCGTTCACAGCGAAGGCGCGTTGCTCAACTCCATCGCCCTGACCAAAAGCGAAGCTGCTGCGGCGTTCAATAACGACATCGTTTATATGGAGAAATTCCTCGAACACCCTCGTCATGTGGAGTTCCAAGTGCTCTCCGATCAGCACGGCAACGCCATTCACCTCTGCGAACGGGACTGTTCCATGCAGCGCCGCCACCAGAAAGTCATCGAAGAAGCTCCCGCACCGGGCATCACTCCAGAAATGCGTGCCAAAATTGGTGAACGCTGCGCCGAAGCCTGCCGCAGCATCGGTTATGAAGGCGCAGGCACCTTTGAGTTTCTCTACGAAGACGGCGAATTTTTCTTTATCGAAATGAACACTCGTATTCAAGTAGAGCATCCGGTCACCGAAATGATCACCGGCATCGACATCATCAAAGAACAGCTCTACATCGCCAGCGGCGAACCTCTGCGGATCAAACAAGAAGAGGTCAAAATCAACGGCCACGCCTTTGAGTGCCGCATCAATGCCGAAGACCCTAAAACCTTTATGCCCTCACCAGGTACCATCAAGCAGTACCACACCCCAGGCGGGCCTGGGGTACGAGTCGATTCCCACCTTTACAACGGCTACACCGTCCCACCGCACTACGACTCTATGATTGGCAAACTGATCGTTCACGGTGAAACCCGTGAAACCGCCTTGGCGCGCATGTGTGGCGCACTCAGCGAAGTGGTGATTGATGGCATCAAAACCAACATCCCTCTGCACCGCGACATCGTGCAAGATTCGGCCTTCCGTGCCGGTGGCACCGACATCCACTATCTGGAAGAGAAACTGCGCCGCTAATGGCTTGGTTACAGATCGCTCTGGAGCTGGAGAAACAACAGCTGGAACAGCACGAAGATGCCCTGCTCAATGCAGGCGCGCTCTCCGTCACCTACACCGATGCAGCGGATCAACCTCTGCTGGAACCGGCTCCTGGTGAAACCCCCATCTGGCAACAGGTGCGCCTGCTTGGCCTGTTCAACGACGACACCTTACCCGAACGGATTTTATTGCAACTGTGTGTTGAGCTGAATCTGGCGCGCCCACCGGCACATCAATTTGAACTGCTGGAAGATCGCAACTGGGTGCGTGCGTGGATGGACGATTACCAACCGATGCAGTTTGGCGCTCAACTTTGGATCTGCCCTACCACGTTACAACCACCACACCCAGAAGCGGTCAATCTACGCCTTGATCCAGGACTGGCCTTTGGTACCGGCACTCACCCTACCACCGCCCTCTGTTTAAGCTGGTTAGCCAACGCGGATTTAAAAGGCAAAAGTGTAATTGATTACGGCTGCGGTTCTGGCATTTTAGCCATTGCCGCGCTGCTGTTGGGAGCCAAACAGGCTCAGGCCACCGACATCGACCCCCAAGCGTTGCTGGCCACGCAAAGCAATGCTGAGTTAAACAACGTTGAATCACAACTGAACTGTTGTTTAGTGGAAGACTTTGAAGCGCCAAAAAGTGATCTGGTGATGGCCAATATTTTAGCCGGGCCACTGACCGAATTGGCTCCCAGTTTAGCTGCTCTGTGTACCTCAGGTGGCCAAATTATTCTCTCTGGCCTGCTGGCCGAGCAAGCAGAAGAGGTACGAGATGTCTACCAACAGTGGTTTGAACTCTCCCCCACCCAGCAACAAGATGAGTGGATTCTGCTGCACGGCACACGTCGTGCGTAAACCCCATATTGAACCTAGCGTAAATAAGCCCTTGTCAGGTTCATCAAGCTCGTCGATACTTAATTATTATGTTTGTTCGTTGCTCTAGCTGTCATACCCTGTTTCGCATCACCCTCGAGCAATTGGAAGCGGCGGAGGGTCGAGTTCGCTGCGGCTCCTGTTTTACCGTCTTTGATGCCCATGAAACCTTACAAGTTTTTGATGACGAACCAACGCAAAAAAGTGCGGAAATGGATGCCTCTGGGATAAAAAAACACGGACGTAAGACAAAACATCAACCCGAAACCTTGCAGGATCGCGCCGATATTCCCAGCATCTTACGTGACGACCTACGACAGCAAGAACAACAACACACTGCTGGCCGACGTCTGTTGCGTTTCAGTCTCACCCTGCTTTTGCTGCTCTCACTGCTGCTGGCACTGACCACACAACTGTTCTACTTTGAACGTGAGCAACTGGCACAACGTCCCGAACTGCGCCCCCTGTTAGAGCAACTTTGCCACATTCTAGAGTGCCAACTGCCACCGCAACGCGACCTCAGCAAAATCGAACTGCTGGAGCGCAACGTCTACTCTCACCCCAATATTAAAGGGGCATTAATCATCAATGCCACTTTAATTAACAACGCCAACTACCCTCAACCCTACCCTAAGCTGGCCATCAGCATGGCCAATTTACGTGGCCAAACCCTAGTCGGGCGGGTGTTCAAGCCCGCTGAATACCTCCCCGACCAACAACACGATAAGATGCCCGCTGGAGTTGAAATCAACATTGTCTTAGAGGTCGAAGATCCTGGCCAAGATGCACTCACCTTCGAATTGGATTTTCTGTAAACGCTACTTTCAGCGCCATTTTGTTGTTTTTTTAAAACAAAAACAGCCTGGTTAGACTAAAAAATTCTAAAATTCCCAACAAAAATACGACAAACAAGTGGCGTAAAGACGACAAAACCGGTAAAATTAAGTCAGATTTAATCAGCGACCATCAACGATAAGAGTGATGGCAATGGATCGCAACATCACAAAGGGACCCTTGTTGGTCTTTTTTTCATTTCTGACACAAACAACTTAGTTATGCAGATTGGCAACTACACACTAAAAAATAATCTGATCTTGGCTCCCATGGCCGGTGTCACAGATCGCCCCTTTCGGCAACTCTGTCGACGTTTTGGCGCAGGTCTGGCGGTGTCAGAAATGACCTCCGCCAACGCTTTGTTGTGGAACAGCAAAAAAACCCTACAACGCATCGACTTTCAGGGCGAAGAAGCCCCTTGCAGCGTGCAAATTGCTGGGGGTGAACCTGAAATGATGGCCGCTGCGGCGCGTTTTAATGCCGAACACGGCGCACAGATCATCGACATCAATATGGGCTGTCCGGCTAAAAAGGTCTGCAACAAACAAGCGGGATCAGCTCTGTTGCAAAACGAGCCTCTGGTGGAAGAGATCATTCAAGCGGTCGTCAAGGCAGTGAACATTCCTGTCACCCTCAAAATTCGCACTGGCTGGGATCAAGAACACCGCAACGCCCTCACCATCGCCCGCATCGCTGAGCAAAACGGCATTCAAGCTCTGGCCATTCATGGCCGCACACGCGCCGATGCCTATCGAGGCGAAGCCGAATACGACACCATTGCCGCCATCAAACAAGCCATCTCTATTCCCGTAATTGCCAACGGTGATATTCGCAGCCCTGAAGACGCCAAAAAGGTGTTGGAAAAAACCCAAGCAGATGCCTTAATGATCGGTCGAGCCGCACAAGGCAGACCTTGGATCTTTGCAGAAATTGAACACTTTTTAAAAACCGGACAGATTCTAGCACCCCGCAGCGATGCTGAAATCAGCGCTATTTTTGTTGAACACCTGCAACAACTGTACGCGTTTTATGGCGAACACCAAGGGGTTCGCGTGGCGCGTAAACACATCAGCTGGTACTGCAAACACAAGCCTGACAGTGCTGCATTTCGAAAAAATATTTATAAAATAGAAGAGAGCCAATGTCAGATCGAGCAGGTAAAACATTTTTTTTCAGAGCCAACTCGCAATCCGCAGGTAGCCGCATGAATGATGCAGACAACCCCAATCAAATTCCCATACAATCCATCACCCCATTAAAAGTCTGCCTACAAGCAGAACTGGAACACTATTTCAATGCTCTGGGTGATCAACACCCCAGTGATCTCTATAAAATGGTCATTGGTGAAGCGGAACAGGCACTGTTGAGTATCGTCATGCAACGCACCCGCAACAACCAAAGCAAAGCCGCTGAAATGCTCAACATCAACCGTGGCACCTTGCGCAAAAAACTAAAAATGTACGGCCTAGAGCGTTAATCCAGCCTCCCTCCTCTTCAGAGTCTCCATTTCTCCTGTCTATCTGGCCTAATCATCACTTCAAACAGCGATGATCTTGCAAAAAAATAGGTACGTTTTAGCCAAGAACATCGCTGGAAAACAACCTCTCAGCCCATTTTTAGAAAAAAATACTGTACAACCGCTATTCTAGCCAAAATTCATGTTGTTTTACCTGATGGTACAGACTCTTTCTTGATCAAGAGTTTACAAATAAAACAAGTCAAAACACAGAACATAACTCGATATAACATGGCAGACACTGGCCTATCACGGATCTGCTTTCCAGCTGCAAACAGATCGTTTACAAGGACGTTTTTATGACCCACCCTCAGCATCATGTGCGGACTCTTTCTCTCTCTATTTTCACCCTATTAGCACTCTCACCACTCACGTCCGCAAACACAGAAAAAGATCAAGGCTCTAACTGGTCGATCAGCGCTTTGGGTGGCATCAGCCTTCTTTCTCCCTACAAAAACAGCACCCAGCTAAATGTTGACAATAATCAAAACGTAGGTTTTTCTCTATCACTGGATTACCTCTGGAACAAACATTTACTCTTAAGCGGATTTTATCTTGATGCCGGTAATGTCGATGTCTCTGATAACAGCGGCTTATTGGGACAGCTGGATTATAAATATTACGGCGGCAGCCTCTCTTGGATGCCTTTTTCAGCCCGCAACACCGTCTCACCTTATTTAAAAGGCGGCTTACACAGCGTTAAAAACAGTGCCTCCGACACTCGCATTCTCTTCAGTCAAAGTGCTTCCGTTGGCACTCACCTCGGAGCGGGGGCCATCTGGAAATTCTCTCCCGATTGGCGCTTGGTTGTTGATCTGAGCGGCTACGGAAAAGACTCGTTTGTCGCCTCAGCAGGGTTGCGTTATCAACTTTTTAACGACTCCAGCAATAAATCAGCTTTCTCTCTCTTTGGCAGCGAAGAGAGCAGTAGAAGCGATGATGTTTTATCACGCTCACTCTCCGCCGATACTCCTAAAGAGATTATTAAAGTTGATTTAGGACTCAGTGATGCCCCCTTTGATGCTGGCTTGCATCGTCTTAATAAAATCGGCGAAAAAATCTGGTCAAACATGGCTGAAGAATTAAATGAGGCTCAATACAAAGTAGTCGAACTGAGCAGCAAAAACAGTCAGGACAACGATTATTGGGTACGCCAATTAGCCATTCAACGAGCCGAAAGCGTCCAGAGTTTTTTAATCGGCTTCGGCGTCGCTGAGAAGCAAATAGTACTGAGCGGTTTTAATCGCAATGAAACAATGCCCGAACAACAGAGCATAAGCAGCGCTTATTTAGCAGACGAGTCCAATGACCTACTGCAAACAGAAGAACCTTCACCTGAACTCAGCGTTGATGTTGAGCCCTTTGATGCTTACGCCTACCAGCT
Source organism: Gammaproteobacteria bacterium (assembly GCA_030950195.1). Taxonomy (GTDB): domain Bacteria; phylum Pseudomonadota; class Gammaproteobacteria; order JAUZRS01; family JAUZRS01; genus JAUZRS01. Next base: position 4,259 of record JAUZRS010000304.1, on the reverse strand, counting down.
GAGTCATTCAGCAAAAGTAGCTTGGGCAACCATAGCCGACCAATTGATTGAACACCCCAATTTACACATTGAATTAGCTGGTTACACCGACACCAGTGGTTCTGACGAGCTTAACGGACAACTGGCACAACAACGGGCTGAATCGGTAAAAGAGTATCTGATGTCACTGGGTGTCAATGGTGATCAAATTTCCGCTCAGGGTTACGGCGACAGCAGCCCCATCGCAAACAACGCCACCTTTGAGGGGCGCAAACTGAATCGACGTGTTGAAATTCGCAACCGGTAAACCTAAACCAGAAGGTCAGATTAAAATCTGACCGCCTAGTTTAGGCTTTACAGTATCAAGATATTCAAACGGATTTGACCTTTAAGACGGAGCTTGCCCCCCCATGACCTATCTGATTCTTCAGACCCTTGCTGATGGCCGTACCGAACAGACTCCTGTAACAGAAGGACTCTCACTCAATGTTCAGCAAGGCAGCAACTACAGCCTAATTAAAGCAGAAACTCAACAGCCTCCCAACTGTTTGAAAGTGTTTAAAAAGGGCAACACGCTGATCATTGAAAATGATGATAAAAAAGTAGCTGAAATCAACGACTTTTTCGCCAAGGGCAGTGATGCAACCTTTACCCCTGACAGCACATCCTTACCCAGTGAAACATCAAACGGTCATCTGCTCACCAGCCAAAGCGAAACCCTTGCTGGTGAAGAGGGATTGCTCTGGGCAGCAGAAAGCGACTCATCCTTTCTGGCCTTATCACCCTTAACTCTGCTCGGCGGTACACTCTCCGCTGGGGTATTGGCCGCCGGAATCTCCGGCCAAACCACAACTCTAGAAGCGCCCAACAATCAAAATAACCCCAGCGTAACCAACCCCATCTTAGGCACGGTTCGAGTCGCTCTACGCAGCGATCTTGGCGTGGCCGGTGATGGCATCAGCAGCATCGGCACTCTGAACATCAGCGGTGTGGATGCCAATGCCGTGATTGAATACAGTCTTGATGGCGGCAGCACGTGGAGCAACACCTTTAACGCCATTGAAGGCCTTAATCAACTTCAGGTACGACAAAACGACAACAACGGCAATGTCAGCCCTACCACGGCCTTCAGTTTCACCCTCGATACAGCAGCTCCCAATAGCGCACCACAAACAACCATATCGGCAACGGGAGGGCTTATTCTCAACGGCACAGAAGCTGGAGCCACGATAGAGTACAGTATTGATGGCGGCAACACGTGGACAACCGGCTTCACCCCCGTGGAAGGCGTCAACAACGTTATGGTTCGCCAAGTAGACATCGCAGGCAACGCCGGCCCCGCTTCCGCAGCCGTCACCTTTAACCAAGACACCCTTGCTCCCAGCGCCCCTATCGCCGCCTTTTCCCTCACTACGGGACTCACTGTCAGCGGCATTGAAACCGGCGCTCTCATTGAATACAGCAGTGATGGTGGCAACACGTGGACAACGACCCTCACCCCCGTTGAAGGCAACAACAGTGTCATGGTTCGTCAAAGCGATACCACCGGCAATATCAGTCCTGCATCAGCTGCCATCACCTTTAATCAAGATACCATTGCACCCAACGCGCCCACAGCCTCGTTTTCAATCGCAACCGGTCTCACCGTCAGCGGCACCGAAACCGGTGCTCTCATTGAATACAGCATTGATGGCGGCAACACGTGGGCAACCACCTTCAGCCCCGTTGAAGGCAACAACAACGTCATGGTGCGTCAAAGCGATGCTACCGGCAATATCAGTCCTGCATCAGCTGCCATCACCTTTAATCAAGATACCATCGCCCCCAACGCTCCCAGCGTAGCTCTGACGACAGACTCAGGTGTGATTGGCGATGGCATAAGCAACGTTGGCACGTTGGCCGTTTCAGCGGAAGCGGGAGCTTTGGTGGAATACAGCGTCGATGCCGGTGTGACATGGACAAGCAGCTTTAACGCGGTTGCCGGTCTCAACAACGTGCAGGTACGCCAAAGCGATGCCGCAGGCAACATCAGCCCAACCACTTCATTCAGTTTTACCTTTGAAACCCTCGTCGCCGCTCCAACGGTCACCTTGACCAATGACTCAGGCACGCTCGGAGACGCCATCAGCAACACCGGAAGCCTCAATGTCGGCTCTGTTACCGGTGCGCTGGTGGAGTACAGCATTGATGCCGGTGCCAACTGGACAACCACCTTCAGCGCAGTTGAAGGCCTGAATAACGTCCTCGTCCGCCAAACGGATCTTTCCGGCAATATCAGCGCGGCAACACCGATCAATTTCACCCTTGATACCCTCGTAATAACACCCACTCTGGCTCTAAATGCAGATTCCGGTCTGCTCGGTGATGGCATGACCAACAGTGGCCTAATCAACACCACCGGCGTAGAAGCCGGAGCCAGCGTGGAATACAGCGTCGATGCCGGAACAACGTGGACCGCCAACTTTGTCGCCATCGAAGGTGCGAACAGCGTCATGGTACGTCAGACCGACGTCGCCGGTAACATCAGTCTAGCTTCAGCTCCACTCAATTTTATTCTTGACTCGCTACTGCCCATCACCCCCACTGTGGCGCTCAGCATCGACTCCGGCCTCATTGGGGATGGCATCAGCAACAACGGGGCTGTCACCGTTACCGGTTTGGAAGTAGGCGCACTGCTGGAATACAGTGTCGACAACGGCCTGACTTGGACACCCACCTTCGCCGCCATTGAGGGCAATAACAGCCTCATGGTGCGTCAAACTGATGTGGCGGGCAATGTCAGCCTGCCCTCCGCCGCACTGGTGTTCAACCTAGACAGCCTCGCGCCCCTCACCGCCCCTGTCGTCGCACTGACCACCGACTCCGGCATTGTCGGCGACAACATCAGCAACGTCGGCACCCTCAATATCAGCGGCACTGAAATAGGCGCAACGGTTGAATACAGCGTCGATGCCGGTGTGACATGGGCAACCACCTTTACCGCTGTCGCTGGCCTCAATAACGTACAAGTACGCCAAAGCGATGCCGCCGGTAATGCCAGCCCCGTCACCCCTTTCAATTTTACTTTTGAAACCTTAGTCGCCGCTCCGACAGTGGCGCTAAACACAGACTCGGGCATCATTGGAGATGCCATCAGCAACATCGGCACGCTTAATGTCACCGGCCTTGCTGGCGCGTTAATTGAATACAGTGTTGATGCCGGTCTCACATGGACAGCCGCCTTCACCGCCGCTGAAGGTGTGAACAACGTTTTGGTGCGCCAAACCGACCTCTCTGGCAACATCAGTGCTGCAACACCGATCAACTTCAGCCTCGACACCCTCGTTGCAGCACCCAGCATCGCCCTAACCACCGACTCAGGCGTTGCCGCCGATGGCATCAGCAATGTCGGCACCCTCACCACCACTGGCGTAGAAGCGGGAGCCGTGGTGGAATACAGCGTTGATGCAGGCACAACGTGGACAGCCGCCTTCACTGCTGCCGAAGGTGCGAACAGCGTTCAGGTGCGTCAAACCGACGCAGCCGGTAACGTCAGCCCCGCCTCTGCGGCTCTGGTCTTTACTCTGGATACCGCAGCACCTCTTGCAGCACCCAGCATCGCTCTGACCACCGACTCAGGCGTTGCCGCCGATGGCATCAGCAACGTCGGCACCCTCACCACCACTGGCGTAGAAGCGGGAGCCGTGGTGGAATACAGCGTCGATGCAGGCACAACGTGGACAGCTACCTTCACCGCTGCCGAAGGCAACAACAGCGCCATGGTGCGTCAAACCGACATCTCCGGTAATATCAGCCCCGCCTCTGCGGCGCTTAACTTTACTCTGGATACCGCAGCACCTCTTGCAGCACCCAGCATCGCTCTGGCCACCGACTCAGGCGTTGCCGCTGATGGCATAAGCAACGTCGGCACCCTCACCACCACTGGCGTAGAAGCGGGAGCCGTGGTGGAATACAGCGTCGATGCAGGCACAACGTGGACAGCTACCTTCACCGCTGCCGAAGGCAACAACAGCGTTCAGGTGCGTCAAACCGACATCGCCGGTAACGTCAGCCCCGCCTCTGCGGCTCTGGTCTTTACTCTGGATACCGCAGCGCCCTTAATCACCTCCGCCACTCCTGTGGACAACGCCACCGCAGTAGCATTAGCCGATAACATCGTGCTCAACTTTGACAGCAACGTGCAGGCAGGCAGCGGCAACTTTGTCATCAGTGACGGTGCGGGAGACACACGAACCATTGCCGTGACCGATGCGACTCAAGTCACCATCAGCGGCAACAGC
>JAUZRS010000303.1 GCA_030950195.1 Gammaproteobacteria bacterium | reverse complement strand
CGTGGTGCCAAACATGGCCGGTTTACCAGGCACATCCTTATAACCCAAAATCTTAATCCACTCACGCTCCTGCAAGGTTTTAATGATCTGGCTACTGACACTGACCCCCCTCACTTCCTCGATCTCAGCCCGTGTCACCGGTTGACGGTAGACAATCAGAGCCAAAGTCTCCAACAACGCACGAGAATAACGCGGCGGTTTCTCCTCCCAAAGACGCGCCACCCACGGTGCCAACTCCTCTGGCACCTGCAGACGATAACCACTGGCCACCTGCTTCAGCTCCATGCCACGTTCCGAGAGCGATTCTCTGATTTCCACCAGCGCCATTGTTACTTGATCTACGCTCGGTTGCGGCTGTCCCTCTGGAAACAGTGTCAGCAACCGCTTCAAGCTCACGGGTTTTCCCGCCGCCAACAGAGCCGCCTCAAGAATGCGCTTCAATAACGACATTTCAATCTTTATCTGAGGCTCAATCATCTGCACGCACCGCCATTCTGGTTCGCAAATAGATCGGCGCAAACTCTTCCGATTGCACCAATTCAATCAAGGATTCTTTAATCAACTCCAAACTGGCCAACAAGCTCACCACCACCCCCAGACGCCCCTCTTCTGGCTTAAACAGCTGAGTAAATTCGGTAAATTCATCTGCTTTGAGTCTGGTCAAAATCGAACTCATACGCTCACGCACCGATAACGCTTCTTTCTCAACCGTATGGCCATCAAACAGCTTGGCGCGCTGCAACATCCTTTGAAAGGCCAACAGCAGATCTTTCAACGCCACATCGGGCAAGGGACGCGCACTGTCAGCAACCGGCACTTCCAGCGTCACTGGATAAAGATCGCGTTCCATTCTGGGCATCGCTTGCAGATCTTCCGCTGCTTGCCGAATGCGTTCGTACTCCTGTAAACGACGCACCAACTCGGCACGCGGATCCTCCTCTTCCTCTTCCCCTCGCACCGGAGGCAACAACATGCGAGACTTAATCTCCGCCAACATCGCCGCCATCAGCAGGTATTCTGCGGCCAACTCCAGTTTCATCCCACTGACCAAGTCAATGTACCCCATGTACTGACGGGTAATATCCGCAATGGGAATATCCAATATATCTAAGTTTTGCCGCTTGATAAGATAGAGCAGAAGATCCAAAGGTCCCTCAAAGGCCTCTAAAAACACCTCCAAGGCATCGGGGGGAATATAAAGATCTTTAGGTAAAACGGTCAGCGGCTGCCCCTGCACAATGGCGAAGGGCATTTCTTGTTGCGGAGCAGAACACTCCACCGCTTCGGCAGTCATAAACGCACTCTTAAAACAAGCTTAACGATAACTCAAACCCACCGCTTTACGCACTTCCTTGATGGTCACAATGGCCATATCACGAGCGGTCTCATTGCCCTCGGCAATGATTTCACGCACCAAAGAGGGATCCTCGTTGTACTCTTTGGCACGCTCCTGCATCTCGGAAAGTTCTTTCACCACCGCATCAATCACCGGCTGTTTGCAATCAATGCAACCGATGGCGGCGGTACGACAGCCTTCACAGACCCACGCTTGGGTGGTTTCATCCGAGTAGACCTGATGAAATTGCCACACAGGGCATTTCTCTGGCTCACCGGGATCGGTACGCCGCACTCGACTCGGATCCGTTGGCATGGTACGCAGCTTTTTCTCCACCACCGCAGGATCATCCCGCAACGCGATGGTATTGCCATAAGACTTGGACATCTTCTGCCCATCCAACCCTGGCATTTTTGAGGCTTTGGTCAGCAGCGATTGTGGCTCAGGCAAAATAATCCGCCCCGAACCCTCCAAGTAACCAAACAGACGTTCTTTATCTCCCAAGGAGATGTTTTGCTGCGACTCCAACAGCGCCCGCGCCACGCCCAAAGCCTCTTGATCACCCTGCTCTTGATAACTCTTGCGCAATTTACGATAAAGCTTAGCGTTCTTCTTACCCATCTTATTGATGCCGTCTTCGGCTTTTTTCTCAAAGCCTTTTTCACGCCCGTAAAGATGATTAAAACGCCGCGCCACTTCGCGTGTTAGCTCAACGTGCGCCACCTGATCTTCTCCTACTGGCACCAGACCGGCTTTGTAGATCAAAATATCGGCACTCTGCAACAATGGGTAACCCAAAAACCCATAGGTGCCCAAATCCATACTCTTCAAACGTTCTTGCTGATCTTTGTAGCTCGGCACCCGCTCCAACCACCCCAAGGGGGTCATCATAGACAACAACAGATGCAGCTCCGCGTGTTCCGGCACTTTGGACTGCATAAACAGCGTCGCTGAACCTGGGCTAACACCGGCAGCCAACCAATCCACCACCATATCCCAACTGCTCTGTTCGATCACGCTGGGGTCTTCGTAGTGGGTGGTCAAAGCGTGCCAGTCGGCCACAAAAAAGAGGCAGTCGTAGGTGTGTTGCAGCTCCACCCAGTTTTTCAGCACACCGTGATAATGCCCTAAATGCAATTGGCCAGTAGGTCGCATACCCGAGAGCACACGTTGATGTTGTGTTGGAACGGAATTCAAAAAGGTTCTCCCAAAATTAAAAACCTCACGCGAAGAGCATTGTACGCCAGCATCGCCTGAGGCTCTATTTTGATGGTTTAGCTTATTACGCTATAAAAAGCGACACAGTATTAAGGGCTTTCATCCAAATCAGCACCCTCTTTCTCCACCGGCATCAGATCTTGTTTTGTTAAACCTAAAGCGATCAACGAGGTACTGGCTACAAAAATGGAAGAGTAGGTTCCCACCACCACGCCCACAATCAAGGCCAAAGAGAAGCCTGCAATCACTTCACCACCCAAAATAAACAGCGCCAACAGCACCAGCAAAGTGGTTAAAGAGGTAATAATGGTACGAGACAGAGTCTGATTAATAGAGCTATTAATGACCAGTTCAGGCGTTCCAGTACGCATCTTACGGAAATTTTCTCGAATCCGGTCAAAGACCACAATGGTGTCGTTCAAAGAATAACCAATCACCGCCAACAGCGCCGCCAAGACACTCAGATCAAACTCAAACTGCAACACCGAAAAGACCCCTAAAGTGATGATCACATCGTGTACCAATGCCGTCACGGCACCGACGGAAAAGCGTTTCTCAAAGCGCAATGCCACATAAATCAAAATGCCAATCAAGGCGTACAGCACCGCCAAACCACCCTGCTCTTGCAGCTCTTCGCCCACCTGTGGACCGACAAACTCAACCCGACGCATGGAAATTTCACCCGAGTACGCACTTTGCAAGAGCAATAACAGCTCATCACTCAAGGTGGCGCTGTTAACCCCTTCACGAGGAGCCAGACGCACCAGCACCTCTTTAGCCGAACCAAAATGCTGCACTGTGGTATCTTGATAACCGGCTTCAGTCAGGGCTTGACGCACCGGCTCCAACTCCACCACATTATCGTAACCGACCTCGATCAGATAGCCACCGGTAAAATCAATCCCTAAACTCAAACCACGAGTGGCCAAGCTCAGCAATGAAATCAAAATCAAGGCAATGGAAAATCCCATCGCCATTTTGCGTTTCGCCATAATTTCATAACGATTTTTATCATCAACCATTTGCATAGTTTTTCCTTAGATCGCCAGACGTTTAATGCGTTTGCCGCCGTAGATCAAGTTGATCAACATCCTTGATCCCATAATGGCGGTGAACATGGAAGTTATAATGCCAATGGAGAGCGTCACCGCAAAGCCTTTAATCGCCCCCGTACCGAAGCTGAACAGCACCACCGCCGCCAGCAGCGTGGTGATGTTGGCATCGGCAATGGTGACAAAGGCTTTGTCGTAACCGGCACTGATGCTGGCCTGAATGCTGTTACCAGAACGCAACTCTTCACGAATACGCTCAAAAATCAGCACATTGGCATCCACCGCCATGCCGACAGTCAGAACGATGCCCGCAATGCCTGGCAAGGTCAACGTGGCCTGCAAAATAGAGAGCAGCGCCACAATCAACACCAAATTCACCACCAACGCGACATCAGCAATTAAGCCAAAAACGCGGTAATAGAGCGCCATAAAAATCAGCACCAAACAGAGACCGATCAAGACCGAGTTAAAACCTTGATCAATGTTGTCTTGACCCAAGCTTGGCCCAACGGTGCGTTCTTCGATGATCTCCATCGGTGCTTTTAGAGCACCGGCACGCAGCAGCAGCGACAAATCACGGGCTTCGGTGGTGGTCAAACCACTGATCTGAAAACGATGACTGAGCACATCACGAATGGTGGCGATGTTGATCACCTCCTCCACATGACGTTTCTCTTTGATCCAGTTACCATTGACGAATTTTTTATCGTAACGGGTCTCAATAAAGACCACCGCCATCGGCTTGCCGATGTTATCGCGACTGATCTTCTTCATCCGACTGGCACCCTTGCCATCCAGATTGATATTGACATTGGGCGATCCCGATTGGCTATCCAGACCCGAGGCAGCACCTTTAATCTGATCACCAGTAACGATCACTTGGCGTTTCAACAGCACCGGAGAGCCGTCACGCTCGTGATAAAGATGCGAATTAGCCGGGGTGCGTCCCGATTGTTCCGCACCAATCCAATCGGTGTAGGAACCGTGTACTAAGCGAAATTCCAAGGTTGCCGTGGCACCCAAAATCTCTTTGGCACGCGCAGTGTCTTGCACCCCAGGCAGTTGCACTACGATGCGCTCTTTGCCTTGCTGCTGAATGATCGGCTCGGCCACACCCAACTCATTGACCCGATTACGCAGGGTGATGATGTTCTGCTGCAAAGCCGATTTACGCTCTTCTTCCATCGCCGCTTCGCTCAAAGAAGCCAACACAAACGCTGAACGTGCATCTTCGGTGATCTTATACTCCAAATCACGAAACTCCTTTTTCAAACGCGCCTCTGCCGCTTCCGCTTTGGCCAAGTCAGCAAAGCGCATTTTAATCACCCCCGACCTGAGAGTGATACCTTGATAACGAATTTTTTCAGTGCGCATAAAACTGCGCAACTCACTGCGATAACCGTCTTGGGATTTGGCAATCGCAGCGGCCATGTCCACTTCCATTAAGAAATGAACCCCACCACGCAGATCCAACCCCAAATACATCGGAGCCGCTCCCAAAGAGGTCAGCCAGTCGGGGGTTGCAGGCGCCAGATTCAGAGCAATCACATAATTGTTGCCCAATTTGGCCGCAACCAACTCTTTGGCTTTCAGCTGAGTTTCAGTGTCAGAAAAACGGATCAGCAAACGACCGCTTTTCTGTTCCAGACGATACTCTTCAATACCGCCTTCCTTCAGTGCCTGTTCCGCTTGAGTAGCAGCCGTTGCACTCATCTCGCCATTGCGTACCGAGATTTGCAATGCCGGATCTTCACCAAACAAGTTCGGCAGAGCGTACAAGCCCAAGACCAGCACCAATGAAACAATCAGCAGATTTTTCCAAAACGAGTAGTGGTTTGCCGCCACACTTTGAGCAACTTGCATGATTAACCCTTTTTCATCGTACCTTTTGGCAACAGGTTAGCAACCGCCTGTTTCTGAATCTTCAACTCAACACCGTCGGCCACTTGCACTGTGAACATGTTCTCACCCACGGCGGTGATTTTACCCACCACACCGCCACTGGTTGCTACTTCGTCACCTTTGCCCAGCGCTTCGACCATCGCTTTTTGTTCCTTTACCTTTTTCTGTTGCGGACGAATAAAGAGAAAGAAAAAAACAATCAGTAACAAAAAGGGAAACAGCAAGCCCATCAAACCGCCGTCTTGAGCTGGAGCGCCGCCTTCGGCCATCGCACTGGAGATAAAAAAGTCCATAAGGGTTCCTCGTTAATCGCTAGGGGAAAAATGAAAGGCGCGCATTATGACACGCCTCGGTTGAAGGCGGCATAAAAATCGCGTCGAAACTGAGCAAACCGGCCAACTTCAATCGCATCGCGCAGTGATTTCATCAACGATTGATAATAATAAAGATTATGAATCGTACTCAAACGCGAACCTAAAATCTCACCACACTTGTCCAGATGGCGCAGATACGCACGGCTGTAATGTTGACAGGTGTAACAACCACATTTTTCATCCAAGGGGCGCGTATCCTCGGCGTAACGGGCGTTGCGAATCCGCAGCACCCCTTCTGAAGTGTACAAAAAGCCGGTGCGTGCATGACGAGTCGGAATAACACAATCAAACATATCCACCCCCTGCGCCACCGCTTCGATGATGTCCCCCGGCGTACCCACCCCCATCAAATAACGGGGCTGCGTCTCAGGCAGCTGCGGCAAGGTCGCCTCCAAAATCATCATGCGCTCCTCTTCCGTCTCTCCCACCGAAAGACCACCGATGGCGTAACCGTTAAAACCCACCTCCCGCAGAGCGGCAACGGACTCAGAACGCAATTCGGGATACATGCCGCCTTGCACAATGCCAAACAGCGCCGAAGGGTTATCGCCATGCGCTTGCTTGCTGCGCGCCGCCCAACGCATGGAGAGCTGCATGGAGGTTCGAGCTTGGCGTTCCGTGGCTGGATAAGGGGTGCATTCATCAAAGGACATGACGATATCCGCGCCTAAATCACGCTGTACCTGCATCGAAGTTTCTGGATCTAAAAAGATCTTCGAGCCGTTCACAGGCGAGCGAAAAGAGACCCCCGCCTCTCTGATTTTGCGCATCTTGGCCAAACTGAAGACCTGAAAGCCACCGGAATCGGTCAAAATCGGCCCTTGCCAGTGGATAAAATCGTGCAGATCACCGTGCTTTTTGATGATCTCCGTACCCGGGCGCAGCATCAAATGAAAGGTGTTACCCAAAATAATCTGCGCGCCCAACCCCGTCAGCTCTTCGGCGGTCATCGCCTTGACGGTTCCGTAGGTACCCACGGGCATAAACGCCGGAGTCTCCACCGTGCCGCGAGGAAAATTCAAACGCCCACGACGCGCATCACCGTCCTTTCCCAGCAGTTCAAAAGTCATAAACGAATCGTTATTGGCCGAGTCAGCCTTATTCGAAGCATCACACATAATTTTTATTGCCCCACTGCGCTTTATTGGGCAGCAGAAACATCGCATCTCCATAACTGAAAAAACGGTAACCCTCGGCCACCGCGTGTTGATAAGCCGCCATCGCACGCTCATAACCAGCAAA
>JAUZRS010000302.1 GCA_030950195.1 Gammaproteobacteria bacterium | reverse complement strand
AATCCAATTGGGCACCGCTTTAGGTGGCCTACTTTACCACCTAATTCCTAAACGACGCGCCATTGCCAGCACCAATATAAGAATATGCTTTCCCAACTTGGGTGCTGAAAAACACCAGCAACTACTAAAAGAGCACTTTCACTCCCTCGGAATCAGCCTATTTGAGATGGGCATGGCTTGGTGGCGCTCACCCGAATGGCTACAAAAACGCTGTAAAATAAAAGGCTTAGAACACATACACGCCGCTGAAAAAAATGGCCGAGGTGTCATCATCCTCATCGCCCACTTTACCACCGTTGAAATTGCCATTCGTCTGGGGGCACTGAACGTCGCCAGCCATGTCACCTTTGCCGAACCGAAAAACCCGCTCTTCAATGCCGTAATGCAAAACCGGCGCAACCGCTATTTTAAAACCATGATCACCCACCGAGATGTGCGTCAGATGATCCGTAAACTCAAACAGGGTGAAAAACTCTGGTACGCCCCCGATCAATCGAGCAAACAGAGTCGCGGCGGTATCGTCGTCAATTACTTTGGCCACCCCGTCATCACCACCCCTGCCACAGCGCGCCTCGCACGCCTCAGTGGTGCCGCCATCGTACCTATTTTACCCCGTCGTCTGCCCAATGGAGCGGGCTATGAGTTTGAATTTCAAGCGCCATTGACAGACTTTCCAAGCAAAGATCTCGAAGCCGACACACAACGCATCAACCACCTGTTTGAAACTCAAATAAAACAAGTACCTGAACAATATCTCTGGGTTCACAAACGCTTTAAAAGCGAACAAGCCGGACAAAAAGACCCTTACGCATGAAACACCTGCCTTATCGTCTGCTGCTGCTCCTACTTTTCCCTCTTGTGGTGCTCTACACCCTACGGCGCAGTTTTAGGGACGGCGATCGGCGCTACTTTTGGCAACGCTTTGGCTGTCAACAACCCAAAATGAACCAGCCCATATGGCTGCACTGCGCTTCTGTAGGCGAGGTTAATGCCGCCCTGCCACTGCTAAAGGCACTGCTAACAGAACACCCCAACGCCACCTTTTTACTCACCACCAACACCCCCAGCGGACAGCAAATCGCCGAAAAAAAGCTCGACCCGCGTGTCACTCTCAGCTACCTGCCACTGGACTACCCACTTTTCATGCGCCGTTTTTTACACCGCAGTCAGCCGCGCTGCGCGCTGATTATGGAGACCGAAATCTGGCCCAACCTCTACCACCGTTGCCAACAACAAAAAATCCCCCTAACCATCATCAATGCCCGCTTGTCACAACGCACCCTCAACAGCCACCGTATTTTTCGCTGGGCTTACCAACAGGCATTAAAAAACATCCGTATCTTGGCCAAATCCAGCCAAGATGCCGCTCATTTCCAAACATTAGGTGCCGATATAGAACAGATTCAAATTATCGGCAATCTCAAATTCGCACCTCAAACAGCCCCTTTAAACACAAAAAACCCACTGCACCGCCCCTATCTGATCGCCATATCCACCCACGACGATGAAGAGCTGCGGCTGGCCAAACTCTGGCAACAGATCAAACACCACCACCCTCAACACCTGCTGGTGATCGCCCCACGTCACCCCGAGCGCCGCCAACAGATTCTGCACACATTGGCACCGCTCAAACTCCAGATCGCCTCACGCAGCCAAAGTGAAGCCGTTCAGCAGCACACCGACCTCTACTTAGCCGACACCTTGGGCGAGCTGAACCTCTTTATGCAACACGCCGAACTGGTCTTTATCGGCGGCAGCCTGATTGCCCACGGCGGCCAAAATTTGCTGGAACCGGCACGGCTCGGCAAGCCCATTATTTGCGGCGCACATATGTTTAATTTTCAAGCGGAGGTCGATCTATTTTTAAACCACAACGCACTGCTGCAAATCAACAACGAAAACGAACTGTCCGAAACCGTCCAAATGCTGTTAAAACAGCCCAAAAAACGCGCACACTTGGCTCACAATGCCCAAGCTCTGATGCAACAAGAGAGCACCGTG
>JAUZRS010000301.1 GCA_030950195.1 Gammaproteobacteria bacterium | reverse complement strand
TCCCACGCAGGAGCATGGGAGCTAGAAAACATCAGCGAATTACTGTTTTGCATGAGGAGTAACGATGAAAGAACGGTCTCTGTACCTTTTGGCCTATGACATTGGCAGCCCGAGCCGTTCACGGCGGGCGTTGAAATTGATTAAGGCGCACGCCATCGGACGGCAAAAGTCGGTGTTTGAGTGTCTGTTAAATCGGCGGGAGAAGCAGAGCTTGATGGCGGATTTGGCGGCGGTGTTGGATCAGCAGGAGGATTATTTTCTGTTGCTGCCTTTGCAGGCAAAAGAGGGCAGCTACCCTTTGGGGTTGGCTTCTCGGGTGATGACTTCCGATTGTTATTTGATAGGTTAGGCTGATGAGTACGCTTTATTTGGATCGAAAAAATGTGCAGTTGAGTGTCAGTGGTGGGCAGTTGTTGGTACGAGAGCCGGAGGCTAAATTACGCAGCATTCCGTTGAAGTTGCTGGAGCGGGTGGTGATTCGTCATGCGACGCAGATGGAGAGCACGTTGTTGGGGGTGTTGGCGGAAGCGGGGGTGGCGTTGCTCTGTTTGAGTGCGCGTAACGGTCGGCGCACGGCGATGGTGTTGGGTGCGGGTCACAACGATGCGCGGCGGCGTTTGGCACAGTACCGTTTGGCGCTGGATGAGGCGGCACGTTTGCGGCTGGCAAAACGCTTGATGGTGGGTAAGGTGGCGGCGCAACAGCGGGTGTTGATGCGGGCGTTGGCGGAACGTGCGGATCTTAATTTGCCGTTGCAGCGCGGCATCAAGCAGTTGCAGCAGCGTTGGGTGGCACTTTGGGAGTGTGAGGATTTGGAGTCGTTGCGTGGTCAGGAGGGGGCGGCGGCAGCGGCTTATTTTAAGGCGTATCAAACGCTGTTTGCGCCGTCGCTGGAGTTTAATGGCCGTAATCGTCGCCCTCCCCGCGATCCGGTGAATGGGGTTCTTTCATTGGGCTATACTTTGTTGCATTTTAATGCGGTGCAGGCGGCACACGGGGCGGGGCTTGATCCTTTGTTGGGGTTTTATCATGAGCCGAGTTATGGCCGTGAGTCGTTGGCGTGTGATGTGATGGAGCCGTTGCGTCCGCGTTTGGATCGTTGG
>JAUZRS010000300.1 GCA_030950195.1 Gammaproteobacteria bacterium | reverse complement strand
GGTCACTGTTATTTCAGCCTCAAAGACAGCAAAGCGCAGATCCGCTGCGCGCTGTTCAAAGGCCGCAACCGCTCTCTAAGCTGCACCCCAAAAAATGGCCTACAGGTACTGGCGCGAGGCAAGATCAGCCTCTACGAACCTCGGGGTGACTACCAATTTATCGTCGATCAGCTCGAAGAGGTGGGCAGCGGCCTGCTGCAACGCAAATTTGAAGCCCTCAAAACAGCCCTGCAAGCCGAAGGGCTGTTTGCACCAGAGCATAAACAGAACCTACCCCGCTTCCCCACGCAACTGGGGGTCATCACCTCCAGCAAAGGGGCGGCGCTGCACGATGTACTGCATGTTTTGCAACGCCGCTATCCCAGCCTGCCGGTGGTCATTTACCCTTGTGCTGTGCAAGGCCAAAAAGCCGCCGCCGAAATCGTCAGCGCACTGCAACTGGCTCAACAACGTGCCGAATGTGATCTATTGTTGTTGGTGCGTGGAGGTGGCAGTTTGGAAGACCTGTGGCCTTTTAACGAAGAAACCGTTGCCCAAGCCATTTTTGACTGCTCCCTGCCGATCATCAGCGGCATCGGCCATGAGATTGACTTTACTATCAGCGATTTTGTTGCCGACCTACGCGCACCCACCCCCTCTGCTGCCGCCGAGATGGCCACTCCAGATCAAAAGGAACTCCAACAACAGATTCAAAACCAGCAGCAACGCCTTATTCAGCTGCTAAAACAGCAACAACAACACGCCAAAAATCGGCTCAACACGCTGCAAAAACGCCTGCTACTGCAACACCCTCAGCAACAGATTCAGCGTCAGACACAACAACTGGATCAGCTCGAAGCCCGCCTAAACCGACACATAAACCGACAATTGCAACAACACAAAACACACCTATTTCAACTCAGTGAACGCCTCAGCAATCACTCACCCCACAAAAAACTGCAACAACAGCACACCATATTAAGTCAACTACAGCAACGCCTTGAAAATGCGCAACAAAAACAACTGCAACAGCAACGGCTCAAATTGTCCGCTCTAAGTCGAACCCTACAGGCCGTCAGCCCTCTGGCCACATTAGGAAGAGGCTACAGCATCACCCGTCGTTTGACCGATCAAACCATCATCAGCCACGGTAAAAATCTGAACGTAGGTGATCAGATTGAGACCCAATTTGCAGCAGGAAACGTCATCAGCAAAATTGAAAGCGTGCGCTAGAGGCACATTCCATATGCGCCCTGCTCTCTTTCAAGAGATCAATTCAAAGTGAATTCATCCAAAATATCACCACTGCGGTTGTAGCTGCCTACCCGCACCGTATTACCCTCCACCACCACATGCACAAATCCCCAGCGATCCAACGGAAACTCCGGCTGATCCGTCTGGCCACTGACCTGATTGCGCCGTGGATCATCAAACAACACCGGTTCGCCGGTCTGTGCATTGGTGGCGGTGAAATCATGCCCCACCCCGGACTCTCTCACCTGCTTATCCCACTCTGGCGTATTCGGAATCGTCGGGCTGGTCTCACGCTGATGGTGATCTTTACCGCCGTGACCGCTCAAAACGTAGGTCACGCCGTTGGTTTGATCAATCGAGCCGTCGGCGTTACGCACGATGCGCCCCGTTGCGCCATCCACTTTCAGTGGCACGCTGCGTTGCGAGGCATGTTCATGGCCAAACAGCACCAATTTCACTCCGTACTGCTGAAATAAAGTGGAGAGCTGCTTACGCATATTGACGTTTTCACGTTTATCCGAAGCGTAGCCGTGTTTACCTGAAGAAAAAATAGCGTGATGGAAAAAAGCGATCTTCCATGGTTTGCTGCTCGCCTGTAAATCTGCCTCCAACCACGTCAACATTTGTGGTAAACGTAAATCAAGTGGATTTTTCGGCACAAACTTCTGTGAATCCAACATAATAAAATGCGCATTACCGGCATCAAAACTGTAGTAATGCTCCTCATCTTCCGGCGGAATACCCGCCATTACGGGAAACTCAAAGGATTCGGTAAATCCCTCGGGAATTCGAGTGGTCACATTACCGTATTCATGATTTCCCAAAGTACCAAAAAAAGGCCGCCGCGAAAGAATCGACACTTCTGCCGGATTAAGTGAAGCCACATTGGCTTTGCCGCTCATCAGATCAAAGAAATTAAAATCAAAGGTCTCCGGCGTGCCGTCATCCAATTTTTGTAACACTCCATCAATAAAACCCGTGCTGCTGTAAGCCAGATCACCTACCCCCACAATAAAGTCATGCGGGTAATAAAAATTACCGGTGCTGTCTTTGCGTGACATCTGATCACGCACCCCACGGGGTTGGCTGTAACGAGTACCGCTATCACCGATAACCAAAAAACTCACACCGTTGGCATTGGTGTCAGGCAGAGTTTTAAAGGTCATGTCTTTAACCAATAACACATCATCATGGTAAAGACTGTAAACATACTGTGTGTCTGCTTGCAGCCCAGTCAAATCAGCCTTTTGATACACATAACTACGACTGTTAGCCGTGGAGGTAGCAATCACCGTCTGAAAATTGGTGTCGCTTAATTTTCGATAAGTGATGGTCGCTTTACCTGCCGCTTCCGTACCCCAAATCACCTTTAAATGATCCGAAGTAAAGCCTTGAATATAAGGGTAACGACGCAAAATAGGTTTACCCGCAGCAGTAGGCATCTCCGTAGCCAGACTGCTGATGTCAGCCACCACGCTACCGCCACCACCGGCAGCACCGCCTCCCGTACCGGTTGTGCTGCCACTGCTGACGGTCAAACCCACGCTGCTTTCAAATGCACCGATGTCCCAACCACTGCCTTGCGGACGCGGCGTATTGGCAAAATCTTTCGGTACATCTGTGCTTAAATCAGCACCCACATCCAAAGCAGGGCTGTTATCACTCAAACGATAATCACCGCCGCTGACATTAACAAACAGAGGATCTGTGGCCAGACTGTTTTGATCCACACCACTGCGCGCCTGCCACTCACTAAAGGGAACCGCTGTATCTCCCAGCTTATCTTTCCAAATTAACGTCGGAGAGGAACCGTCCACACTCCAATACAGATTGTTGTCCATATGCAATTCGGCAGACGTAACCAAAGAACGGTAATCAATCTTCACCACCGAACGAGCGCCGCTACCAATAATAATATTATTAAAAATATTGATATTAATACCAAAAGTCTGATCACTAATCTCCGATTGATTCGAAATATGAATGGCCGCATGGCGGTTGCTGGCGGCGTTATAACAGGTGTTGTTATAGATCTTTACATCCCGTGAGGAAGAGGTCGCCAAACAAGACTCTTGCGTATTCATAATGACATTGTTACGAATCACGCCATCGTAGGTTTCATAAGGTCCATCGGTCAGAAGAATGGCATCGGTCTGCTGACCGAGCATAATGCCCTCTGCATACACATTTTCTACCAAATTATTTTCAATCAAAGCGTTACGTGCATTGCCTTTGCAATAAATGCCAATGGAGGGAATGTTGTAAACGTGATTGTTCACCACCCAGAGATTTTTCACCCCGACACAATCTACCCCTTGAGCATTGGCCGGACGCGGATTAACAGTCTGAGAATTAGGTGGGTTTTGTGCTGCCAAGGTCGCCCAACCTAAATTATCATGAATTTTATTATTCGCGATCACCACGTTATCGGCTTTGTTATTCACCTTAATAATGTCATTGGGCGCGCTGTGCAGATCGTTATTAATCAACACCACATTGGGGTTTTCAATCTGTACCGCGTAGACACTGCCACCAATAATCTCAAGACCTTCAATACGCCAATACATGGGAGTACTGGTGCCATTGGCGGCATTTTGGTCGCCAATATAGAAATAAATCGTTTCCGAACGTCCCCCATCAATGGTCACTTTTTCATTTTGATAAGGCCGCATGGTAATCCAAGCGTTGACCGCCCCCGCATTCACAGGCTCAATTAAAACACCCGCATAAGTTCCGGCACGGATCTCAATCACATCGCCAGGCGCAACCCGACTGACCGCTTCTTTCAGGGTTAACAGCGGACTGGCCAAACTGCCATCGGCCGCATTATTACCGTTGGTCGCAACGTAATAACTGCGTCCCGTTCCCACTCCTGGCGTGGTTGGATCTGCCGGTGTGACCGGAGGTGCTGTGCCACCACCGGTGGAGCCGCCACCATTTCCAGAACCAGTACCACCTCCAGAACCACCATTTCCAGCACCCGTAGAACCACCACCCGCTGCCGCAGTCGTGAAACTCCAACTGATGTTATTGATTTTATTACCGGCTGGATCAGCAGCGTCAACCAAGGCGACGGTATAACGTCTGTTCGCCTGCAACGAACTCGGTGGTTGGTAAACTGCGCTATTGCCCGTACAAATCACTTGGCCGCCGTGCAGACCAAAAATCGTAAACGTATTTTCAAGCGTACTGCAATCCATTGGCTCGCTAAAACTAACACTAACAATCTGATCAAGCGCAATACCACTGGCATTAATCCCCGGCGTACGCGAGGTCACTACCGGCACCAAATTATCGACCCCTCCCGTAACGCTGGTATCCACACTGGGGGTCACCGTCAACGTCACAGGGATAATTGTATTACCCGCTTGATCGCTCAAACCAGACAACGTCACGTTGTAATTCTGACCCACAACAAAATCTTGACCGGTCAAAAAGAAAATACGGTTATCAACAATGCGAAACTCACCGTTATTGGCAATCGACTCACCACCGCCATCCAACACGGAAAATGACAACGAACTGAGGGAAGCGGCACTGATCGGCTCATCAAATTGAACCTCAATCTTCTGCAAATCCGCCTTAATAGCCAATACTTTGGGCGCTGTTTTATCTGCATTCCCCGCCGCCGGAGGATTCGAAGAGCCACAACCAACAATAAATAACAGGGGCAACCAACTCAGCAGACGACACCCCTTCGACAGCATTCCAGAATTATCTTTCCAATCTATGCTCATCATCCCGCTCCTTAAGTGCCACGCCGACCG
>JAUZRS010000030.1 GCA_030950195.1 Gammaproteobacteria bacterium | reverse complement strand
TACACCTTTTGGGGTTGAAAATTCTTTTTTAGCTTTGGCTCTTTTGTCACAATATGTTCTTTTTGAGCAGATTTACTTAGAAAGAATGCGAGCTGCACAACCACACTTGAACAGAGAAGAGTTGGCTGAGATTTTTATTTTATGTCCTAGCACTGATGAACAACGGCATATTTCTGAACATGTTCGTCACCAATCAAAAAAAATCAACACCGCCATCCAAATCAAACAACAACAAATCGAAAAACTAAACGAATACAAAACCACCCTAATCAATGCCGCTGTCACGGGAAAAATCAAAGTGACCCCAGGCTAAATGGGTTTTATCCTTGTTGGTCGTGGTTTAAACCCCAAACCACACCGCGCTCAGGTGCATTGAACTCACGTTATTTTATTTAATTTTTGAAACAGATCGTCTAATGATTTTTTATTGATGCGATAACCCTGCCGCACCGCATCGGTTATAAACGCCTCAGCCTGTCCTCATGAAGAAAGAATTCCGCGCTTTTTTTCATAATCGGCCTACCCATGATACCATCGGATTAATGATCAAGTTTCGCAAATGGGGGAGATAAAATGGTCTCAAAAACCAACGAACAAGCACTGGAAGCTGCAATACAAAAACAGCTGACAGGAACCTGCCTTGAAGAGCTGGAAAACGGCGTAGCCGAACCCAAGATGGAGTATCAGGGCGAGTACCACCTAGGCATGGCAGCGGATTTTGACCCCCAATTTGCCCTTGATACCGCCAAATTTTGGCACTTTCTCGAAGCCACCCAAGCCGATGAACTGGATAAACTGCGGCGCAACAACCCCGACTGGCAGCGCAAAATAAAAGAACGCTTTGATCGCCTGATCAAAAAACACGGGGTGTTGTACCTGCTCAAAAAAGGCCTATCCGTAGACGATGCCCACTTAGTTTTAATGTACCCCGCGCCCTTAGCAAGCTCCTCAAAAACCGTAGTGGATCACTTTGCCGCCAACCTCTTCAGCGTCACACGGCAAGTGCGCTACTCCTTAGCCAACCCCGCGCAAGAGATCGACATGGTGCTGTTTATTAACGGCCTTGCCCTGATCACCCTCGAGCTTAAAAATCCGTGGACAGGACAAACCGCCCGGTTTCATGGCCAAAAACAGTACCGTGAAGCGCGTGACCCACAGCAACCGCTGCTGCAATTTGCCCGCTGTTTACTGCACCTGACCCTCGACACCGATGAAGTCTACATGACCACCAAACTGGCGGGGAAAAACACCTTCTTCTTACCCTTCAACAAAGGCGATCATCACGGCGCGGGTAATCCAGTCAATGCAACAGGGCATAAAACAGCCTACCTGTGGGAAGAGGTGTTGAGCCGTCGCAGCTTGAGCAACATCATCCAACATTTTGTCCGCCTCGATGGCGCGGCGAAAGACCCAATGAAAAAGCGAACCCTGTTTTTTCCACGTTATCATCAGCTCGATGTGGTGCGAAAAATCCTCTCCCATGCGACAAAACAGGGTGCGGGGCAAACCTATCTGATTCACCATTCCGCTGGATCAGGCAAATCAAACTCGATCACGTGGGCGGCGTTTCAACTGATTGAGGTGTACCGAGAGGGCGAAGAGAAGCCCTTGTTTGACTCGGTGATCGTGGTCACGGATCGGCGTTTGCTGGACAAACAGTTGCGTGACAACATCAAGGATTTTTCTGAGGTAAAAAACATCGTCGCCGCCGCACGCAGTTCAAAAGAGCTGCGCACGGCACTGGAAAGCGGCAAAAAAATCATCATCACCACCATTCAAAAATTCCCCTTTATTATCGAGGGCATCAGCGACCTGAGTGACAAACGTTTCGCGGTGATCATCGACGAGGCGCACAGCTCACAAAGTGGCAGCGCACACGACAATATGAACCGTGCCATGGGCAGCTCAGAACGTCAGAACGACCGCGATGCCGTAGACGCACAAGAGAAGATCATCGCGGCGATGCAGTCGCGCAAAATGCGCGGCAACGCCTCCTATCTGGCCTTTACCGCCACACCAAAAAATACCACGTTGGAGAAGTTTGGCCAAAAACAAGCTGATGGTAGCTTTAGCGCGTTTCATCTGTACAGCATGAAGCAAGCGATTGAAGAGGGGTTTATTCTCGACGTGCTGGCGAATTACAGCACTTATCGAAGTTATTACGAAATTCAAAAATCCATTAGCGACAACCCTGACTTCAACGCTAAAAAAGCTCAGGGCAAACTGCGCGCGTATGTGGAGCGAAGCCAGCACACCATCAACAGCAAAGCCGATGTTATGTTGACGCATTTTATGGACAACGTGGTGAATAAGAAAAAACTGCGTGGCAAAGCCAAAGGCATGGTGGTGACGCAAAATATTGAAACGGCCATTCGTTATTATCAGGCCATCACACGCCGCTTAAATGAGAAAGGCTCCCCTTTTAAGGCGCTGATTGCCTTCTCGGGAGAGAAAGAGGTGGACGGCATCCGCTACAGTGAGGCGGGAATCAATGGGTTTGCCGAGAAGAAGAGCGCCGAAAAATTTGACAGCGATGAGTATCGTTTGCTGATTGTGGCGAATAAATACCTAACGGGGTTTGATCAACCTAAATTATGCACCTTGTATCTGGATAAAAAACTGCAAGGGGTGTTGGCGGTGCAAGCCTTGTCGCGTTTGAATCGCTCTGCTTTGAGTTTGGGTAAAAAAACCGAAGACCTGTTTGTACTCGATTTCTTTAACTCCGTGGAGGAGATCAAGGCGGCGTTCGATCCTTTTTATACCGCAACGTCTCTGTCCGAGGCCACCGATGTCAATGTGTTGCACGAGTTAAAGGTGATGCTGGATGAAGCTGGGGTTTATGAGTGGCAGGAGGTCGAGGCGTTTGTTGTTCGTTTTTTTAATAATGACGCAGCTGAGACGCTCAGCCCACTGATTGACACCGCTGCTGCGCGTTTTAATCACGCT
>JAUZRS010000003.1 GCA_030950195.1 Gammaproteobacteria bacterium | reverse complement strand
GCAGCCTGCTGATGAGAAGTTGCCGTTGCAGATTCCGCTGCGTATGGGTTTGCTCTCGTCCAGTGGCGAGGCGTTGCCCTTGCGGTTGCAGGGTGAAACAGAAGCCGATGGGATTGAGCGGGTGTTGGAGATCACGGAGGCTGAGCAGAGTTTTGTCTTTGTGGGTATAGAGGCTCAGCCACATCCTTCCTTGTTACGCGGTTTTTCAGCGCCAGTGATTTTGCAGATGCAGCGCAGTGATGAGTCATTGGCTCTGCAGATGGCGTACGACAGCGATGCCTTTAATCGTTGGGAGGCAGGGCAGCAGTTTGCTCAGGGTTTGCTGCTTAACTTGGTCAAAGCGGTGCAGAGCGGTGCAAAATTGCAGTTGCCGGAGCGCTTTATCACGGCCATTGCCAAGCTGTTAGAGGAATCTGAGGCCGATCCGGCGTTTGCCGCTGAAGCGTTAACGTTGCCTTCTGAATTGATGTTGGCCGAACAGATGGCGGTGATTGATGTGGATGCCATTCATGCGGCGCGTGAGTTTGTCCGTGTGGCGCTGGCCAAAACGTTAGAGGAACAATTTACCGCTGTTTATCAAGTCAATCTGACCGAGGGTGACTATTCGCCCGATGCAACCTCCATCGGCAAACGGCGGCTGAAAAACGTCGCGTTGGCCTATCTGGTGAGCTTGCAAAACGAGGCGGCGCTGGAACGTGCTGAGCAGCAGTTTGCAGCGGGCAGCAATATGACCGATGTGATGGCGGCGTTACAGGCTTTGAATGGGGTGGCAGGTGAGGTACGCGAAGCGGCCTTAAGTCGTTTTTATCAGCAGTGGCGACAAGACCGTTTGGTGATGGATAAATGGTTCAGTTTGCAGGCGATGGCGCAGTTGCCTGACACATTGGAGCAGATCAAAGCCCTGCGCCAGCACGTTGATTTTGATCTTAAAAACCCCAATCGGGTGCGCTCTTTGGTTGGTGCTTTTGCGATGAGCAATCCAGTGGTGTTTCATCAACAGGACGGTGCGGGGTATCGTTTTTTTGTGGATCAAATTATTGAGTTGGATCGATTCAATCCGCAAATTTCGGCGCGCTTGGCCACCGCTCTGAGTCGCTGGTCACGTTACGATAAAAACCGCCAAGGATTGATGAAAGGGCAATTACAGCGCCTTGCCGAGCAAGATCTCTCTAAAGATCTATTTGAGGTGGTGAATAAAAGTTTAAAAAACTAAGGAAAACAAGAGTATGAAGAGGTTTTTAAATAGAAAAAGCAGCGTATTGGCGCTGTTGGCGATGTTGCTTTTGTCGCCGATGAGCCTCTGGGCGCATCACACGGAGAGCCATTTTGATGACCGTTCTCCGCATAAAGTGGTGTATCAACTGAATAAAGCCGATCCGGCTTATCATGATCACATTCTCTTTTCAGTGGGGACGGTGCTGCGTAAATACGGCGACGATGTGGAAATTGTGGTGGAGGTGTTCGCTGAGGGTATTCACTTGTTGGCCAAAAATCCTAAGCGCCCCGTCCCTGAGAAGGTGCAGCAAAAAGTACGTTCGTTGGCCGATTACGGCGTGGCGTTTCATGCCTGTGAGAATACGATGAAATCCTTGCAGTGGGAGCAGAAGGATATGCTTGATTTTGCTAAAGTGGTTCCCAGTGGGGCAGATGATCTGATGTTGTTGCAAGAGCGGGGTTTTTCTTACATTAGTTGGTGATTTTGATAATTTTGGCGTGCTTTAGCACTTTATTCTTAATTATTGAGATGTCGGTCACAAAATACTCGCAAGAGCCGTACTG
>JAUZRS010000299.1 GCA_030950195.1 Gammaproteobacteria bacterium | reverse complement strand
TGTGCAGTGCCGTCATCGGATCGACGTAACTCATAAAAGGCAGGTCCACCACCAACAGCGCCTGAGACAGTCCTCTGCGCACCGCCTGTGCATGATAAACCGTCTCATCCATCGTCACGGGCAACGTGGTTTCATGGCCTTGAATCACCATGCCGAGAGAGTCACCGACCAAAACCAGATCCACGCCCGCCTGATCCAAAATTTTGGCAAAGCTAGCATCATAAGCAGTCAAACAGGCGATTTTTTCACCGATCTGTTTCATCGCTTGCAGCCGAGTTACGCTCATTTTTTGTGGCTTTTTTTCTGCACTCACGCCCTTTTCACCTCATTACTCTCATCTGGCAAACGCCACAACGTCTGTTTTTCTATCTTCAGTAGCAGGTCTGCAAAACGGCCCAGTTTTGGAATAAACAGCTCATCCACAATTTCAGACAACGGCAACAGCACAAACGCTCGCTGCGCGATACCGACGTGAGGCACCTTCAGACGCGGGTGATCAATGATCTGATCTCCATACAACAGCAGATCCAGATCCAAAACCCGTGCTCCCCAACGTTCACTTTTAACGCGACCAAAGGCCATTTCAAGGGCTTGTAACTGATCCAATAACGTCAACGGAGCCAGAGAGGTCTCAATTTTGGCCACCGCATTGACATAATCCGGCTGATCTTGCGGCCCCATTGGCGCACTGCCGTACAGAGAAGAAGCCACAACAAAACGACTCTTTGGCAATTGATTCAGAGCCAAAATAGCCTGTTTTAACTGTTCTTCTGGCTGCTGTAAATTACTGCCCAAGGCAATGTAACACTCAACCATTACTGCTCACTGTCAGGCTTTTTAGGGGATTTTCGCCGCCGCTTACGCTTTCGAAGCTGATCCGGTTTGGGAGCCTGACGTGCCATCTCCTCTTGCTGCTCAACGGGCAACTCTTGAATACGAGTCCACCAATCGCTGCGCTCTTGCAACGAGGAATCCAACTCAGCTCGCAGACAAAGGAAATCATAACCAGCACGAAAACGAGGCTGCTCCAGCAAACGCAGGGCTCGTTTGCCGGTGTAGGTCAACAAACGTCCTTGCATCATCCAAATCTCCCGCATTGGGAAAGAAAACCGTTTTGGCAATGAAGTGTGTGTTAATTGCACCGCCAAAGCTTCATCACCGGCACGCTGCATCGCCACCATTGGCGCTTCACCTTTTGCTAACCAAAGCTCATAACGCTCAGAGACATCCATCCAGAGAAACACCGCATACAAAAAAGCCGGAGTCACCGATTTGCCTGCACGAATGCGCTGATCGGTGTTATTCAAGCCCCGTTCCAGCAGATCCCAAGTTGACTCATCGTCATCACCCAGCTTTTTTGCCGCATGGGGAAACAGATAATCCAACAGATAATAGTCGTGCAACAACTCCAAACTCTTGACCGCATGACCGCTGTGAAACAGCTTCAGCACCTCTTCAAACAGACGCGCTGGTGGAATCTCTCCCAATTCAGAAGCAAGATCAGCAATGGGATCGCTGGCTTCAGGGGCAATTTCAAAGTCCAATTTAGCCGCAAAGCGTACCGCGCGTAACATCCGCACTGGATCTTCTTTATAACGGGTTACCGGGTCGCCAATCAGACGTAAGAGACGCGCAGACACATCAGCCATGCCACCGGCGTAATCGTGAATAGAATAATCTTTAATATCGTAATAAAGTGCGTTAACGCTGAAATCTCGGCGCAACGCATCCTCAGCAATGTCACCAAAGACGTTATCACGCATGATCCGGCCACCGGCATCGGTACGACCGTCTTCACCGTCACGATGACTGGCACGAAAGGTGGCCACTTCAATCACTTCACGCCCATACAGCACATGCGCCAGACGAAAGCGACGACCAATCAAGCGACAATTGCGAAACAGCGCACGAACCTCTTCAGGACTGGCACTGGTGGCAATATCAAAATCTTTAGGTTTCAAACTGAGCAGCAGATCACGTACTCCGCCGCCGACCAAACAGGCTCGAAAACCCGCATCATTAAGACGATAGAGCACTTTTAGCGCATTTTTACTGATGTTATTCCGTGAGACACCGTGCTCTGAACGAGGAATAATAGTCGCCACTGGTGCTTCTTTCACCCTTTCAACCCTCTCCACTGCAACCGTACCCTTTAGTCGCTGCCAAATCCGCGCAATCATACCATTACCGCTCTCTCCCAGGAAAAAAAAAGCCTAGCATTCAGCTAGGCTCTGTTCAATCAAAACGATGCAATCAGTTACATTTAAAGTATCTGATCACCCTCTTCTCCAGTACGAATGCGTACCGCACGTTCCACACTGTCAACGAATATTTTGCCATCACCAATCTTTCCAGTACGGGCAGCCGTTGAAATCGCCTCGATACAGCCCTCGACATGAGCGTCTTCCACCACCACCTCCAGCTTGATTTTTGGCAGAAAGTCGATCACATACTCTGCACCACGATAAAGCTCTGTATGGCCTTTCTGGCGACCAAAACCTTTGACCTCCGTCACGGTCATGCCATTAACGCCGTTAGCAGAAAGCGCTTCACGCACGTCATCCAATTTGTACGGTTTTATAATTGCGGTCACTCTTTTCATCAGTTCTACACCTCAAATTTGATCTTCATTGAACCGTCTCACAGAAAGCACTTACCTTCAGCTGTCGTATTTAGGCGAAGCAGAGATCTTATGGATGCTCAAATCAGCGCCCTGATGCTCTTCCTCTTCTGACATACGAATACCCATGGTCTTTTTCAGCAAACCATACACCACAAGCCCACCAGCGAGTGCAATCGTAGCACCAACAACCGTTCCTACCAGCTGAGACATAAAGGTCACACCACCGGCTCCACCTAAGGCCGTTAAGCCAAAGATACCAGCGGCAATACCACCCCAAACACCACACAAACCGTGCAGAGGCCAAACACCCAATACATCATCGATTTTCCAACGATTCTGAGTCAAAGTGAAGCTCCAAACAAACAAACCACCGGCAACGACACCTGTAGCCAAAGCACCCAATGGATGCATCAAATCTGAACCTGCACAGACCGCAACCAAACCGGCCAAAGGCCCGTTGTGGACAAAACCCGGATCATTACGGCCAACCACAAGTGCAGCCAAAGTGCCGCCCACCATTGCCATCAAGGAGTTCACCGCCACCAAACCACTCACAGCATCAATGGTCTGCGCAGACATCACATTAAACCCAAACCAACCAACGGTAAGTACCCAAGCCCCCAAAGCCAAAAAAGGAATACTGGAAGGGGGATGAGCCACCACCAGACCCTCTTTGGTGTAACGCCCTTTACGTGCCCCCAACATCAAGACCGCACCAAGGGCAAGCCAGCCCCCCATCGCATGCACCACCACAGAACCGGCAAAATCATGAAACTCAGCTCCAAAAGTAGATGCTAACCACGCTTGAAAGCCCAGTTGACCATTCCAAATCATGCCTTCAAACGTAGGGTAGATCAGAGCAACAATCACGAAAGAAGCCAGCACTTGTGGATAAAACTTAGCCCTCTCAGCAATACCTCCTGAAATGATCGCTGGAATGGCTGCTGCAAACGTCAGCAGGAAGAAGAACTTAACCAGCTCGTACCCATTTGTTTGAGCTAAAACATCCACTCCAGAAAAGAAGTCGATCCCATAAGCGATGCTGTAACCGATAAAGAAATAAGCAATCGTTGAAACACAAAAATCAATCAAGATCTTAACCAACGCATTGACCTGATTCTTCTCTCTTACCGTCCCCACTTCCAAAAAAGCAAAACCGGCGTGCATTGCCAGCACCATCACGGCACCGATCAAAATAAACAACACATTTGAACCCGACTGCAAAACCTCCACAAACGCC
This sequence comes from Gammaproteobacteria bacterium, assembly GCA_030950195.1. Lineage (GTDB taxonomy): Bacteria > Pseudomonadota > Gammaproteobacteria > JAUZRS01 > JAUZRS01 > JAUZRS01. The sequence goes on along the minus strand of JAUZRS010000299.1, from coordinate 1,049 downwards.
CCCTTTCAGTGCCAATAAGCACCAATATTATAAAAAAAGATCAAGGTAAAAAATATACTTTAAAAATCAACATCTTAATAAAAAATAAGAACGCACCCTTTTTGATCACAGGCGCACCAAGACACTTTATGTCAAAACCTGTTACAAAAATCAAGGATAAAATAGGAAGTGGGTTAAAAACCCAAGCAAAGAAGAAACAAAAGAACTAATAAAGAGTCTAAAATTTCTAGAATAAGATCACAGTATACGGAGAATTATCTGCGTAGGATGACGATTCTTTAAGCCCAAGCAGTTGAAACAACAAATTGCGGGCAAAAAAAAGGGCACATAATGTGCCCCAAAGTCGCGTGGAAACTGTATTCAATGATGTTTACCCTGTTAACTTACTTCGTCAAGAACGATGCATATTCAGAGCAAGACGATTTACGTCACTTACACCAACCAAATAAATTTGGTCATCAATGGCATAATTTTGCTCACAACGTCTTGTTAAGGTCAGCTCACCAACATCATCACTAAAACTAAATTTAGCCTTACCCAGTACATCCAACTTCACCAAGTTGTGACGTACTGTTTTGTCACTGATATTCTCTGCAAATGTCCAACTCTGCAACACACTCTGATGACTGGAGCGGCGAGGATCAATGCGCCGCGTGTCAACACGACGATAATCAACTCGGCGTGGATCAAAACGACGTGAATCAACTCGACGCTGGTCAAAACGACGTGGATCACTAAACCGGATTTCACCGTTATGATAATTCGTCATCAAATGCACACTTGCCACCTTAAGGCTCCGGTCACTGGAAAGAAAAGCCGTCCATAAAGCAACCAAAACCATAATTGAAAAGAGTGGCAAAACAACATTGAGTAATGAGCCGGTTACCGTCTCTTGCCTAGCATAAGACGGTTGATCTAAATCACTTTCCAAACCAGGAAAAAACCGTGCAGTTAAAACGTCCATAATTTTTCTCAATCTCGCCACTCTGTGGCATAGGAAACTTAGTTCCTGATCGCGATAGTACACGACCAGTCTGACAATTTTCGGA
>JAUZRS010000298.1 GCA_030950195.1 Gammaproteobacteria bacterium | reverse complement strand
TTACAGGCGGTGGAGTTGGATCGAGACCTGATCCCTCGTCTGGAAAAACTCTGTGCCGATCAGGGCGAATTGACGATTCACAGCGCCGATGCGTTGAAGTTTGATTTTTCAGCTCTGTGTGCTGAAAACGAAAAGCTGCGTTTGGTAGGTAATCTGCCCTACAACATTTCCACCCCGTTGATTTTCCATCTGTTGCAGAGCGTCGATAAAATTCATGACATGCATTTTATGTTGCAGTACGAAGTGGTGCAGCGCATGGCAGCAACACCAGGTGGGCGGGATTACGGTCGTTTGTCGGTGATGTGTCAATATTATTGCCAAGTACAGGCGCTGTTCACCGTCCGCCCAGGGGCGTTTAACCCACCACCGAAAGTCAACTCGGCCATTGTGCGTTTGACACCGCACACCGAGCCGTTGGTGGAGGTGGGTGATGTGGCGCTGTTTGCCAAACTGGTGCGCCAAGCGTTCAGTCAGCGGCGAAAAACCTTGCGTAATACGCTTAAAACGCTGTTAAGTGCCGATCAAATTGAGGCCTGTGATATTGATCCCAGTGTGCGAGCGGAGACCTTGAGTTTGGCGCAGTTTGCTACCTTAAGTTGTTATTACAGTGAGCACGTTTCTTAGTTTAAGGATAGAATGGCGTCATTGTTATTACAGCTAAGCAGAGTGAGTGGATTTTTTATGAGACCGGAAATAAAAATTGATATTGAGACCTCGTACATTGAGGCGGAATCTGAGCCGCAGGAGGATCGTTATGTGTTTGCCTACACCGTTACGATTCGTAACGAAGGCACAGCGGCTGCGCGGTTATTGAAGCGCCATTGGATCATCACCGATGCCAATGGTCGGGTGCAAGAGGTGAAGGGCGACGGTGTGGTGGGTGAGCAGCCTCATCTGAAACCGGGCGAAGGGTTTCAATACACCAGTGGCACCATGTTGGAGACCTCTGTGGGTACGATGGGTGGCAGTTATCAGATGGTGGACGATGACGGCATCAATTTTGATGCGGCCATTCCTGAATTTTTACTCACCACGCCACGAGTGTTGCACTGAGTTTTGAAGGCGGTTTATGTTATTGGAGATGTGCAGGGCTGTTATTCAGCCTTGCAGGCTCTGCTGGAAAAAATCGAATTTAAGCCAACAAAAGACCGGCTTTGGTTTGCCGGTGATTTGGTCAACCGAGGCCCTGATTCCTTAGCCGTATTGCGTTTTGTAAAATCCTTGAGCAGTGCCGCCATCACAGTATTAGGCAATCACGATCTTCATCTACTGGCGATGCAAGCAGGGGTAAAGTCGATTAAAAAAGGCTGCTCTTTAGCGCCTATTTTTAAGGCTGATGACGGTGAAGAGCTGCTGTGTTGGTTACGCCAGCAACCGCTGCTGCACTACGATAAAAAACTCAATTATGTTATGACTCATGCGGGTATTTATCCTCGGTGGGATTTAGCGCAGGCACAAGCGGCGGCCTTGGAAGTGGAGGCGGTGCTGCGCGGCGATGATCATCAGCGCTATTTTGAGCATATGTACGGTGATCAACCGGATCTCTGGTCAGAGGAGTTACAGGGCGCGGCTCGGTGGCGTTTTATCACCAACAGTTTTACTCGGATGCGTTTTTGCAGTTCAAGTGGCCAGCTGGACATGCTGGAAAAACACGCACCTGGTCAGCAGGCAGACGGTTTAGTGCCGTGGTTTGATCTGCCGAGCAGAGTGACGGCACAGGGGACACACATTTTGTTTGGCCACTGGGCGGCCTTAAGCCATTCTCTGCCACTGAAGATCAAAAAAATTCACCCGACGGATACGGGCTGTGTTTGGGGGGGTGAGTTAACGGCTTTGAAATTGCAACAGGGTAAAAAACCGCAGCGGATTTCTGTGCTGTGTGAGAAATTTTTAAAACCCGCTTAAATTTTTTATCTATCTTAGAGCAGAAGCGCTTGCAGCATTATTTTTAGTTGTCGAAAATCATTAGATAGTGATAGAGTGTGTGAGTACTGGTTCGGATAGGTGATTTGAGATACAGTTGTTGAACGTTCTCAATTCCCACAATAATATATGACACCACTCTATAATGGTGCCTGAACTGGAGTGAGAACATGATCTTAAAAAAAACTTTACCGTCTGCTTTTTTTCTACTTTCTATTGGGGTGCTTTTAGCCGCATGTGGTAAAAGTTTGAGTTTTAGTGAAAGTGATCCGAATAAGATGGAGGTCGTTATTCGTACTTCTGCGGATGTTAATCCTGATGACCAAGGTCGGGCTTCGCCCATTGTTGTTTTGCTTTATGAGCTTAAAACACCGAGTAATTTTGACGTTGCTGATTTTGCTGGTCTCTATAAAAATGATGATCAGTTGTTGGGTGGAGATCTTGTCCATCGTGAGAAATTCCACCTGCCCGTCTCTGGGCAAGTGGTTTACAAAGCCGAACTCTCTTCAGATACGCGTT
>JAUZRS010000297.1 GCA_030950195.1 Gammaproteobacteria bacterium | reverse complement strand
GCCAATATGGGTGCCGCAAACAATACCGCCCAAGCACTCTGTTGATAACGGGGTTTATCCACACCCAACTCCAAATCAATCAACAGATAGCGCACCCCCGCCAACAGATGGTGCATCAGCCCCCAGAGGGCAAAAAAGAGCACAACTCTACCCAAATCACTAGCAAACAGAGTCTTAGTGGCCAAAAAACCAGCTTCATCTGCCAAGGAACGATCCAACAGATAGAAAAAAACCGGCAATAACAGCACCATTAACACACCGCTGATGCGATGCATAATCGACATCACACCGGCCACTGGCAAGCGTATTTTGCGCAGATCAAGAAACACCGTTCGTCGCCGCAGCGCCGGTTTGGCGCTCAAACGCACATGACCACTGATGTTCAATGCCTGTTGTAACTGCTCTGCGGTCAGAGCTGGAGATATTTTAACCCTCGATAAAGGGCTTTTTTTGGACGTTGAATCGCCAATTTCCTGACCATAACCGTCCCTAATTTCAAGATGACGCTTCATATTTAGCCCTCTCTGCTGACTGCTTATTCCATAATTCACCTTAACAACAGCGCCCATGGCGCGACTACTACCTTTACCTTGTAGCACAATGCAATATTAATGGCGTGCCAAGACAGAGTTAAGTGCGTTTAGAGCACCCTACTCAAACAAGGTTACTGTTTTTAGGTTCCTAATCTATGCCAAAGATCACACAAAAGCCGTTCTAAAACGGACGGCTAAAAATTGATGGCAGGGATTATGGGAAAAATGTCAGATGACAACCTACCTATTTTGAGGCAAGAGACAACATGGAATAAAGACAAACAAAAATGGCGCGCCCGACAGGATTCGAACCTGTGACCCTCGGCTTCGGAGGCCGATACTCTATCCAGCTGAGCTACGGGCGCTGGAAGCGGGCTATGATACTGCCCGAGTCATTCAGAGTCTATGCAAAAATATTTCTGATATTTCGACCCTCCAGAGCTACTTCCCACCGGAGCCTACCTGCCACCTTGACGGTAAAAGCCTTTAGAATAAGCCAAGACACATTTGGAACGGTTATCAAGCCTTTTATTACTATGGAGAACCTCATGATTAAAGCAAGTGCTTTTATCCGAACGGACACACTGATTTTACTCGCTTCAGCCATCAGCATCACGGCATTTGTTTATTTCAGCAGCAACGATAATGCAGATCCAATTGCAGTAACTACCAACATCAGCCCCATTGGCAAACTGGTAGTAACTCACAATCCAGCCGACGCCTCAGACGTTTTACAACAACTGGCAAGCTTGAACGCCATCAATACGGCCAGCAGCGAACAAAAAAATGTCGAGCCTGCAATCAAAAACAGCAGCCACAGCGCCTTAACCTCCGCTGTGGCCAATGCAAGCAGTACAACAACAGAGAAGTCTGCCGTTGTAGCAACCACTCAGGCAGCAACCCCAGTTCACGTGGTAAAAAACAGAGCACCGCAACCTTATCCCACCCACTATCGCCGCTACTACAACATGCCTTTTCCAATGCCAGTCTACCAAATGCCTCCGCCCACAAACCCATACCGTTACCAATATGGCCACACACCCTACCCAACCAGCCGCTAGTCAATTACACACCCACCGCTGTAACAGAGACAGAGGTGGGTGCAAGCACGCGCCAACAGTATTACACTTCTGCCAACGAACCATCCTGATCACCCTCTAGTTACACGGAAAATCGTATGAAAAGCCTTAAGTGGGTTCTACTGTCACTGTTCTCTTTGCTGTTATTGGTCTTTATCCTTTCGGGTGTCATGCTCTACACCCTTGACCCCAATGAACACAAAACCTTAATCTCTGAACAGGTCGAAGAGCAAACAGGCCGCAACCTCAGTATTAAAGGCAACATCCAGCTTTCACTTTTTCCTTGGCTCGGTTTTGAATTGGGTGAAACCAGCCTCAGCAACGCCGCTGGGTTTGGCAACGTCCCGTTTGTGAAGCTCCGTGGCGCGCAGCTCAAATTGGCCCTGTTACCGCTGCTAAAACAGCAGATCAAAATCAACCGCATT
>JAUZRS010000296.1 GCA_030950195.1 Gammaproteobacteria bacterium | reverse complement strand
TTCAGACCCCTTTTTGCTGTTGTTGTCACAACGGGTTAACTTTTTCACAGTGGCTTGAAGGGGTCAATAGGTGGACTCACCGTAGGTCTGAGTAACGGTTACCACTATCTGGCATTCTTGAGAATTTTGTAGGATTTATGCTTAAAAGCCTTGAAACGTGATTCAGCGCCTCGATTTTGCGATGTTTCTGTTGCTGCCACTTAGGATTGATAATGCTTGTATAATGCCTCCTTTTCGACGGATGAAGTGAGTGCGTTATGAACTTGGATAAGTTAGACATTGGTGACAACGTTCCAGATGAAGTGAACGTTGTGATTGAAATCCCCGCACAAGGTGAGCCAGTTAAGTATGAGCTAGACAAAGAGAGCGGTGGTTTGGTTGTGGATCGTTTTTTTGGTACCGCGATGCATTACCCATGCAACTACGGTTTTGTGCCCCATACCTTGTCTGAAGACGGTGATCCGGTGGATGTGTTGGTGATCACTCGGGTGCCTCTGCTGAACAGCGCAATTATTGCCGTACGTCCGGTGGGCATGTTGAGAATGGAAGATGAGTCAGGTATTGATGCCAAAATCATCGCGGTACCGATTGATAAATTGACCCGCCAGTACAAAGATGTGCATGAACTGGAAGACCTGCCCGAGACCTTTTTGCATGAGATTTCTCACTTTTTCGAACAGTACAAAGCTTTGGAGCCGGGTAAATGGGCCAAGGTGGATGGTTGGGCTGATGCAGCAGCGGCTAAACAAGAGATTGTTGATTCAATAACTCGCTATGAAAACGATGCGACCTAGTTATTGAGCACATGTTTTACCCCATTTTGAAATCAGGATTGCTTTGTCTCTCTTGGTGTTTTCAATAGAGTAGCGTTTATGGCTCGACGAGATCGCATACGTGACTTCAGTGGTGAAGCCCGAGTCATTCGTGAGCGTGCAATTTTAGCGGGACTGTTTTGTACCGTAATCATTGTGGTCTTGTTGGCGAGACTGTTTTTGCTGCAGAAAGTCAATCACGAACATTATTTAACCCTCTCCACCAAAAATCGCGTCCGTCTGATGGCGATTGCGCCCACTCGGGGGCAAATTTTTGATCGTAATGGTGTGATCTTGGCGCAAAACCTTCCCAGCTATCGTTTGGAGATTACCGCCGAAGAAGTTACCTCAATGGAAGAGACCTTGCAGCAGTTGCAGCAGTACGTCTCATTGAGTGAACGTGACATCAAACGCTTTAAAAAACTCAATCGACGTAAACGTGCTTCTGAGGGAGTCCCGGTACGTTTTAATATGAGCGATCAGGAAGTGGCTCGATTCTCAGTGCATCGCCACCTTTTTCCGGGGGTTGAGGTGGTGGTGCGTCTGAATCGAAGTTATCCACTGAAAGAGTTGGCTGTGCACACAGTTGGTTATGTGGGGCGGATCAATGAACGTGAAGCCAAAGTGTTGAATCGGGCGCGTTATAGATCTACTACTCATACGGGCAAGACAGGCATTGAAAAATATTATGAAAATTTGCTGCATGGCCAGGTGGGCTTTCGTCAGGTAGAGGTTAATGTGCAGGGAAGAGTGGTGCAGGAACTGGATAAAAAAGCCCCCCTCCCAGGTAAAAATCTCTATTTGACCTTGAATTCGGGTTTGCAGGCAGCAGCAGAAAAAGCCTTAGCCGGTTACAGCGGAGCGGCGGCGGTGGTGGATGTGCGTACCGGTGAGGTCTTGGCATTGGTCAGTAAGCCGACTTATGATCCGAACCTATTTGTAAATGGCATCAGCCAGAAAAATTACGATCTATTGCGTAACAATGATGAACGACCGCTCTTCAATCGCAGTGTGTCGGGTCAATACCCACCTGGTTCGACGATCAAACCAATGATGGGTGTGATTGGTTTGGAAGAGGGTGTGGTTTCGGCCCATGATCGTGTGTTTTGTTCGGGGGTTTATCGACTGCCCAATGAAGCGCGCCGTTACCGAGATTGGAAGCGCAGTGGTCATGGTTTGGTTGATTTGGAGCAGTCCATTGCTCAGTCTTGCGATGTTTATTTTTACGACTTGGCCTTGAAGCTGGGCATTGATCGGCTTTCACCTTTTATGCAGCGCTTTGGTTTTGGTCATCGTACTGGCATTGATGTTCCTGGTGAAGCGAGTGGCATTATGCCGTCACGTGCTTGGAAAAAGCGTCATCGCAAACAGTCGTGGTATCCAGGAGAGACGATTATTACCGGTATTGGCCAAGGCTATATGACGGCCACCCCGTTGCAGTTGGCAGTGGCAACGTCGGTGATTGCCAGCAAGGGACGACGAGTACAACCACATTTATTGATGGGTTCGCAAGATATTTTGGGCGGTGAGGTGAAGCTGAGCAGCAGCCAGTTGTTAACGCCATTGAATGACATTAAGGCGCAGACGTGGCAGGCGGTGATTCACTCTATGGAGAGCGTCATGTACGCACCTCGGGGAACAGGGCGACGTTCGGCACTCAATGCATCCTATCGCATTGCTGGAAAAACCGGTACGGCACAGGTTTACAGCTTGGGACAAGATGAGAAATACGATGCCAAAACCTTGGCCTATAAACTGCGGGATCACGCTCTGTTTGTCGCTTTTGCCCCAATTAAAAATCCCAAAATTGCCTTGGCGGTGATTGCGGAGCACGGTGGTGGCGGTGGTTCGGTGGCGGCACCGATTGCGCGTAAAATTTTAGATTATTATCTTGATGAAAGAGCTGATTCCTCAGCGAAGGAGCAGTAGATCGATGGCTTATTACGGTTACGATCGACGTCAGAACAACCCTCCTACTTCTTTGTCGAGGATGATCTTGCAGTTTTTTCATCTGGATGGATCTCTGTTGATCTTGATCAGCCTGCTCTGTGGCGTGGGTTTGCTGGTGTTGTACAGCGCCAGTGGTGAGAGTGTGCGAATTGTCAATCGGCAAGCGATGCATCTGGCTGCGGCTTATGCGGGCATGTTGCTGTTGGCGCAGGTCTCACCACAAACCTTGCAGCGTTGGTCTCCGTGGTTGTTTTTGCTGGGTTTACTGGCCTTGTTGGCGGTGCTTTTGTTTGGCGAAATAGGTAAAGGCGCACAGCGTTGGATTAACCTTGGTTTTATCCGTTTTCAGCCCTCAGAGATGATGAAATTGGCAGTTCCGATGATGGTGGCTTGGTATTTGAGTGCCTTTGCCATGCCACCCCGTTCGATGCGTATTTTGATGGCGATGTTGTTGGTGCTGGTGCCTTGCGTGATGATTGGTATGCAGCCGGATTTGGGTACGGCGATTTTGGTCGGCAGTGCTGGTTTTTTTGTGCTTTTTTTTGCTGGGATGCGTTTGCGTTTGATTGCGGGTTTATTGGTTGTGGCTGGGACAATGGTGCCGGTGATGTGGTACTTTTTTATGCACGCTTATCAGCGGCAACGGGTGTTGACTTTTTTAAACCCTGAATCTGATCCTTTGGGATCGGGCTATCACATTATTCAATCTAAAATTGCCATTGGCAGTGGGGGGTTGTATGGCAAGGGGTGGTTGAACGGTTCGCAGTCGCAGTTGGATTTTTTACCCGAGAGTTCGACGGATTTTATTTTTGCCGTCTTTGGTGAAGAGTTTGGCTGGTTTGGGGTGGTGATGCTGCTGCTGCTTTACCTGTTGGTAGTGATTCGTGGTCTAATGATTGCCGCCAACTCTCAGGATCGTTACGCGCGCATGTTGGCAGGCAGTTTGAGCATGACATTTTTTGTTTATTTAGTGGTGAATGTTGGTATGGTGACCGGCATGTTACCCGTGGTGGGAGTGCCGTTGCCACTGGTCAGTTATGGGGGAACCTCTGCGGTGACCTTGATGTTGGGCTTCGGCATTCTTATGTCCATTCAATCAGATCGACGACTATTGGCAAGATAGGGATATGAAAAAAAGTAAACTTTTGCAGGGTATTGTGGGTTCGGTTTTGTTATTGGCCGCTTCGTTAGCAGAGGCGGCGTACAGTGA
>JAUZRS010000295.1 GCA_030950195.1 Gammaproteobacteria bacterium | reverse complement strand
TAATCGTCGGTGTGCTAGGAGCAGGGCTAGTAACCGTCGTACCGCCACCATTGTTTACCGTTGAGGTGGGTTCTTCACGCGTCCCACAGGCTGTTAACAGACTTAGAAAGAAAATAGCAGAGAGAAGACTCGACAAAAATTTCATGGCGCAAGCCTTTTATTCGTGATCAAAGATCGCGTAAATCTGAGTAGACTACCGCAGCAGAAAAACAAAATGGTGAATAAACGCACAATCGGCAACATCAAACCGACAGACGCTAGCGCAAAGGTGGCCAATCAAAATGAGTTACGAAACCAACTCCTACCGAATCGTAACGGTCATGAACACTGTTCTCTAGATAACGCGCTATTTCCAGAGTCAATGCCGTATCACGGTTGCCAAACAGCTCAATGCCCACCCCGTAAGCAGGAGAGGTTTCATTGCCTTTTTTTACCGCTGTGGTGGTCACCACGTCCGACTCAAAATAACTGCCACCGGCCAACAGATACAAATTAACCCGATCATAAGGCAGATCAAGACGTAAAAAGAGCGCGGCATAACGGCTGTTAGGTGATTTCAATAACACCCCCGTATTATCAGAACCCCAGCCCACATGACCTTCAACGGCAAAATAGTCAGCAAAGTGATACCCCAAACGCAGGTTCAAGTTAGACATCGCCACCGTCCCCAGCGTCGTGCCCACCAACTCACTGCTGCCGACATTAAAACCAATATAGCTGTCAGGGCGCGGCGTTTCAGCAACCCAATCGGCCTCAGAAACGCTTGAAACCGCCAACAACAGAGGTAAAACGCAACCCGCCACTCTCCGTGAAATTGCCTTGCAGACCATCTTCAAACTCTCCTCAAACAGACGTTATAAATCGACGTTACGCACCTTAATCAACAACTCCACCCCTTGCAGAACCACACCCGACAAGGTTGGCAAACCCTTGATGTCAATGCCAGCAGCATCAATATCAAGCAATTCGCCGGAATCGAGATTAAACAGATGATGATGTGGATTGGGATTGCTGTCATAAAAGGTGCGCCCCGAA
>JAUZRS010000294.1 GCA_030950195.1 Gammaproteobacteria bacterium | reverse complement strand
CAAGATCAAGATGAATGGGTGTTACTGCTGCAAGGCAGCGCAGAATTGCAGTTTATTGAGCCGACTCAAAGCGTAGCGTTGAACGTCGGTGACTGGTTACACATCCCAGCGCACCGGAAGCATCGAGTGTGCAGGACAGATACTGAAGAACAGACCGTTTGGTTGGCGTTGCATTATTCACCTTGAATTGCATCAGTTCGACAACTCATACAATTTCTGCACACTTTTCCAGTTTCGAGTAGTCACCGACACCTCAAGACTTTTCTCTATAAACACATTGCAGGTAAAACTGGCAATAAATCATCAAAACTCTCCAGCATAACAAAATCAAGCAACTGCTTATCAGCGCCTCTGCTGTCCGGTTTTTTGATCCCCAACAGATGCGCCAAGCCGTACTCACGAGCGGATCTTAACACATTTTCATTGTCGTCAATTAATAACGAACGAGCGGGATCAAAGGGCTCTTTTAACTGCATCTGCTGCCAAAACTCCGGCTGCTCTTTCGGTGTGCCGTCATCATGGGCGCTGTGCATGACATCAAAATGCCCCTCTAATTTGGTCACCTCCATCTTCAACACCAACGTATCTCGATGGGCGTTGGTGGCCAACACCACTCGTTTACCTGCCGCACGCACCGCATCCAAAAATTCAAGCACCGCTGGACGCACCGCAATCAAATGGTGCATCTCGCGCTTGAGCTGCACAATGTCCAGATTCAGCTCAGCGCCCCAATGATCGAGGCAATACCACTGCAAACTGCCCTCAATGGCCAGATAACGCCGCATCAACTCCTCTTTTGCCCAACTCAACGACATGCCGTTTTTTTCTGCGTACCGCTGCGGCACATGCTCCAACCAAAAATGGTTATCAAAATGCAGATCCAGCAACGTGCCATCCAGATCTAAAAAAACCGTATCAATTTCATGCCAAGGAATCATCGTTCTCTCATTGTTAATTCTTATGCAGGTGGTTATGGTATAGCAATACCTCTAAACAGAGAACTGCCAGCCACAATGAAAACATTACCTCTGCTGCTGCTAGCGCCACTGCTCAGTGCCTGCTCAAACAGCGCCCTGCTGGTTGCCAACACACTGGCTCGGTTTGACAGTTACAGCCTCACAGCCGATCAAAACTACGGCATTCACGCCGCCAATAAACTGGATGTTTACCAACCCAAAAAAAACGCCAAAGGCACGATTGTTTTTTTCTACGGCGGTTGCTGGGGCGCGTGCAGCACCTTTACTAAAGGCCATTATCGTTTTGTCGCCCAAGCCCTCACCACACAGGGTTACCGTGTGGTGATTCCCGATTATCGCCACTACCCCGAGGTCGGTTTTGCAGAAATAATGCACGACAGTGCCAACGCCGTGCGCTGGGTATTGAACCAATTTCATCGGCAAGAAAAAAACCCAGTGGTTTTTCTTATGGGACACTCTGCTGGCGGCCACATTGCTGCCATGCTGACCGTCAATGAAGAATACCTTGGCAGAGAAAAACAGCAAAAAATACACGGTTTTATTGGTCTCGCTGCCCCCTACGATTTTATCTTCGACAAACCCTATCTGCCCAAAGTATTTGCCAATATGGAATACGTCGAATCTCAACCCAGTCATTTTGTCGATGGCAATGAAGCCCCCTTGCTGCTGCTTTACGGAAATCAAGACCAAGCAGTGTATCGACGCAATATCATCAACATGGCAAAGAAAGTGAAAGAAAAAGGGGGGCAGGTTGAGACACACATTTACGACAAGATGAACCACACTGACATGCTCGCCGCCTTCTCCATCCCCTATCGCAATCGCTTTACCGTCTTTGACGACATTGCAACTTTTTTAAAGAAGTGGAGTCATGACTGATTCATTCATGCCGCTAACGGCTAAAGCAGCTGTTTTACCAATCCATTCAAAATCCAAATTGGAAACCGTCACACCATGAAACTGCTTGATGAGTTTGTGCAAAAAGAGTCCTCCAGTGGCATTCTGTTGATGGTCGCCACCGCCTTAGCTCTGTTTTTTAGCAACAGCGCCCTATCAGGACTCTACAACGATTTTTTACACCTGCATGTGGAAATTCGCATTGGCGCATTGCAGCTCGACAAATCACTTTATCACTGGGTTAATGATGGCTTAATGGCAGTCTTTTTTCTCTTCATCGGCCTGGAGGTCAAACGAGAAATTTTAGAGGGTCACTTATCCTCTTTAAAGCAGATCACCCTACCCGCCATTGCAGCCATCGGCGGTATGGCAGCACCCGCACTTTTTTATTTACTCATAAATCAACACGACCCTATTGCCATCAACGGCTGGGCGATTCCCACCGCTACCGACATTGCCTTTGCACTGGGGGTGCTCTCTTTGCTCGGCAACCGTGTCCCCGTGTCACTGAAGATTTTTCTTATGGCACTGGCCATTATTGATGATCTGGGTGCCATTGTGATTATTGCGCTGTTTTACACCACCGAGTTATCAACTACCTCTTTGTGGGTTGCCAGCAGCGCGATTATTACCTTGATTATCATGAACCGCTTTGGTGTGGCCAAAAAAACCGCCTATTTTATCGTCGGTGCAATTCTTTGGGTAAGCGTATTAAAGTCCGGCGTACACGCCACTTTAGCGGGTGTAGCACTGGCCTTTACCATCCCTCTCAATGCAGAAGATGAACAGCATCAAGCCATTTCGCCCCTCAAAGAGATTGAACACAGTCTGCATTTTTGGTCAGCTTTTTTCATTCTCCCCCTGTTTGCCTTTGTTAATGCGGGGGTTAATGTCACCCAAATTTCACTGGATCAGATGACTGGATCGGTACCAATAGGTATTATTTTGGGGCTGTTTCTCGGCAAGCAGATCGGCGTATTTGGCTTCAGTTGGCTGGCGATTAAACTCAAAATTGCACAACTGCCCACCGACAGCAGTTGGCTGCAACTGTATGGCGTTTCTGTTTTAACCGGCATCGGGTTTACCATGAGCCTGTTTATTCTCTCACTGGCCTTCTCAGACGGAACACTGTTTCAGTACACCGATAAACTGGCTATTTTGGTGGGTTCACTCTTATCTGGAATATGGGGTTATTGGCTTTTAAGTCGAGTTAAAAAAAGCTGAAAAATAATCGATCTGAGCGTCTGTTCAGATGCGCTGAACCAACCAATACACGCCCATAACAGCAGCCAGACTTGAACCAATCGGCACAATTTTTTGTGACAACAGCGAGAGTCTGGCCAGCAACATAAAGAGAACAAACACGCCCACCACAACCCACAGTTGACCGAACTCAATACCCAAGTTAAAACCCAGCAACGCCCCAATAAAACTGCTGCCTTCCGCACCCAAATCAAGCAACACATTAGCAAAACCAAAACCGTGAATTAGCCCCAAAATAAAGGCAATTGACCAACGAGAACCTGGCAAAATGGGGCGGATGTTATGCAAAGCCGCAACCGTAATCGAAGCTGCAATGGCCATTTCCACCCAATTACCAGGTAGAACCAACCACTGCATTGAGGTTGAAACCAGAGTGATCGAGTGTGCGACAGTAAAGGCAGTCACGATTTTGATCGTATCAATAAAAAAGTGAACCGTACTGTGAGCTTGATCTTTAGCGGCTGTTCTAATCCGCGCCACCACCGGCAAAATCAGAGTAAACAGAAACAACAGGTGATCGTAACCAATCCAAATATGCCACACCCCTTCAGGAAAATAGGCCTTAACCTGAGTTAACCAAGAATATTCAAGCTGAGGAGATAGACGCTGCCGAGCGTTATTTGGAGAAAATAGATAAAGCTGTGAATCGCGTTCTGTCAATAAATTCAGCAACCCTCGATGAGTGGGGTTCTGATCAAAAAAGAGCTGATAATTGACCAAAAAACTGTTCTTAGGAGCATCACAACTGGGTAAAAAAGAGAGCGACAAGTAAGGTCCATCGCTGTGCTCTTCCAGTTGATACGCCACCACCTGTAGTTGACACAAACGGTTGTCCGATTCAATACTCAGACGGCTTTGTAAATAAGCCACTATCGCCGTCTGGTGTAGACGCAGCTCACCCCAAGTGAGCTGACGATCCAAATTGTGATCCAGACTCAGTTCGGCATCCAAATCCAATAACGACACATCCCAACGCAATGACCAACTGCTCTGATGGTTCTCGGATCCCCTAAGATCAATGGTTAAATAACTGTCACTTAATTTATGCGCTTGTACAGCTGGCACCAACAAACATAAACAGGCTAAAAAAAGCATTCGGGCTATCATAAATTTATCGCTTCAGCACCATTAAAACTCAACCACAGATCCTTGCGTTGAATCTGTTCCTGAATCAACCACCTACGCACCGCCACACTGGCCTTATTTTTACCCACTTCGGCGCTCAGGTTTAAAATCAAACGTGCCACATAAGGTGATTTTTCAACCTGCCAATGTTCATAGGCCAGCTCTAAAGCCCGAGCAAACTCTTGTTCAAACTCAAACAAATAACGAGATTCAACCAGAGCACCACTGTTATCTACCCGCCACTTAGCTTCTTCAAAGCCTAAGCGTAAACGCTGTAAAACAACCTCAAGCGCACGATTGTTTCTCAACATTTTGTGCGCCAAAGCCACACGCAATAACAGCCGAGCATCCCTAATCTTGCCAGAGAGCAGTATTAACACCTCTTTGCCTCTGTTTTGAGCTAATAAAAAATCCGCATAAGCCGTTAATAAATAAGCTTGTTTAGGTGTCAAAGCCAAGCCCTGTTGATAATAGTGATCCGCCTGTTTAATCTGACCGGCAACAAAACTGGCTTGCGCCATAATGCCAAGCACCCATGATTTTAAAATTGGGTCTTCAACCTGATACATTAATGAGATTAATAAACGCAGACCGCGTTCTGATTTATTGGTTAACGTCCAAAAATTAGCCACACACAAAGCGGCCAAAACCATTTCGCCATTACGTCCCAATTGTTTGCACACTTGTTGACCTTGTTGATACTCACCACGCGCTTCATAAAGACTGGCCAAACTGAAACGTGCTGAAATATGAGCTGGATTTATTTTAAGAATAGAATTAAGCATGTGAATGGCAGCAACAAATTGATGTTGAGCCTGAAGCAAACGTGCTGATAAATAGCGTATATCCAGCGACGCAGTTTTGCTGTTTGACCAAGGAGCCAATACCGCCTGCGCATAACCGAGATAACGTTCACCAGCACGATCTTGTGCCCGATCTAAATAGAGGGTAGCCAACTCAGCCGCAACGCTTGCTTCAAGTGGATTTTTTTTCCACTCTAACCTCAATTGCTGAAAACGCTGATCAACATCGCCCAACGGCAGCAGTTGCAGAATCACTTTATCGTCACTGCTGGGTGTGTACGGTGCCGCCAAAACGGCTACCGTCAACAAACAAAGTATGGACAGAAACAATCTCCTAACCTGCCGCATTGCGCTGCTTCCTTTATTTAAAACCAATCCAACTCTTTAACCACCGAGACGAGTGACAACATCAGTCAAAGTTTCAGCATCATTGATGTCAATAGGCTCAGTAGTAACACCACCAAACAGGGTCTCAATGTCGGTTACCAGCTGAACGCGATCCGTAATGGACGTTGCATCACCATTAACACTGCTGGCAACCAAGGCACTCAATGAATTTGTCGGTTCAGTTGTGCTACCACCGCTGTTGCTGCTGCTGTTAAAACAACCGGAAAGAAGCAAAATAACCGGCACCGTAAGAGATAACATTTGAATCTTCATTGCACTCTCTCCTTAGTTTGGTGAACCGGCCACAGGAGTGGTCAAGTAAGGGAACACCGCATCAAACTGGCTGTCATCTTGTACTGCGCCATCGGTGTAATTAATCGTCCCGCTGGCCGCATCCACTGCATCACAGAACACACCTGGCAGTGCGTGACACAAAATGCCCATTGCCACTCGCAGTTCAATATCAACCACATCATCACCCGGACGACGACCGTTGGGGAAACCGGCATTATCACCGCCAATGACACCCAAATTATTTTGCGCACCTTTGGCAGCCGCTGCAATGGTCACATTCAACCGCTGCATTTCAGCAACCGCTGCGGTTTTATTTACACCATCAATGCCAGTCAAAAAAGCAGCAACCAGATCGGCGCGACCGGCGTTACTGGGCGGTGTAACTCCAAAAAGAACATTTAATAACACCGGCAGAGAGGGGTTGGTCACGTACGTAGCAAACTGCGCATCGTCTTTTGGCTCACTGCTGTTAAACCGATCTTTATCCGGCAAGCCAATCACAACTTCATTCACCAACGGCATACCCAAGCGTGACACCTGTACCATTGGGCCTGCGGTCACTTCAGCCGAAGTCGCACTCGGGGTCGGGTCAAGCACCCGCACTTGCGGCAAACTGGCGGTAGTCCAAGCGGCAATTACATCCACCGCTCCGCTGTTGGTTAGACAGGCAATCGGTACTTCAACCGCCAAGGTGGTGATGTTTTTATTCAACAAATCATTGGATTGGCTGTTAGTAGCCGCCGTTGGATCCAAATTAACCAGATCGAATATCTCACCTAAATTAACCGCAAAAGACTCACGTCGTTGACCAGCAAAAACACGAATGTCCTGCGCACCCGCCGGACAAACAGAAGCCGTCGCATCATTAAAAGCCCCTACAGAGTTACTGATACTGGCAACGTAACCGTTGTAATCAGGGAAAGACTTGGCACCAATGTTATCCATCGGTTTTTCATAGGTTCCCACTGTAGTGGACGTTCCGCTGCGACGATCACCTTGAATCACATTTAAGGTGTAATTCTGAATGACATTTTGCACTCCTGAATTATCACCATTGCCAAACTGACCGATATTGGCCAGTGGCACCGCCACATCAACACCATCAATAGAGAGCGCCAAACCCGCGCCCGCATTGCCTAAGGTGTTGTTAAAATCAAACTGAAAGGTGAGATCCTCAACTGCATCACCATTATTATCAATGTGAATCTCATAAACCGCACTGGGATCCATAGCAAAATAATTCGGCCCACCACCAGCATCTTGCAATGGAACGTAATTGGCAATCAAGGTCACATAACCTTCACGCCCTGTTTCATAACTGCGAAACATGTAAAAATCCGCTGCATCCACCTTTGGATGTTGAGTAATAAAAGGCGCTTCACGATGACTTGAAGCCGTTGCAATGGGTGCCAGCAGCACGGCGCTGACCGCCGTCGCTAACAAACCCAATACCGTCTGGTTTTTCAATGATTTCATACTACCCTCCGACAGATAAAAAATTGTTTTTTAGAGCTTTTCTCGCCCTGCAACTTGATATACGTACCGGCAGATAGATTGGATGTCAAAAATTACGATTTTTTTATTACGCCAGCAGAAAGACGGCGTAAGTAGCAGAGGCGAGACTAAGAAAAGTAAGACATCACCGAATGTTTCAGCAATTTTGCCCCCCAACTAACCGGGTGAGCGGTATCCGCACGCAAAAAGAGCAAAGCACCTGTTTTAGAAGAGACCACACCATGCGCAACACCCTGTGGTGCCAAGTGATAATCTCCGGCACGCACCACCACATCACCCAAACGAACTTCACCCTCTAAGACGACACACTCCTCATCGGCAAAGTGTTCATGCTCTGGCAAACTGGCTCCCGGTTCTAACTTCAGCAAAAAAGAGCGTGTTTTGGCTTTTTTATCCGCATAAAGATTTTTCATAGTCACACCACGCGCGATCTTTATCCAACGCCCCTCATCAGAGCGCACAGTTAATAAGCCTTTTTGCACCACATCGGTTTGCGCTTGCGGCTTTTCACTCATCTGCGCCAATACTTTGCTGCGCAAGACACCTGCCCGAGCAGTCGGCGGTGAAATTGGCTCCAAATTGGCCATAATTTCCTCCAATATCTCTGCATCGATAATCTCGTTATGATCTGTTTTTTTGTTTTTCATATCAGCCTAACCTAGCAATAATCACTGCGTTGCAATTCGCTCTTCAACAAAGAGAGTCCTTTTCTAATATGGGTCTTCACTGACCCCAATGGCATATCAACATGAGCTGCAATTTCACGATGTGACAGACCTTGAAAAAAAGCCAAACCAACCAATTGACGGTGAGTCGGCTTCAAACTCTGCATCGCCTGATAAACCGCCGTTTTTCGATCCAAAACCTGCAAAAAATCTTGTGGCCCTGCTTCATGGCTGACGGTGTAATCCTCGTACTCTTGAGATTGCAGTTTACTTTCCACAGCGTGACGACGACGCAACTGATCCAAAGCACGGCTGCGACAAATCATCATCAACCAACCAAATGCGCTACAACGACCCTCATCAAACTGCGCGGCTTTATTCCAAACCTGCAAGTACGTGTCACTGACGACCTCCTCTGCATCCTCTGGGCGGTGGGTAATTCGCAGCGCCAAACCGTAGACAAAATCAATCGTCGCATCGTAGAAAGAAGCAATCGCCTCCTGACTCTGAGCGCCAATCTCCGTCAAATCTTTTCTCAGCAGCTGTTCCTGAGCGTCATCAATACTCAAAACCTGATCCCTAAAATTGTAAGCCTTACACTCTATAGTACGCAACAAACCCCATAATGGATGTAAAATAATTAACTTAAATATGACCACTGCTACACCGTGTTTTTTCAGCCTAACTTAGAGGGCAAAACCTTTGCCCTCTAAAGCACAACTAGCCTTTCAAACTCTCCATCACCCGTAGTAAACGCTCTTTCACCTCCTTAGCCAACACCGCCACCTCTTCTCGATCCACCAGCGTCAGCACCGCTTCAGGATCCATAAAAGAGATCCGTACCGTTTCATTATCACATTCTCTGATTACCACATTGCAGGGCAATAAAAGACCGATTTCCGGCTCAAAATCCAATGCTTGATTGGCCAACCCAGGATTACACGCACCTAAAATTTTATAGGGACGTTTTTCAATATCCAGCTTTTTTTTCAAAGTAGCCTGAATATCAATTTCGGTAATAACACCAAAACCCTCTGCTTTTAGTGCTGCAACCAAGCGCGGCTCAAACTCAGACAGTGTGCCTTTCAAATCCACAAAAAAGTGGTACATAACAACTCCTTATTTAACGTTACTTCACAAAAATACGAATTTTAGCCGACATCAATGCCGGATCTTGCGGTTCATGACTCTCATCCCCCAACAGCAATTGCAAGGTGTGCTCACCTTTAGGCAAGGTTAATACCGCCTCTGTTTCACCTTGATCAAAATGCTGATGCTGCGCATCTCTTGGGATCTCCTCATCCAGATCCGGCGTTTCACTGAGGTCGATCAACAAATGGTGGTGACCCGCTGTATGACGACGTTTGCCCGTGGTTCCTGCGGGAGTGATGCCAAAACCCTCGATACCAAATTGAACCGTAAACGGGCTACTGACCGTTTGACCGTCCTCTAAACCAATAAAAAACACCTTGGCTGTTTTGGGCGGTGTGTGCGCCCAGCTTAATGAACTGCCCAATAGCAGAGCCATTAAGATCACGTTGTTTAGAGCCTTCATAATCACTGTCCTTTTAAGGTCGATTCATCATCGGCATCATTTTGCCATTTTGTGCATTACGCTGTGACCACGTTTGATAAATTCGATCACTCCAGTGCGTTTGTACCCAAGCCAAAATAGCTTCAATTTGTGCGTCATTTAAACGATTTCCAAATGCTGGCATCGTACCACCCAAAGCAACACCGCCCTTTTTTATCGTCCGTTTTAAGGCCGCCAGAGAATGATGCCAAGCGTGTGCATCGCCATTCAACGGTGGTGGTGGGTATTTTCCATTGGCCAAAGGCTCTTTCCAATTATGCGTACCTGATGCGTCCACTTTATGACACATCGCACAATTGGAACGATACAAACCTGCCCCCTCCGTCACCTGTGCTTTTGTATACCAACGCTGTTCTGTCTGTTTGTTTTTCACAGCCTCTTTTTCTTCATTTCCACAGGCGCTTAAAAAAAGCGTCAGCACAGAAAGCATAAAAACCATTTTTATTTTTTTCATTTACAAAAACTCCCAGTTAAGCCGCTCCAAAATAGTGGGAACGGCAGATTAAAACATTAGAACCAAGCACGCAGTCCGATGACTCCACGCACGTCATAATCAGATTCGCCTGCGGCAATGGCAAAATCTGCACTGTCACCAAACAGGCGAGTTGATTCAACGCCAATATAAGGCGCAAATTCACGTCGAATTTCATAACGCAAACGCAAGCCCATCGTCACATCCGATAAGCCAGAACCGATACCCAAAGCCGGTTCGCTATTGCTGTGCAGATTCAGCTCCAGCTCTGGAGAAACAATCAGTTTTTGGGTCAACATGTACTCATAATCAGCGGTAAAACGCAGCGCTATTTGATTACCATCGGCAACAAACAGGCTGGCATCAACCTCAAACAGATACGGCGCTAAACCCAACAGAGAGACGGCAAACCAATCCCGTCGCGGCGTGGGCTGAACATCGCCACGCCAGCCCACTTGAACATCCCAAAACGGCGCAATGGCACGGCTGTAAAGCAACTGTATTTCTGCTTCTGTTTCACCGTCCGCCGAACTGCCTTCGGTTTTAAACCACAGCTTATTCAGATCTTTACCCAACCACGCACCGCCCGCCCACGACAACGGTGAACCGTCGCCACTTTGCAGCTCGACGTTGTTCAGCATCACTTTGCCAATCAAAGGATCATCGCCTCCCATCGCCCACAGTGGCGCAGAGAATAAAAGCGCAGGAGACAACAAAAGTACCGCCATTAATTTTTTCATCTTCATCACCCCTTAACTGACCACAACCGTACGGAACATACCCAACATGTGATAAAGCAGATGGCAGTGATACGCCCAGCCACCTTCCGCATCCACCGTCACGCGGTAACTGATGCGCGCTCCTGGTTGGACAATCACCGTGTGTTTTCGGGGCAAATAGTTATTATCGCCGGTCTCTAAATCACTCCACATACCGTGCAGATGCATGGGGTGATTCATCATCGTGTCGTTGACAAAGGTAATGCGAATGCGCTCACCCAATTTCCACTGCAAGGGTTCTGCATCGGCAAATTTGATCCCATTAATCGACCACATGTAGCGCCCCATATTGCCAGTCAAATGCAGTTCCAGCTCTCGTGTCACCTCCGGCTCTCTGTTGGTCGGGTATAAATTCCGAAGATCGGCGTAACTCAATACGCGCCGCCCGTTGTTTCGCAGCCCCACCCCCGGATCATCAAGACGATATTGAGGTCCATCAGCACGAGCGTCCACATGCGGGCCAAATTCGGTCTCAGCGTGTTTGATTGGTTTGTTGCTGAAATCAGAAGGATTGGCTTGCATCGGCATATCGTGTCCCATGGCACTGTGATCCATGCCCGACATATCCATGCCTTTCATCGCACTCATATCGTGCTGACTGTGATCCATGCCCGACATATCCATGCCTTTCATCGCACCCATGTCGTGCTGACTGTGATCCATCCCAGCCATGTCATGACCCATAGCGCTCATATCCATGCCCATATCACCGTGGCTTAAATTAGGCACCGAATCCATTGCAGGAATCACAGCGGTTTTAGCCACATCAGGGGTCAAGGTACCGCGTGCGTAACCAGAACGAGCAATGTCCTGCGCAAACACGGTATACGCACGATCGTCTTCTGGCTCAACAATCACATCGTAGGTTTCTGCCACCCCGATGCGAAACTCATCCACCGTCACCGGCTGCACATATTGGCCATCTGCTGCCACCACGGTCATTTTCAAACCTGGGATGCGCAGATCAAAAAAGGTCATCGCCGAACCATTAATAAAGCGCAGCCGCACCTTTTCACCTTTTTTGAACATTCCCGTCCAACCGCTGTTGGGCGCTGCGCCGTTCATCAAATAGGTGTAGGTATAGCCAGTCACATCGGAGAGATCGCGCTGGCTCATACGCATCTCATTCCACATTTTGCGATCTCGCCAAGTGGCCACCAGCCCCTTCTCTTTAATATCCGTCATCAAATCGGTATGAGTACGTTCATTAAAGTTGTAATAATGGCTCAATTTTTTCAGCTTACTGTAAATCGCCTGCGGATCCTCATCACTCCAATCGGAGAGCATCACCACATAATCACGGTCATACTCAAACGGCTCTGGCTCTTTGGGGTCAATCACGATGGGGCCGTACAGTCCCGTCTGCTCCTGAAACCCCGAATGGCTGTGATACCAATACGTACCGCTCTGCTTCACCGGAAAACGGTAGGTAAAGGTCTCGCCCGCAGGAATACCAGAAAAGCCATTGGAGATACCTGGCACACCGTCCATGCCACTGGGCAAAATCAGCCCATGCCAATGGATTGAACTGCTTTCAGCCAGATGATTGGTAACATTAAGGGTTACCGTCTCACCCTCTTTCCAGCGCAAAATAGGCGCAGGTAATGAGCCGTTGACCGTCGTAGCCATCCGCTCAGTGCCAGTAAAATTAACCGCCTGTTCAGAGATATTGAGTTCAAAATCAGTACCACTGAGCACCTGTGTGCCTTGTTTTTTGCTTAACGAAGCCAGCAGTGAACCAGAGTTCAAGGCCAAGCCAGCGGCAGCCCCGCCCAGAGCCAAACCTTTGACAAAACGGCGGCGAGATAAAGAAACATCCGTAGTAGATGTCAATTGAGGGTATTTCATACATAAATTCCTTGCACAACAAGCAGACACAATAACGCCGCTTATTGATGTTACAAAATGAGAAAGCCTAAGGTATTAGGCGCAACAACAAGAGAGGACTAAAGCCGAGGAGGACGATAGAGTCCCTCCAGTGCAAGGGAGGAAAAATCGTGCAGAATAAACTGAGCCGCAAAAACGGAATTATAAGAATGTATTTTAAGTTGAAACAGAGGCAGCAGCAGACAAGAAGCACATTGGCATGAAGGGCAGCTGTGATTCGCACAATCGCCACTGTTTATATTGTGCTCTTGCATACAATCCATTGCGTTCATCATGCCTGCATCCTTGGCAGCCACATCAATACGCTGCATCTGCTCCATGCTCATCGCAGCTGAAGGCAGCTCAAACAAATGTGCAAAGGCACCCTGATGCGGCAACAGCACGAGCTGTAATGCCAACACAATACCTAAAACCTGTTTGACCCACCTTTTCATGAGCAGCAATGATAATCCTATTAAGAACAAATTCAACTGTTTTCCTTCGTACCTCAAACAGGCAAAAAGTTCCAGCAGCCACATTATCTGCCCATTTTATATGGGCGTGGGCATCCGCTGCACAAAACGACAAATTTGATTTTTACCATTGGCTTTAGAGCGATACATCGCCTCATCGGCACAGCGCACCAAACTCTCCAAATCAGACGCATCTTCAGGGTAAATAGCCACCCCAATACTGACCGTGACCCCAGCATCATAAGGCAAATTGTTCAGCGTCTCGGTCAACCGAGTTAATAATGTTTCCGCTAAAGTCATCGCCCCCAAGGGCGGTTCAATGTTCGGCAACAAGCAGACAAATTCATCGCCACCAAAACGAGCCGCCGTATCGCTTTTACGCATGTTTTCTCGCAGACAGTGCGCCACGCTCTTGAGCAGATCATCCCCCACCCCATGACCGTAACGATCATTAACCTGTTTAAAATTATCCAAATCCAAAAACAGCACTGCCACCGAAGTCGTATTACGTTTTGCACTCTGCAACGCTTTATGCAAACGATTATTCAACAGCTCCCGATTGGGCAGATGAGTCAAACCATCGTACAACGCCCGCTGCATAATATCGTCATGCTGGCGTTTACGCTCCGTAATGTCCTCAACAATACCGAGCAATTTAGAGTCATTACCCAGATCCAAATCCAAAATCTCCAACTTCATCCGCAGCCAACGCTCCTCGCCACTGTTACGCACAATGCGATACTCTACTTCGCATGAGCTTTTACGCCGGAAGACCCGTTCAATGGCTCGCTCTATTTTTGCTACATCCTCTTGCACCACTTGAGACAGGCCACTAGAAAAACTGATCTGGGTACATTGCGTTTGCCAGCCAAAAATCCGCCGCGCCTCACCGGAAACCGTCACCACTTTGGCCAACAGATCGAACTCCAAATAACCTAAACCGGCAATGCGTTGCGCGTGCGCCAACAACTGTTTATTGCGCAACAACTCTTGGGTCATAGCATGAGTACGCAGTGAATATTTAACCCGCTCATTTAACAGCCGCATATTAATCGGCTTGGTAATAAAATCCGTCGCCCCCGCTTCAAAGGCTTCGGTAACCGAATTCAAATCATCCAAACTGGTCAACATCACAATAGGCAAACGGTAATGTTTTTTCATCTCACGTAATCGAGCACAAACCTCAAAACCGTCCATCCTCGGCATCTGCACATCCAACAACAGCAGATCAATACTTTGCTGCTCAACGACTTGTAACGCCGCCAGACCACAATTTCGATCAATGACATTGTGACCCGCATTGAACAGTGATTTACGCACCAAATTGCGGGTGAAATCATCGTCATCCACCAGCAAAATATTTGATTTAAGCATAATAAACCCACCTCATAACAACCCTATTAAGAGGAGGTGCTACAAAATTAAGACCATAAAAAGACAAGGAATTATCTCTCTGGGAAGGGGACGATAATATTAATCGGCAGGATAAAGTGGAGATAAAGCAGCTTGCTCTTTTTCAGCTGATTTTTTTTTCAGCACAGCGACTTTTAAAGCATGTTGTAATGCAGTGCCATCCCAAGCCGATTCATCTCGATATAACACCCGATTCAGATCCAAAACAGCGGCCTTAAAAGGGTCCAATATCTGCTCTGCCATCGCACTCAAACTGCCTGGGGTCTGTTGTGGCCACTGCAACTCAGCCCACTGTAACAACAGGGTTTTACACTGTTTCGCCTGATTTTTTTCAGCGGATTTTTGCACCTCTTTTAATAGCTTAGCAGTTTTTTTCAAAGGCAATTTTTTATTCGGCACACGTTTTTTTCGCCCTGACCTCCAGTAGCAAAAAATAAGGGTTAAAAACCAACCTAAAGCAAAAAAAAGAACAAGCCCTTGCCAAAAAAGAAGTGTCTTTTTATTACCCTGTAAACTCGGCTGTTGCACCAGCGCAGAGGGAGCAATCAAAGCGGTATCGGCTTCCTCAGTTTTTTCTGAAGCAGAAACAGCCACTTTTTCAGGCAAAACCTGAATCAAACGTTCTGGCAGACGTGCCGTCTCCAACGTTTGTGTGTCACTGTTCCACCAGCGAAGCTCAATCACAGGCAAACGATAGTCACCCGCTTTTTGCGCCACCAACGCCACTTTCTGCTGACGCACACCGGTAATACCCGTGTCACTCTGCTGATCTTTCAAGATCGGCTGATCAGGATAGGCACGCAATCCTGCTGGCATTATCAATTCAAGGTTGGGCAACTGTGCTGCGGTCAGCCCTTCTGCCATAATCGCCACAGTGCGCGTCAATGACTCACCGACTCGAATGGTAGCCGGACTCTGCGGCCAACTCTCCAACAACTGCAAGCGACGGCTCGGCAACCACGTCACATCCTGAACCGAGGCAGGAATGCCTTTGACCTCAACGCTCAAACCATTAGAACGTTTTACGACCTGTCGTCCAGAACCGGCAAAGGGATCAAAAAAACCCCGTCGCTCTACCAAAGCACCTTGAAAGGTAATCGGCTCAATGATCATCGTTCCACTCTGCTGCGGAAAAACCGCATAACGGCGCTCAATGACTTTGTATCGCTCCCCTTGGCTGAACTGCTCAAACTCACGATCTTCGCCCAAGCGCTCAAGCACCGCATCCAGACCACTCAGCTCCGGTTCGCTCAACGTTGCGCTGCTGAGATTAATTCGCCGCCACAGTTTCACCGTCAGAACCAACTGCTGCTGCAAATAAAGCTCTTTTTTATCCGCCGTTAGCTCCA
The DNA here is from genome assembly GCA_030950195.1 of Gammaproteobacteria bacterium. Lineage (GTDB taxonomy): Bacteria > Pseudomonadota > Gammaproteobacteria > JAUZRS01 > JAUZRS01 > JAUZRS01. The sequence goes on along the minus strand of JAUZRS010000294.1, from coordinate 10,253 downwards.
CAAACACCGATCCATTAGCAACGCTGCCCTGCTGCTGAGCCGGTTTACTGACCTCCAAAACCAACACCGGAGAACGATCTCGACCAAAAGCGATGGCTGGCAACATCACCAGACCGGTTTTTTTTGCCATCAAAGTCAATGTCCAACGCACCGAACGGCTGCTGCGCCCATTGATCAGAGAGATCTGCTGGCTGCGACTGTTGGAGATAATTTCAAAACTCTTCTCCAATGGCTGCCAATCTGGCTCTTCATCCAGATCGCCTTTGGCCTCCACCACCAACTGAAACGATTCGTTCAGAGGTACTTTTTTCGGTGTCAGGTAGGCGCTGATTTCAGCACCATTCGCCAAACCTAGGCCAAGCCACAACAGCACTGCAAGAAGATTGATTTTTACCATGACTGCTCTGTCGGTTGCCCGCCCTGTTGTCGATATTGGTAGAGAAATTTACGCCGCAGCAGACCAGCCGGATCATCGGGAATGCGACGCAACCACTGCTCATTGGCCAACTGCCGTTCCTGCTGTTCTGGAGTCAACTGTTGCTGACTGGCTTGTTGTTCTGTAGCCTCAGACTCTTTTTCAGCGGCCTCGGCCTTTTCTAGCGACTCTGTTGACTGTTTTTCAGATTCGGTTTGTCGATCCAATTGTTGATCGGGTTTTTTCTCTTCAGCCTGCTGCTCCGACTCCTGAGACTCTGAATCACTCGGGTTTTGTGCATCAGGCTGCTGCTGAGATTGACCCTGTTTTGATTGCGACGATTCCTGTTCGCTCTGCTGATCTTGCTGACCTCCAGAACCCTGCTGCTGATCCTTATTCTGCTCTTGATCGCCGTCCTGCTGCTGTTTATCTTTATCTTTATCTTTATCTTGTTTTTGTTGCTGTTCTTGTTGCTGTTTTTTCAGCGCCGCTTTGACTTGAGCCAAATTAAACTCAGCATCCTCAAATTCAGGCTGCTTTTTCAGTGCCGCTTCATAGGCTTTTATTGCTCCAGGCAATTTTCCCAGACGCGCTAAGGCATTGCCGCGATTGTAAAATCCTTGCGCACCCTCCGAGCTCTGCCAATTTTGCAACGATTGCTCAAATTTTCCGGCTCTATAATCAGCTGCACCACGCCAATTGGGATCAGAAAACCCCTGCTGCGCCTGCTCAAATTGACCCTGATCAAAAGCCTGTTTCGCCTGCTGCTCTTGATTAAGCCACAACTCATCCCAACTCAGAGCCGAACTGGGCGGCGCATAGGGCACTAGAAACACCAGCAACAGCAAATAACCCCGTCGAAAAACCAAAGCTGCCAAGGGCAAGACCAACAACAGCAGCCACGGCCCTTCCTCTTGCCACTGATCAAACTGCGCTTGGCTCTCATTCATCTCTTTATGGCTGCGATCCCAGAGGCTCTGCAAGCGTTTTAAATCTTGATCACTCACACTCAAATGTTGATAAAGGCCGCCACCCGCAGCAGCAACCTGCCGCAAGACTGTTTCGTTCAAGCCTGGCAAAACAATATTGCCCTGCGTATCTTTGATAAAACCACCTTGCGCCCGTGGAATCGGCGCGCCCTGAGCCGTGCCTACCGCCAAAACCGACAATCGGTGACCGCTCTTTTTCAACTTTCTTGCTGCCACCACCGCTGCCAACGTGTCACTGTCGGTCAACAACAGCACTTGACCGTGCAAAATACCACCCTGCTGAAACAGCTCAACGGCTTTCTCAATGGCCAACTCAGGACGGCTGCCCTGATTGGGCATCAAATCGGGATGCAAACCGCTCAACATCGCTTCGATGGTCAACACATCTTCCGTCAAAGGAGTCACGGTGTAGGCACTGCCCGCAAATACCACCAGCGCCGTCTGCCCCTCTTTACGCTGGTGCAGCAGATCCAACAGTTTAAAACGGGCTTTTTGCAGACGATTAGGCGACAAATCGGTGCTCAACATGGAGCGGGATAGATCCCACAAAATCACCAAAGCCGACTGTTGACGAAACAGCGGCTGTGACAAACGTTGCCAAGCGGGGCCTGCCAACGCAAGAATCAGCAACACCCCAACCAAGACCATCGCCACCAGCGGCCAAGAGGAAGCCTTACCCATCTTGTGGGTCAACAGATGGGGCAGCAGCTGCGGCTCCACCACCGCACTCCAACTGCCTGCTCGCCGTCGATGTTGCCACCACCACACCAACACACCCGCCAAAACCGGCAACAACAGCAACCAGAAAGGCCGTAAAAAATGAAATTCCTGCCAACGCTCCCACATCAGCTCTTGCCCTCACGCAACAACAACGGCAGCGCCAACAGCAACACCGCCAACAGCAACCACGGATAGAGCGCGCTGCGCGGACGGTAACGGATCGCTTCACCTTCGCTCGGCTCCAACTCATCCAAGAGACGATAAATCTGCTGCAATTCTTGCGTATTGCGCGCACGAAAATAACGCCCCTGCGTCTGCTCGGCAATGGCGCGCAGGGTCTTTTCATCCAGATCCCGCGAGGGGTTGACTCTTCGGGTACCGAACAGACTGCGTACCTCTTTCTCCGTTGCTCCCACGCCGATGGTATAAATTTTCAACCCCTTCTCTGCCGCCAACTGCGCCGCCTTCAATGGAGCCACTTCACCGGCAGTGTTGGCCCCATCGGTGAGCAGAATCAACACTCGACGTTCGCTCTGCACCGCTTGCAGGCGTTTGACCGCCAACCCGATCGCATCGCCAATGGCAGTCTCTTTACCTGCCAAACCGATGGCCGATTCATACAGCAAGGTCAGCACCGTCTCTCGATCAAAAGTCAACGGCACTTGCACATAAGCCTGCGCACCAAACAGAATCAAGCCAATACGATCCCCTTCACGACGCTGAATAAACTCCCCCGCCACCCGTTTGGTGGCGGTCAAACGATCCACCCGCCGACCGCCAATCTCAAAATCATCTTCTTGCATACTGCCTGACAGATCCACCGCCAAAAGCAGATCTCGACCGCTTTGTGGCAATAAAATCGGCTCCCCCATCCACTGTGGGCGCGCAGCAGCCAACACCAACAGCAGCCATGCCAGCAGCGCCAGCCACAGCGGCCAACGCCTCTCAGCCACCACCGCTCGCCGACCGCTCGCCGCATCAAAATCAGCCAAAAAAGGTACCTTCAACGCCGCTTGTGACACCGAGACCGGTGGCAAAAAACGCCGCAACAACCACGGTAGAGGCAACACCAACAGCAGCCAAGGCCACTCAAAATGGATCATAACGGCTCCTTTTGCGTCCACGGCAACACCCGCAGCCAGCGTTGCACCAACTGCAACAGGCCGTGAACGTCACTCTTTGGATCAATTTGAACGGCGTAAGGAGCTTGTAGCAGCAACCGTCCCGCACCTTGCTGAAACGCCTTGCCATCCAGAGCCTCGTCCAAAAACTGCAACCACGGCTCACCGTGCAAACCGGCACAACCACGGTTTTGATAAGCAGGCAAATTCAAACAAACACGACGCAAAAAAATTGACAACTCCGCCAGCAGCGGCTGCCATTCGCTCTGCTGATCAAAACGTGCCTGTAGCCGTTCAAACTCCGCCAAGGCCGCTCGTTTTAAGGCCGCCTGCTGATGACGCTGATAAAACCACCCACCCAAACCCGTGATCAACAGCAACAGTCCCAGCAACAACCACCAGCCCAGAGCCGGTGGCCAAGCACTCACCGAATCGGCCAAAACAATGTCGCGTAAATTCAATTCAGTAGGCATATCAAAGCCTTCTGGGTGCCAAACCCAGCCCCGTTTGCAGTGCAGACAACAAGGTTGCATCGGTAGCCAAAGAGAGCTGAGAACAGCCGTGACGGGCGCTCATCTTTTCCAGCAGCGTCCTCCGTTCAATAAAGTGCTGCTGATAGCTCTGTCGTAACTCCAGATCAGCACTGTTCAAACTCAACTCGCGCTCACCGTCACTCAAACGATACACACCGGCCTGCGGCAACTGAGATTCCAGATGGTCATACAGATTGATCAGCACCAGATCGTTATGGGTGGCCAGATTGGCCAGATGCTGCTGCGCCGCTTGATCCAGACCGCGAAAATCGCTGAGCAGAAAGATCAAACTGCCTGGTTTAGCCACCTGCCGCAGGCGAGCCAAAGGCCGCTGTAGACTCAGATCGACCCCACGCGCGCTCTGCTTTTGCTGCCACGATGGGTGATCCAGCAGACGACGAATCAGCGCCAGCACCGCCCTCTGGCCACGGCTGGGGCGACACTCGTGATGCACCTCCTCCGAAAAGAGCAGACCGCCCACCTGATCGCCGTGCGCCAAAGCACTCCAGGCCAGCAACGCCGCCGCTCGACTGGCCAGCACCGACTTAAACACCCCGCGAGTGGCAAAAAACATCGGCGCACGCAGATCGACCCAAAACAGCACGGGCCGTTCACGCTCTTCTTTAAACAGTTTGGTATGAGGCTTTCCCGTACGCGCCGTCACTCGCCAATCGAGGCTGCGCACGTCATCGCCCGGTTGATAGAGACGCACCTCATCGAACTCCATACCACGGCCTTTAAAGGCCGAACGATACTGCCCCGCCCGCTGCGCGCGAATCGAACCAGCTCGCAAGGGCAATGCCGCCGCTTGCCGTCGCAGCGCAATCAGATCCGCAGAGTCAATGCGCACCGCCGAAAAATCCTGCACCGTTACGGCACCGGCACTCGATTGATCAGATGTTGAATAAAGTCGTCGGGAGTGATGCCATCGGCTTCCGCTTCGTAATTGAGCAGCACCCGATGACGAAGTACATCAAACAGCATCGACTGCACATCAAAGGGATCCACATACTCCTGCCCGCGCAACCACGCATGGGCACGGGCGCAACGATCCAGTGCGATGGTGGCGCGCGGGCTGGCACCAAACTCAAGCCAACGCGCCAAATCTTCGCCGTAAGGTGCTGGATCACGGGTGGCCAAAATCAGCTGCACAATGTACTGCTCCAAAGCCTCTGACATGTGAATCTGCAACACCTCTTGGCGAGCGGCAAACAGCTCTGTTTGACTCAATACGCTGCGGGGCTGTTTACTCGGCTGATCGCTGCGCGCTTCGTTGCGTGCCAAACGTAAAATGGCCGCTTCGCTGTCGGCATCGGGATAACCCACTTTGACCTTCATCAAAAACCGATCCAACTGCGCCTCAGGTAACGGATACGTCCCTTCTTGTTCAATGGGGTTCTGCGTTGCCATAACCAAAAACAGTTCCGGCAGTTTGTAGGTCTGGCTGCCAACGCTGATCTGGCGCTCGGCCATTGCTTCCAACAGCGCCGCCTGCACCTTTGCAGGCGCACGATTGATCTCATCGGCGAGCACCAAATGATGAAACAGCGGGCCACGTTGAAACACAAAGCTACCGTCTTGAGGACGATAAATTTCCGTACCGGTCAGATCCGCTGGCAGTAGGTCGGGAGTGAATTGCAGTCGCTGAAAATCACCTTCAACGCCGTCACTGAGCACCTGAATGGCACGGGTTTTAGCCAGTCCTGGCGCACCCTCCACCAGCAAGTGACCATCAGCCAATAGGGCAATCAACAGACGATCCAGCAAAAGGGGTTGGCCGATCACTGAATCAGCAAGGTGTTGTTTTAAATTGAGAATCGAATCTTGTGGTGACATAAGCTTCTTGTAGTGAGTGTCTGAGTTAGGGCTATTTTAGTAACTTTTAATATTCTAGCAAGCAGAAGATTCACAGAGACCTGAAAAGTTGTCGAGAAGTTCACAACAAAGCAACAAATAAAAGGTAAAATTAACCCTACCTACCCCAATGACACACTCACCCCTTAACCTAGGAACTTAATACAATGAACCTTTATTACACTCTACTGCTGGCTGCAATGCTAACACTCTCCACAAATACTCAAGCTTTTCAACCTAAAGTGGAGATCGTTGAGCAATTTGATGATTTAAAAATGATCGCGTTTATCGACAAGAAAGACATTGATCACGGCCCTGAATGGAGCCCCAATACAAACGAGCCACCCCTAAGTGTTGGCCAAGCCATTCAAGCCGTTCAACACTTTTTAAAAACATCAAACGCCTCTGACAAAGTGGAAGAAATAGAATTAAGACCTCTACCAAAACAGGCGAACCGTTGGCACTATTTAATTAAAATTGCCAATCAAGCCATGAAAGCAAAACATAACATCTACGTTGTCTTAATGAGCGGAAAAGTTATTCCCGCCATGATTGAACCACAGAGCTACAAATAGACCTCTTAAAGGTAGCTTTTTCGAGCTGCCTTCACCTCTTCTCGGTAGTGCCAAAAAACAAAATAACGGCACACAACCTGCATTTCTAAAAAAGAACCTCAAGATTTGAAGCCGTTCACAGCGGACAAGAGGAACTTTCCCTAGGCTAAGCTGCCTGTTCTGAGTAGAAAAAAAAGCGTAAATTAAGCATTCATTCCTATACTGGAATCTCATCCTCTAAAAAAAGCCCGTATCAAGGAGCAAAAAATGAATTTAGGTATTATCGGTCTCGGTCGTATGGGTGCCAATATGGCGCGTCGTCTGCGTTTAGGCAAAATCCCACTGGCCGCCTTCAACCGCAGCAACGACGTGACCCAAAAGCTCGCCGAAGAGAGCGGCGTAACCGCCATGAACTCCATTGAAGCACTGGTGCAAAGCCTAGCCACACCTCGTGTGGTCTGGCTGATGCTGCCTGCCGGTGAGACCACCCAAGAACACATCAACCTCATCACGCCGATGCTGGACAAAGGCGATGTGATCGTAGACGGTGCCAACTCCTGTTACAAAGACTCCATCAGCCGTGCCGCCGCCCTTAAAGGCACCGGCATCGACTACATCGACGCGGGTGTTTCTGGCGGCGTTTGGGGCTTGGCCAACGGCTACGCCATGATGGTCGGCGGTACAAAAGAGGCTTTTGCCAAAATCGAGGAGTACATCAAAGTGCTTGCCCCTGGGGCAGACAAAGGCTGGATGCATTGCGGCCCAGTGGGTTCCGGTCACTACACCAAAATGATCCACAACGGCATCGAATACGGCATGATGCAAGCCTTTGCCGAAGGTTTCTCGCTGCTAAAAAACCGCGATGACTTTGATCTGGATCTGGCGCAAATCGCCGAAATGTGGCGACACGGCAGCGTGGTACGCAGTTGGATGCTGGATCTGAGCGCCGAATTCCTCAACGAAGATCAAGATCTTGACGAGATCGCCCCCTTTGTGGCCGACTCCGGTGAAGGTCGCTGGACCGCCATCGAAGCCATCGAACAGGGCATCCCTTCTCCAGTGATGACACTGGCTCTGATGGCGCGCTTTGAGTCCCAAGGCAAAGCCACCTACGGCAACAAAATGTTGTCTATGATGCGCAAAGGGTTTGGCGGTCACGCGGTAAAAAGTAAGGATTGATCATGGCCGATTTAGGTTTAAGCCCCTGCTATTTTGTCATTTTCGGTGCCACCGGCAATCTGGTCAGCATTAAGTTGCTGCCGAGCCTCTACCATCTGGAAGAGGCCGACAAGCTGCACCCCGATCTGCTCTTTATCGCCTACGCTCGGCGTGACTGGACAGGCCAGCAGTGGTCAGAGCATGCACTGGAGGCGCTGAAAAGCGCCTTGGGCGAGCAGTACAAAGCGGAGATCGCCGAACGATTGGTGGCGCGTTTTGAGTACCTCAAAGGCGACCTACACGACGCGGAAGGCTATCAAAAACTCAAAGAGGAGATCGCCAAGCCGCGCATGGGAGCCTGTGAAAACATCGTCTTTTATCTGGCGATCAAACCGGCGGATTTCTCTTCCGTCATCAAACACCTCGACGGCGTTGGTTTTAACAAAAAAAGCGGTCGCCATCGCATCGTGGTGGAAAAACCCTTCGGTGTGGATCTCGACAGCGCCCAGCAGCTCAACCGCCAACTGCACCGCTACTTTGACGAAGATCAGGTCTACCGCATCGACCACTATCTGGGCAAAGAGACGGTGCAAAACCTGCTCGTCTTCCGTTTTGCCAATACCCTCATCGAACCGCTCTGGAACCGCAACTACATCGACCATGTGCAGATCACCGTGGCGGAAGATCTCAACATCGGCAGCCGCGCCGGTTATTTTGATACCGCTGGCACCCTGCGCGACATGCTGCAAAATCACCTGATGCAGCTGTTAACCTTAGTCGCAATGGAACCTCCGGCAACAATGGAAGCGGACGCGCTGCGCGATGAAAAAGTCAAAGTGCTGCGTTCCATTCGCCCCATTCCACCGCGAGCGGTGAACAACTACGCCTTTCGAGCGCAGTACACCGCTGGTAGTTGCCACGGCAAAGCAGTACCCAACTATCTGGATGAGCCGGGCGTTGCGCCGCACTCCACCACCGAAACCTTTGTCGCGGCCAAGTTTTACATCGACAACTGGCGCTGGAAAGGGGTGCCGTTTTATCTGCGCACCGGCAAGGCGTTGGCAGAAAAGACCTCCATGATTGCGATCCGCTTTAAACATCCGCCGCAACAGCTGTTCCGTGAAACCCCCATCGAACACATCGACCCCAACTGGATTCTGCTCTCCATTCAGCCCGAAGAGGGAATGCACATGGAGCTGCACGCCAAACAACCCGGCTTGGGAATGGACACGCGCATCGTGCGTCTGGATGCCATGTACCGTGACAAAGATGAAATTGCCTTGGATGCCTACGCCAACCTCTTATTGGATGTGATCAAGGGGGACAAAAGCCTCTTTATTCGCTTTGATGAAGTGGAGTACGCATGGCAAGTGGTGGAGCCGATTTTGCGCCACTGGACGCAAGAGACCGAGTTTATTCACGCTTATCCTGCGGGCAGTTGGGGGCCAAACTCGGCAGAACGTCTGTTTGACAGCGAGGATCAAGCGTGGCGTAATAAGATCTAATTTTTCTCTGTTCAACCATTCCACCGTTCGTCACGCCATATAAAGGCTCGTCACTCCATAAAGGCTCGTCACTCCCGCGCAGGCGGGAGTCCATCCTTACTTCCTATGGATACCCGCCTTCGCGGGCATGACAGCGGCCAACTTTGAGCCTTTTCCATGTCACAAATTTTACGTCAACGTTTTCACCCCTCCACCGAACAACTGATCGAAAGTAGCGCCGAAACCATCGCCACCAGCGCATACGAAGCCATTGCTCAACGAGGTGCATTCCACTTGGTGCTGGCCGGTGGCAACACACCACAGGCGATCTACCAACAACTACGCCAGATCCAGACCGATTGGTCTAAATGGTTTATCTACTTTGGCGATGAACGCTGCCTGCCCACAGGAGATCAAGAACGTAACGATCTGATGGCCGAACAAAATTGGCTGAATCAAGTCTCTATCCCCAAAACTCAGATTTACAACATTCCCGCTGAAAAAGGCGCAGAGCTCGCAGCCAAAGAGTACAGCGAGCTGTTAAGTAACCTTGAAACCTTTGATCTGGTGTTGCTCGGGCTGGGTGAAGATGGCCACACCGCCAGCCTATTTCCCGAACACGAGCTGGGCAGTGCCGCCGATGCGTCTGCCTGTCTGGCGGTCAGCAACGCCCCCAAGCCGCCCGCTGATCGGGTCAGCCTCAGCGCCCAGCGTTTGAGCCAAACACGTCAGCTGATCTTTATTGTTTCGGGCAAAGGTAAACAAGACGCACTGCGGGCATGGCAAGCAGGAGCAGCTATTCCAGCAGCAGCCATTGCACCTGAGTGTGGGGTGGATGTTTATATGGATATGGATGCAGCGGTTTGAACCGTGAGAGAAAATGGTAACCTCGCTTCGTTATCCTGTTTGCCACACACATTCAGGATGAGGAAAAAACATGATCTCTTTTATCTGCTCGGCTCTTGGCAACGTTTGCGCCCTTTATCAAAACTACCGCTTAACTCTCTCCGCTCCCGTCGCATTCGTTAATCTCAGCGCTCTTTTCTCGCTGTTGCACGGCGCTGTTACGGTTAATCAACTATCAATGATGATCGGTGCGGTCTTGTTGCTCTCATCACACATTGTGGCCGATGTGATTATTCACTCTGGCATCAAACAACGCAGCAGTTCTATTTAGCCAACAGATCAATTTTATTAACTGATGTTACGCAGTAACACGATGTTCTTGCCAATCAATTGTGAGACCGAGCTGAACGTTCCGCATTATTCCCCTCCGTTGGAGGGGTGGCAGGCGTAGCCTGACGGGGTGGTTCCACCCTGAAGCGAATTCAGCACCTTTGCCTACGTTGAAGAAACCACCCCACCTCTCCACAGGAGGGGAATTGTTCGCGTGTTTTTTCACTCACTGCGTAACATCAGTTATTA
>JAUZRS010000293.1 GCA_030950195.1 Gammaproteobacteria bacterium | reverse complement strand
AACTACACCATGACCTACACGGTTGCGGATGCGGCAGGTAACAGCGCGACAACCACCCGCACAGTGACCGTGAGCGACACCACCGTTCCGGTCATCACTTTATTGGGAACGAATCCACAAGCAGTAGAAGCGGGCACGGCTTACGTTGAAGCCGGAGCCACAGCGAGTGACAACTTAGACGGCAATATCAGCGCGTCGATTGTGATTACGGGTGCAGTGAATACCGCTGTGCCAAACAACTACACCATGACCTACACGGTTTCCGATGCGGCAGGTAACAGCGCGACAACCACCCGCACAGTGACCGTGAGCGACACCACCGTTCCGGTGATCACTTTATTGGGAACGAATCCACAAGCAGTAGAAGCGGGCACGGCGTACGTTGAAGCCGGAGCCACAGCGAGTGACAACTTGGATGGTGACATCACAGCTTCGATTGTGATTACAGGTGAGGTTGATACCGCTGTGCCAAACAACTACACGATGACCTACACGGTTGCGGATGCGGCAGGCAACAGCGCAACCACCACCCGCACGGTAACGGTGAGCGACACCACCGTTCCGGTGATCACCTTGTTAGGCAGCAATCCGCACGTAGTAGAAGCCGGTACGGCGTACGTTGAAGCCGGAGCCACAGCGAGTGACAACTTGGACGGCAATATCAGCGCGTCGATTGTGATTACGGGTGCAGTGAATACCGCAGTGCCAAACAACTACACCATAACCTACACGGTTTCCGATGCGGCAGGTAACAGTGCTTCGCTAAATAGAACAGTGACCGTGAGCGACACCACCCCGCCAGTCATAACCTTGCTGGGCAGCAACCCACTGACCATTAACAGCAGTACGGTTTATCTTGAATCGGGAGCAACGGCGAACGACTCTCTGGACGGAGATCTGACGGCTGCTATTGTCACCACGGGCACAGTCAATACAGCGCTACCTGGCAGTTATCTACTGATCTACAGCGTCAGTGATGCAGCGGGCAACACTGCTACAACCACCCGTACCGTTAATGTCGTAGATGCTGGAGCACCGGTTATTACGATTTTGGGCAATAACCCTGTGACGGTTGAAGTTGGTTTGCCCTACAACGATGCGGGTGCTACGGCACTGGATGCGATTGACGGTGATCTATCGACTTCAATGATCATCAGCAGCACAGTGAACAGCGCCGTTCTTGGTGCTTATCAAGTGAACTATCAAGTGGTTGACAGTGCGGGTAATCAAGCCAATGCCAGTCGCACGGTGACGGTAGTGGATACGACGGTACCGTTGATTGTGCTCAATGGTCTTGCCAGTATCACATTGGAAGCGGGTTCAACCTACAGCGATCTGGGAGCCACTGCCAGTGATAATTTGGACGGTAATTTGAGCGCCTCATTGGTGTTGAGCAACGGCGTCAACAGCGCCGTAGTTGGAAGTTACAGTGTTGTTTACAGCATCACCGATGCCGCAGGAAACAGCGCAACGGCAATTCGAACGGTGACAGTGACAGACACCACCGCTCCGCAAATCACCGTCTTAGGCACGACACCGCTGAATCATGAAGCGGGTACGGTTTACTCCGATGTCGGAGCCAGTGCTCTGGATGTGGTGGACGGTAATGTCAGCGCTGCGATTCAAATCACTAATACGGTTAATAGCACAGTGTCAGGTACTTACAGTGTGACCTACAGCGTCAGTGATGCCGCAGGCAATCAAGCCAGCGCAAATCGAAGCGTAGTGGTGGCGGACACCTTGGCTCCCAGTTTGGTTCTGTTGGGCAGCAATCCACTGACCGTCACCGTAGGCAGTGTTTACCTTGAATCCGGTGCCACAGCGTTGGACGGTTTGGACGGCGACATCAGTGCCAATGTGCAGATCAGTGGTGTGGTTAACAGCGCTGTTCCAAGCAGTTACAGTCTGATTTACAGCGTCAGTGATGCTGCGGGTAACGTTACGACAGCAACTCGCATGGTGAACGTAGTGGATGCGGGTGCGCCAGTGATTACGATCTTGGGCAACAGCCCTGAGACGCTTGAAGCGGGCACCGCTTACATTGATGCCGGTGCGACCGCACTGGACGATGTGGACGGTGATCTGAGTGCTTCGATTCAGAGCAGCAGTAGTGTGAACAGTGGTGTTGTCGGTGCCTACAGTGTCAGTTACACGGTGGTTGACAGTGTGGGCAATACCGCCGTTGCCACTCGGGCGGTGAACGTGGTTGATACCACGGCTCCGCAAATCACTATTTTGGGTTCGGCTCAGCTGAACCACGAAGCTGGAACACTCTACAGCGATGCTGGCGCAAGTGCGTTGGACGGTGTGGATGGCAATGTGAGTTCATCCATTCAAGTTACGGGCAATGTTGATAGTTCACTGCCAGGCAATTACACGCTGACTTACACCGTCAGTGATGTGGCCGGTAATCAGGCCAGCGCAAGTCGAACGGTGGTGGTAGCGGACACATTGGCTCCCAGTTTGGTTTTGCTGGGCAGCAGTCCTTTGGAGTTAATTCAAGGGGCAGCTTATCTTGAGGCGGGAGCGACGGCACTGGACAGTTTTGAAGGTAGCTTGAGTACTGCCATCCAAATCGACAGCAGTGCATTAAATGTTTCTGTGGTGGGTAGCTACAGCGTGATTTACAACGTGATGGATACGGCAGGCAACAGCAGCACTGTTATTCGTACCGTTAATGTAATTTCTGCTCCAATCGTAACGACGCCAACGACGCCAACGACGCCAACGACGCCAACGACGCCAACGACGCCAACGACGCCAACAGTGCCAGTGATTCCTACTTTAGATACGCAATCGCCAGTGATTGGCTTGCTGGGTGATGCAGTCATAAGTATCCGTGAGGGTGATGTATACAACGATGTAGGTGCGTCAGCAACGGACAATGTGGACGGCGATGTGAGTGCCAATATTATGGTAAATAATCCGGTGAATAACTCATTACCTGGGGTTTACCAAATCAGCTACAACGTCAGTGATGCCGCAGGTAATGCAGCGCTTGAAGTGAGTCGAGAGGTGACGGTATTGGCCAATCATCTTCCCACCCTCAGCGGCGTTCCCCTATCTGAAGTGATTCTGGGCAGTGAGTACCGTTTTGAGCTGAACGCTTTGGATCTGGACGGCGATGATCTGACTATGAGCATAAGCAATTTGCCTGAGTGGGCGAGTTTTGATGCGACAACGGGGGTCTTGCAAGGCAGACCTACAGTTCAGCATGTTGGGATTTATGAGGGCATTGTGATTACTGTCGGTGACGGTCGGGACTCTGTGGTATTGGGGCCGTTTACGGTCACGGTGAATAATGTAATTACGGTGGTAGATAACGGCAATGCCATCACCACTCCAGTGACAATACCGGTACCGACATCTGGCGGTGGCGGAGGCGGTGGTTCACTGGCTTGGGGCGGGTTGCTGCTGTGGTTGGCTGCTTGGCGAGTGAAAAGAGTTCGTCGTTAATTTTGATAGCATGAATTTTTAGCTGGTCTAAAAACCCTGTATTAATTTTTATTTATGCAGGGTTTTTTTTATGCCTATAGTTCTTTTTTGTTACACCTTGTTACACCTCTGAGACCTTTGTTACAGGTCGATTTTGTATGCTTCAAGCGTTCCTTCAAACAAGAGAGAAACACAATGTCTAAACGCAGCAAAATTCTATTAGCGTCTGTTATCGGTTTGGTCACTTTGGGTAGTTTTACTGCTTTTGCAGGTGAAAAATGTGGCTTTGGTAAACACGGTTTTAGCCCTGAAAAGCGTGCTGAATTTATCCTAAAGCGAGTCACAGGTAAGCTTGATCTGAATGAAACTCAAGTTTCTAAATTGAAAGCGGTGCAAGCGCAATTTATCCAGCAGCATAAAGAGCGCCATGATCGTCGTGATGAACTGCTGTCATTGCTCGATACGCCCGAGTTGGATCAGACCAAAGCGTTGTCGTTTGTGCAGCAGCGGGGTGAGATGATGAAGCAGAAAGCACCGCAAATGATTGCGTTGATGGCAGACTTTAGCAACAGTTTGAGCCATGAACAGCGCGGTGAGCTGAAACAGATGATCAAAAAATTCTCTGGACGAGGGTTTGCTCGTCATTTTCGCTCTGAATAGACAAACGCCACAAGGTTGGTTTTAATGCAAGAGAGTCAGCTGTGCTGACTCTCTTTTTTATTTTTGGCTCAGGAGAAAGTGGTGTTTCACATTTTATTGATTGACGATGATGAACGTCTGGGGACGCTGCTGGCTGAATATTTTCTGCGTTATGACTTGATCTTGTTGAGTGAAATTAACCCTGTGGCGGGTTTGAATCGTCTTCAGAAGGAGTCTGTTGATTTGGTTATTTTGGATGTGATGCTGCCTGAGATGGACGGTTTTGAGGTCTGTCGTACGATACGAAAATCGAGCAATGTGCCTATTTTAATGTTAACCGCACGGGGTGAGGTGATGGATCGCATTGTGGGCTTGGAGTTGGGAGCCGATGACTATTTGGCCAAACCCTTTGAACCACGTGAACTGGTGGCACGCATCCATAATGTTTTAAAACGTGTGCAGCCAGTGGAAATTAATCGCGAGTTGGGTCATCTTATTTTTAAGGGTTTAAAAATAGATAAAAACAGTCATGACGTTTGGGTTAATGAGCAAGAGATGGCGTTGACGGGTAAAGAACATGCGCTGCTGTTGCTGTTGGCGGAATCTCCAGATAAAAAATTCAGTCGTGATGAGATTATGAACGCATTGAGTGGTATTGATTCGGAGTTGTTTTCTCGTTCAGTGGATATTTTGGTTAGTCGTTTACGGCAAAAATTAAAGCCGTTAAAGTGCATTCAGACCGTTTGGGGTTCGGGTTATCGATTTTTGCTTGAGGAGATCAGCTGATGTCTTTTTGGCAATCGTGGTGTTATTCACTTTCGGCTCGTTTGCTATTGTTGTTTATCATCAGCGGGGTGTTGATGATGGGGGTGTTTCAGTATTTTATTGGCTCTTCGTTTAAACAGCATTTTGAGGATGAAATTCGGCCTCATTTACAGCACTACATTCA
>JAUZRS010000292.1 GCA_030950195.1 Gammaproteobacteria bacterium | reverse complement strand
AGGGCGACTGAAAGAGGGAATAACACCCAGTTTTTGCAGCGTGGCCAGCATGGTCGCGCCTTTCATTGGACTGCCGTTGTCCGAGTGTAAAACCAACCCGTCCTGATGAGTGCCTTCGCTGAGACAGGCTTTTTGGATCAGTTGACTGGCATGGGCTGCGCTCTCCTCTTCATGGATTTCCCAGCCCACAATTTTGCGGCTAAAAATGTCTTCGATGAGGTAAAGGTAGTAAAAGTGGCCTTTCAGTGCGGAAGCCAAATAGGTGATGTCCCAACTCCAAACCGCATTCGGCTTTTCTGCTTTGTAGCCTTTGGGTTTGCTTCTCGTTTTAGACGCTTCAGCTCGTCCTCTGCGGTTGACCTGATCCACCGACCTTAAAACACGGTAGTAACTTGACTCTGAGGCGATGTACTGCCCTTGATCCGCCAGCATCGGTACGATCTGAGAAGGCGGTAAGCTCTTGTATTCAGGCTGATTACAAATCTCCACAATCTGTTGGCGCTCTTCTTCTCTCAGTTTATTGGCAGGCGTTCGGTGGGCGGCGGCTTCTTTGCGCCGATCCGTTAGCCGTTGTTCTTCTCTGAGCTGTTGCTGCCAACGGCGCAGGGTGCGGGCATCAATCTCCAGCACCTCGCAGGCCTTATGCTGACGTGCTCCGGCGGTCATGGCTTCGTCAATCCATTCAATCGCCTTCTGACGGTCTTCGGAGGGAATCATTCGGCCTCTCCTGCCCCCCAGAAGGCCTGGGCTTTTTTTTCGAGGATCAATAAGGCCGCTGCCTTTGCCAGAGCTTTCTCTTTGCGTCTCAGATCCTTCTCTGTTTTACGGGTGCTTTTCTTCAGCTGTTGGAATTCACGCCGCTCGGTTTTACTCAGGCGCTCTGGGTTTTCATTGCCTGCAATCGCGGCCTCTTTCCAGCGTTCAATTTGTTCCGCATAGAGTCCTTTCTTGCGACAGTATTCGGACAGTTCTTGCTCATTCAAAGCGGCGATCTCAATCACAACGGCCAGTTTGTCTTGGCCACTCCAGTTTTCAGGGTTTGATGGGTCTGCTGGCACGGCTCTTCCTTCGTTTTGGTATCTGTTTTTCCAAGTGTACAGGGTCGGAACACAGACACCGGTCTCACGACTGATTTGGGCGATGGACTGGGCGTTCGGTGGCATCATTTTCTGTACAATTTGCTCTTTGAAGCCTTCGGTGTATCTGGGCATTGCGGGGTCACTTTCCGCCCCCTGAACGTTAAGTTTACTGATTCAACTCACCGGACAACTACCCTGACACAGGGGGCTATGACTACAAGCAAGGCCGTAAATGAGAGGCGTGCTGGTGGGTACCTGCATTTGGTCTTTGGCGGAATATTCAAATCTTTGCCGCTCGAAAGGCGTTCAAGGTTCGCATACAGATTTTTTGATCTGTGCTGTTGCCATGCGTAAAAAATTCAAAATTTATACCGTTGATGAAGACTTCAGGCACTACGCAAAGCACATGCCGCTGATGCTTGATTCAATGCCCCGCTGAAATTTCAATGCAGTTTCGGAAAGCGGTTGAAATTCATTCATCAGCCATAACCCATAACCCTTTGCCAAAAATCACAAGCTGTCTTTTTAACGCTTAACATGGTCTTTTTGTCTAAATTCAATGCCGGAATCTCCGGTGGTGAAAAACGATAGGGCGAGAGTTCAGCGCCACTTTAGTTCACTTGCACTCAGAGGTGAAAATTTCACCATGACATGCGTCATCCGAGAGCCTAAAAAGGCGGTGAATTTGGGTTGTTCCCCGCCAGCAGAAGAGCCTGGTAGTAGACCGCTTATGGCAGCGTTTGTCAGCTCTGGGTAATCGTGCTCTCCATGTAAAAGGGGTTTGTGGTGCAGACGACAGAGGGCGGGCTGGCCAAACTGAAGGTTGCTGGGTAAGTCCTCCCCATTTGATATGAGGTAAAGTCCAATCTGATTGCTGCTCCAATGTCTGGGGTCAGCAGGGAATTGATCCGATTTCTAGCGGTGTCACGATCGAGTACATCGGCTTCTGGCCGAGGGTGGTTTTGTGTTTTCTCTGCTTGGCATCTCAGCGGGAGGTTTGATAGGTTCAATCATCACAGCAACTGCCGGTGCTACTTTGCTGTTATTTATTGTTGGTCTGATTAAAAAATCTTGATGATTCCAGAGGGTGAAAAATATCCTGTTCCTCTGTCGCATTAATAACTGATGTTACGCAGTGAGTGAAAAAACACGCGAACAATTCCCCTCCTGTGGAGAGGTGGGGTGGTTTCTTCAACGTAGGCAAAGGTGCTGAATTCGCTTCAGGGTGGAACCACCCCGTCAGGCTACGCCTGCCAC
>JAUZRS010000291.1 GCA_030950195.1 Gammaproteobacteria bacterium | reverse complement strand
GGTTCAGGTTCAGGTTCAGGTTCAGGTTCAGGTTCGGGTTCGGGTTCGGGTTCAGGTTCAGGTTCAGGTTCAGGTTCAGGTTCAGGTTCAGGTTCGGGTTCAGGCTCAGGTTCAGGCTCAGGTTCTGGCTCAGGTTCTGGCTCAGGTTCTGGTTCTGGTTCTTGTAAGGCATCACGCAGGGCTTGTTGCAGATCTTCGTCCCAACTGACAGGGTTGCGCTCCACCGCCTGTTCCAACATGACATTCAATGCATCAACCGAAGCCTGAATTAACTCAAAATCAGATTCAGTGGGCTGGTTATCACGATTCTCTATAACAAAAATCAACGATTCTAAATTATGACTGAGATCCGCAATCGGGGTAAAACTCGCCATCCGAGCCCCCCCTTTTAACGTATGCAACTGACGCTGAAAATCCATCACCAACAGTTGCTCATTAGGCTCTAAACGCCATTTATCAAGAATGGTATCGCAAGCTTTTAACAACTCTTCTGCTTCATCAATAAAAATATCCAACAGATCCATATCTTCAATAACGATGGCCTGCGTGCTTTCCAGTTCCACTTTTTCCAATAACATCGCTAAACTGGCGATCAACTTCCGCAATGAAGGCGGTTCTTTTTTTGCCCCAACCAAACAATTAACTGCCAATTGAATCGCAGTCATACACTCACGGAACAGAGCGGTGTCGTTACCTTCGAGCAGTTTGCCCGCCTCCTGCTTACGGCGAACAATGTTCTCCATTACACCACTCAACAATGCAATGTCTTCCACCTCAGCAGTCTGAGCACTGCCATGCAACGTATGCAAGGCACGCAACAGCTCCCGACTCATGGGCAGCAGATCATCCTGCTCTTGCGCCTCATCCAACAGATGGCGCAAAGTATCCAGATGAACAAGTGACTCTTCACGAAAAATTTTCAACAAATCAGGATCAATTGCACCAAAATCAGCAGGGCTAAACATGCTGGTTTCAAGCTCTTGATGCGGTTTTAATGGAGCGTCCTTTTTCTCCTCTGCTTTCTCATCTGTTATTGCACTCTGCTCTAATTCTGGCTCTAACACAGACTCCGACAGCGGCTGCGGCGTAAATTCATCCGCATTTAACTCCTCAACGGGTGAAGGTGAAGCAACCTCCTCCACCGGAGCAAGCAATTCATCACCCACTTTTATTTGATGTGTCCGCTCAATCAGCTGAGCAATTTTTTCCACTGGCTCCGTATTGCCCTGCAGCTGTTCGATTAACTGCGGCAACACCCCCAAAGCCTCTTCCAATAAGTTGAAAACCAGCTCAGAGGCAGGTAGATCCTCTTCCAAAACACGGTTTAGCAAGCGCTCCATCGACCAAGCAAACTCGCCCATCAACTCAGCTCCCAATAAACGACCACTGCCTTTTAAGGTGTGAAATGAGCGTCTTAAGGTGGTTAAAAACGCTTCATTTTTGGGGTCATAACGCCATTGTGGTAGATACTCTCCAACACGCTCCAACTCTTCCAGCGCCTCTTCAATGAAGATCTCCAGAATCTCTTCATCCACCTCGCTGTCTGCCAACACTTGCAGCCTCAGCTCTCCCTCCAATCCTTGCACAACCGTGATGGCTGCTTTATTACTGATCGGATCGTCCATAACAAAAGCAACAGGCTGCTCAATCTTAGGTTGATCTGTTATTGCAGAGACATTGGCAGAGATAGGCACCACTTTACTCGGCAACGACTCACTGTTCTCAACGGAAAGAGCAGTTCTTTGCTCTTCGTTTAAAGCAACAGACTGATTCTCTGCGCTGCGCAGTTCAATGACATTATTGGCTATTTCTAACTGCGAATCATTCGCTTCGGGCAACTCAGCCAGCGTTTTTATCAGCACCGCCATGGCACGGTTTGGCCGATCTAACAGTTTGGGAACATCCAGAGCAAACTCACCGATGCTGGCCAAATAATTCTCAATCCCCACCACCACATCAGCCAGCAGATCCTGTTCTTGATTGGTCGGTTTTATGTCTGCGTTTAAAAAACCCTCTTGAATGTAACGCCGTAAATCAATCAACAACGGTGACAAAAGCGGCAACGGTAAAATATCAGCGCAACCAGAAAGATGCGTCAACAATCGTGGCACCTCTTGCAGACCTTCAGCCGAAGCCGTTTGAGAGCTAAAATAGATCAACAAGGACTCTTTTATCTTATCAACGTCACGCTGCATCTCACGCATCAACGTCGTTAACAGCAATCGAAACTCCGTTTCTGGCAGCTCTTTTGCGGGCAGACGACGCAACACACCGTCTCTGGTTTCATCGTACTCAACCAGGGAGACGATATAGTCATCCAGCTTAATCTCCACCTGCAGTAGCGTTGCCGCTAAATTCAGCAGATCATCCCCTTTCACCTCCGACTGACCCTGCAGCAACAAAGTCAACAATGGCATTTTCTCTTCTAACAAAGAACGCGGCGCAGCCATCCCAAGCATACCAAGGGTATCGTTAATACGCGTCAAAATGGATTGCAATGGCTCTAAGTCGGCTAGATGACGCTCTTCACTGTGAACATAAATCTCAATAATATCTTTAATACGTGAAATGTCTTCCTTAATGCCGCGATTAACCGCCTGCAGAAGATCTTTGGTTGGGTTCGCATAGGCTCGTTTTGCATGCTCAAGTTCTTGCAACGAAGGCAACAAGGCATCTAACTGATAAATCTGCTTAACCTTTTTAACGTTCACTGCCGAGGAGCTGGAACGAGAAACAACGTACAGCAGATTTTTCATCACCCCCAAAGGCACCTGACGTTCAAAAGCCGCATCACCGACTCGAATCAGCCCCATCAACAAGCGATCCAACTGCGCTAACAGCTGCTTCATTGCCGCACTGACCTGCAAACCACCATCAGCCAAGGACTCAACGACTGCGCTGTAAATCAACCACAAACGACGTGTTCTAGCCCCACGCGAAAAGGCATACAGTTTTTCTAAAACCGACTGAATTAAACGCAAACTTTTTAAAGAATCACTGGAGTTATGCCAGCCAAGCAAACCCTTTTGACAATGGGGGCGTAATTTTTTCGCTGCTAATTGCAAAGAAGGCGTTTTAGGATTTTTTAGCGGTACAAAAGCCGCTTTGGGCAAGAGTAAGTTAGGAAAATAAAGCACGCTTTCAGAGAGCAAGTTTTTATTGCGGCTGGCTCTAAGGTCATTCAAAACCGACAATAGAACCAAAGGCACATCAGGACTGCCAGACTGCACTCGCCCCAAATACTCAGGCAGCGCCAAGGCGGCGTTCATCAAAACATCCAATGATTCCGCGCGAGGTGCCCCATCTGCGGCAAGAAAATCCCGTAATAAGAGCTGCATCTCCTCGGCCAAAATAGCCGCGCCGTACACTTCCATCAGAGAGAGTGTCTGCGTCACCTGATGTAAAGTCGCAGAACAATCATCCAACAAGCTCGATTCTCTGCATTCTCCCTCGGCGTAACGCTCCAAGCGACTCTGGACACCCTCCAAAAAAGGAATTAAAATATCTATAACTTTGTTTGCTGAGCTTAAAATTTCAGCTTTAAATTGTCGTCTCATGGCTCAGCTGTCGCCTTTTTATAGTCACCAAGCGGATTTACATTAATTTAACCAAGTAAGTCTTTGTTACGCAAAATCACCGTATCCATTTCAGCCTGATCTATCTCGGGCAGCTTAAAGCCCTTAACCTTTTCCCGTAACGAGTTCGCCAGCAGCGTTAACTCACCAATCGAGGAGGCCGTTTTGCTAATACTACCCGAGGTTTGGGCAGTAATGTCTTGAATCACATCCACAGTATTGGAGATCGTGGTCGCCGCCTGCGCCTGCTGACTCGCCTCCTTGGATATATTTTGAATCAAACTGGCCAACTTTTTCGAACCAGATTCAATCGCGATCAGAGCTTCACCGGCATTTTCAGCCAAATTAGCCCCTCTCACTACGCCCGCCGTACTCTGCTCCATCGAACTGGCCGCTTCACTGGTGTCCGCTTGAATGGTACGCACCAACACCTCAACCTGTTTAGAAGCTGCACTGGTACGCTCCGCCAAACGTTGCACCTCATCAGCCACCACCGCAAAACCGCGCCCCGCTTCACCTGCTGTCGAAGCTTGAATCGCTGCGTTCAGAGCCAGAATATTGGTTTGATCCGCAATCTCGGTAATCAAACCGGTGATGTCACCAATCTCTTGCGAGCTTTCACCCAAACGTTTAATCCGTTTCGAGGTTTCCTGAATCTGCTCACGAATGGTATCCATACCCTCAATGCTCAAACGCACCGTACTGGCACCTTTTGAGGCCATGTCCACCGAACTCATCGCCACCCGCGCAGAACCGAGGGCATTTTTAGAGACCTTATCCATAGCTGCCGCCATCTCACCAATGGAGTGACTGGCGGTGGCCACTTCGCTGGCTTGATGAGCGCTGGCGTCTTTTAGATCAATCGCAATCGCTTGCGTGGTGCCTGCTGCCGAAGCCACTTCACCCGCAGTTTGATTAATGGTGGTCACCAAACTGCGCAGAGCATCAATGGCGTAATTAACCGAATCGGCAATGGCACCGGTAATGTCTTCGGTGACCGTCGCATGGGTAGTCAAATCGCCTTCGGCCAGATTCGTCAATTCGTCCAAGAGGCGCAAAATCGCGCGCTGATTACGCCGCCCCTGTTCCGTCGTCTCTGCCAAACGTTGCCGTGCTTCACGTACCAGAAAATAACCCAATCCCAATAAGGTCGCAACCGCTAATAGACCCGCCACCACACCTTGGAAAAACAGTACATCTAACCGGCGAGAATAGTGAACAAAACCCTGTTCGAGACGAGTGGTTGAGGCCAATAGATCCGCACTGAAATATTCCGCTTTTCCCGCCGCTTCGTTAACCGAAAACAACAACGGTGACAGCTCTAAAATACCGCCCATATTTTGATGAATTTCAGCAAACAGCGTTTCAACCTCTGTCAATTTTTTACGAATCGTCGGATTCTTAACAACTTTGATGTTAAGGCTTTTTGAACCTTTTAACATGCCTTCCAATACTTGCCCAAACAGTGCCACGTCTTGACCAAAAAAATCAGCTGCCGTCGCCACATCTTTCTGTCCAGCAACAATGTTATTGAGGTTGTTTTCAATCCGTTGCACCAGCATTAATTGGCGAGTAGATAAATAAATCAGATCTTGTTTGGCCTTTTTCGATACTAAAATATTCACCACCTCTTCAGAGATGGCCGATAGTTTAGGGGTTAAGTCATGCAGACCATCAACAAAACGATTCACACTGATAATTGAATCACGACCGCCAAGAATAGTATCGATATTGACCCGTCCCGCCTGCCAGCTTTTTTCAACCGCCACCAGAGGTGGCAGTAATTCAGCAGGAATCGGAGGCAAACCTGTTGCTGGGTTGCCATTTCTTAACAGATCTAAAGTCTCTAAAAAACGCTCTTCAAAGGCCTGTAGACGTGTACTGGCAGCCCGACTGCCACGCGCAGATTCAGCCGCATTAGCAACGATACGCTGCGATAACAACCGCTGTTCACTTACAATGGACATATATTCATTATCGTAGCGGCCGTGTACAGCGCCATAAATGAAGGCCCCAGCCATAGCCGTGATAAAAACAACCAACAGGATGCCAAGTAAGACGCTGGGTTTACCCGCGCTGAACTTATGTACGGAAATTGATCCCCGCGCCTTCATCCTCTCTCTCCTCGAATACTCACATGCTTTTCCATCATTTTATGACCCCTTGCTGACCCAAACCGGCAGCAAAGCTTATGAGGCTTGCTGTTTTGTAACGTGCAAAAAAGCCTCACTGGCCACCAAATCTCGTAAACTTAACACCAACCACTCTTCATCAAGACGTTTGAACATCGAATGCACAAACGGTGCAATAGACTTCTCTAAAGGGGGCAGTGTCTTTATTTTCTCTTCCATATAAAAATGTTTCAAACCCAAAACATTTTCTACTTTTACACCAACCCGCATATTTTTTTTATTGAACATTAACACCCGAGACGAAGCTCGATTAACTAAATTTGTGCCATAAAAAAAACCATTCAGATCACTGATGGGTAACAGAGCACCACGAATATTAGCAATGCCAACAAACCAACTTTGAGTACACGGCACCTGAGCATAAGAGGGCGGCTCTAAAATTTCAGCAATCTCACTCATGGCAACCACAAACCTCTGCTCACCCAGATGAAAAGCGATACCAGCCCACTTATCCCGCACCTCTTCCCGACTGGGTAGAGCAACATTACGCTGCAAAATTCGGCGTTCATACTCTTGCAAAATTTTAAACGGTGAACTGGTGCTTAACTCAAGCATCAGTTATTTAAGCTCGCTTTCACGCGCCGCAACAGATCCTCTTCTTTGATCGGTTTCACAATATAATCTACCGCTCCTTGCCTCAATCCCCAGACCTTATCGGTGTGTTGATCTTTAGTCGTAATCATAATCACCGGTATCGCAGAGGTATCTCCATTGCTGTGTAGCTGCCGAGTGGCCTGAAAACCGTTCATCCCCGGCATCACCACATCCATCAAAATCAAATCTGGCTGCAAACAGCCTGCTTGTTGCACCCCATCTTCACCGTTAGTGGCCACGCTCACCTTAAAACCGTTTTTTTCCAATATGCTCTGAACGAAATGAACCTCTGTCGGAGAATCATCCACAATCAACACATTGAGCATCGTCTTACTCCAAATATCAACATTAAGTCCAAATACAACACAAATACCCCATCAACACTCGCGGCCAACAAACAAGCCGATCTTTTAACTCGAAACTGCATAGGTTTTGATCGCACCCAGCAGATCTTCTTTGGTAAACGGCTTGGTCACATAATGTTCCGAACCCACCATGCGCCCACGCGCACGATCAAAAATACTGTCTTTGCTCGACAACATGATCACAGGTGTATTTTTAAACAGGCTGTTGTGTTTAATCAAAGCACAGGTCTGATAGCCATCCAATCTCGGCATCATGATGTCGATAAACACGATGTCCGGCTTGTGCGCCATAATCTTAGACAACGCCTCAAAACCGTCTTCAGCGGTCACGACCTCGAAACCCTCTTTTTTCAATAAATTTTCAGCTGAACGACGAATGGTGTTGCTGTCATCAACCACCAACACCGTTTTAGTGCGTTCTGTTTCTGTTGTCGTAGACACATCAACCTCTCTCACGAATCCCTATCAATTGGATAAACTCCCTACTGCTCCACAATTTAGCGCAACTCGCCCTCCAGCAACAGCCCTAATCTCTCACTTTTGAATAACAACGATCAATATGATTTTGAGATTGTTGCACCACAAGCCAAAAGGCAAACACCAGCGCATCACAAAACCACCTTTCTATCGGTTAAACTATGTCATTACCTTTCACACTGGAAACCCCATGAGCGCCGAGTCAGTCCTAGCCGTACCGCACCTCACCACCGCCAACCAAGGACCATTGCAAGAAATTGAATCTCACTTGCTGCAACATCAAAGCCGCATCGAAGCCTGGTTTCGCCAGCAATGGTTACAGACGCCCGCTCCGCTCTACGCCTCTGTTGATCTACGCAACTCCGGCTTCAAATTAGCGCCAGTGGACACCAATCTATTTCCAGCCGGTTTTAACAACCTCAACCCGAACTTCATGCCGCTTTGCATTCAAGCCATTCAATCGGCGATGGAGCGTATCTGCCCTCAAGCAGTTAAATTGCTGATCATTCCCGAAAACCACACCCGCAACCTCTTCTATTTGGAGAGTTTAGCCGTACTGGCAGAAACCATTACGCTGGCCGGTTACGAAGTCAAAATCGGCAGCCTCAACCCCGACATCGCAACCGCACACACCTTTGAATTGCCCTCGGGGAAAAGTGTGCTGCTGGAACCGATTCAACGCCACGGCGGACAGCTCCAGATCGGCGACTATCTGCCCTGTGCTATTTTGCTCAACAACGATCTCTCCGGTGGCCGCCCCGACATTCTGGAAAACCTCGATCAGATGGTTTTTCCTCCCACAGAACTGGGCTGGTCTGATCGACTTAAGTCAGACCATTTTACTCAATACGACCACATTGCCAAAGAGTTGGCTGATCTGGTGGAGATTGATCCGTGGCTCATCAACCCACTGTTCAATAACTGCGGTGCGATCAACTTTCTCAAACGAGAAGGCGAAGAGTGTTTGGTAAAAAAAGTACGTGAACTGCTGGATGCCATCCAGAAAAAATACGATCAATATCAAATAGACCAAGAGCCCTATGTGATCATCAAAGCCGATGCGGGTACCTACGGCATGGGCATTATGTCGGTGAAAAGCATCGACGAAGTTCACAGCCTGAATCGCAAACAGCGCAACCGCATGTCCTCCAGTAAAGAAGGCAAAGCAATCACCCAAGTGATTTTGCAAGAGGGCGTTTACACCGACGAATATTGGGGCAACAACAACGCCGTTGCCGAACCTGTGGTCTATATGATCGACCACTTTGTCGTCGGCGGCTTTTATCGGGTGCACAACAAGCGCAAACGTACCGAAAACCTCAACGCTCCGGGGATGACGTTCGAACCACTCGCCTTTGCCGACACCTGCACCGCCCCCGACCCCAGCCAAGCGCCTGACGCTGAACCGAATCGGTTTTACGCCTACGGTGTTATCGCTCGCCTCGCACTGCTCGCTGCGGCGCGTGAAATTGCCAACAGCCAAAACTCACAAAGCTAAGGGAGAGGTCATGAAACTCAAACTCGGCATCGTCATGGACCCCATCGAGCAGATCAAACCGCACAAAGACAGCAGTTTGACCATGCTGCTGGCAGCGCAAAAACGCGGTTGGTCGTTGCACTACCTGCAACAGCATGATCTCTATTTAGAACAGGAGGTTGCTTGGGGAACGATGCGCCCTCTCAGCGTCGCAGACGATGCGCACAAGTGGTTTGAACTGGGTGAAAAAAGCGATCAACCGCTGCACCACCTTGATGCCATCTTAATGCGCAAAGATCCGCCCTTTAATATGGATTACATCTACAGCACCTACCTGCTGGAGCGCGCTGAAGCGGCGGGCTGTTTGGTGGTCAACCGAGCATCGAGTCTGCGCGATGCGAATGAAAAACTCTTCACCTCCGAATTCCCGCAGTGCTGCGCGCCCACCTTGGTCAGCAGCCAAGCGCCACGCCTGTTGGCTTTTTTACAGCAACATCAAGACATCGTGGTTAAACCGCTCGACGGCATGGGTGGAGAGTCTATTTTCCGTTTGCGCCTCGATGACCCCAACACCAGCACCATTCTGGAAGTCATCACGCATAAAAATCAGCGCCTGATCATGGCGCAAAAATTCCTTCCCGAAATCAGTGCTGGTGACAAACGCATCCTGCTGGTCAACGGCGTACCGGCTCCCTTAGCACTGGCTCGCATCCCCGCCAAAGGCGAGCTGCGCGGCAACATTGCTGCCGGAGGACACGGTGTACCTGTACCGCTCAGTGATCGGGACTACTGGATCTGTGAACAAGTCGCACCCACGCTGCGCGAAAAAGGCCTACTGTTTGTTGGTCTCGATGTAATCGGCGATTATTTGACCGAAATCAACGTCACCAGCCCCACCTGCATCCGCGAGCTGGATCGGGAAGGTAACTTGGACATTGGCGGTGATTTAATGGACTGTATTCACACTACGCTTATGGAAAACAAATGATGTTGTTACGGATCGTTGCCCTTTTTAGCACCCTCTTGTTGCTCAGCGCCTGCGGCGAAAAACAGACAGAAATTCATAATGAACGTTTTCTGGCGATGGGAACATTGGTGGACATCAGTCTCTATGGAGTAGAAGAAGAAAAACAGCGCCTCGCCATCCAAAAATTAACTCTGCTGTTCGACAAACTCGATAAACGCTGGCACGCCTGGGATCCCAGCCCCTTGACCCAAATCAACCAACAACTGCACGCAGGTAAAACAGCTCAACTGCCCACAGAGATGCAACCGCTGTTCAAACAAGCTCAGCAGCTTTCGCTCAGCAGTCAGGGCTTATTTAACCCCGCCATCGGTGAATTAATCGCTCTGTGGGGCTTTCACAGCGACGATCTGCCCACCACACCGCCAGCAGAAAAAGCGATTCAAACGCTCTTGGCGCATAAAAATCGCATGAGTGACATTCACCTCAAGACAACGGAAATCAGCAGCAACAACCCTAATATCCACTTTGATTTTGGTGCCATCGCCAAAGGTTACGCCGTCGATGAAGCGATCAAAACACTTCAACAACTGGGGATCAAAAACGCCATCGTCAATGCCGGAGGCGACCTGCGTGCCATTGGCCATCCAGAAGACCGTCTCTGGCGCATCGGCATCCGCGCCCCTCGGCGACAAGGCATCATCGCCTCCCTCTCCGTGCATGAAGGCGAGAGCGTCTTCACCTCCGGCGATTACGAACGATTTTTTGATTACCAAGGTCAACGCTACCATCACATCATCGACCCGCGCAGCGGCAAACCTGCCGACAACTGCCAATCGGTCACCGTCATCACCGACAACGCTGCTTTGGCTGATGCCGCTGCCACCGCGCTGTTTATTGCCGGTGGTGATCATTGGCTGGAAATCGCCCGCAGCATGAAACTGGATCAAGTAATGCTCATCGACAAACAGGGCACCGTTCATATCACCCCTGCGATGCAAAAACGGCTCAAATTTGAAGGCCCAACTCCAGA
>JAUZRS010000290.1 GCA_030950195.1 Gammaproteobacteria bacterium | reverse complement strand
TTGGGATTGTCGGCCAGCTCCAAACATAAAAAATCAGCGCGCACCGTGGGGGATGTATTGGGTAAGTTCCACCCTCATGGCGATTCGGCCTGTTATGAGGCGATGGTGTTGATGGCTCAGCCGTTTTCCTATCGCTGCCCGTTGGTGGACGGTCAGGGCAACTGGGGTTCGGCGGATGATCCCAAATCTTTTGCGGCGATGCGTTACACCGAATCGCGCCTGTCGCCTTTTGCCAAATCGTTATTGCAAGAGCTGGGACAAGGTACGGTGGAGTGGGCACCGAATTTTGATGGCACCTTAAAAGAGCCGACTCTGTTGCCCTCGCGTTTGCCGCACATTTTATTGAACGGCACCACTGGCATCGCGGTGGGGATGGCAACGGATATTCCACCGCACAATTTAGCTGAAATTGTTGCCGCTTGTGTGGCGATGCTGGAGAAGCCGAACCTCTCTGACGATGCGCTGTACGAGCTGATCAAAGGGCCGGATTATCCCACCGGTGGTGAGATTGTCAGCAGCCCTGCGGAGCTGCGGCAGATGTACCAAACGGGCAAAGGCATGGTGCGGATGCGCGCCCGTTACGAGCAAGAAGAGGACGAGATTGTCATCACCGAGCTGCCGCATCAGGTTTCGGGGGCAAAAATTTTGGAGCAGATCGCGCAGCAGATGCAGGCGAAAAAACTGCCGATGGTGGAGGATCTGCGCGATGAGTCGGATCATGAAAATCCGACCCGTTTGGTGATTGTGCCAAAGGGTAAAAAGTGGGGTCGAGATGCGCTGATGTTGCATCTGTTTGCCAGCACCGATCTGGAGCGCAGCTACCGCGTCAACCTGAACATGATCGGTACCAACGGTCGGCCACAGGTGAAAAATCTGCGCACCATTTTGAGCGAATGGTTGCAGTTTCGCAGCGACACTGTGCGCCGTCGTTTGCAGTGGCGCTTGGATAAAGTGCTTTCGCGGCTGCACATTCTCGATGCGTTACTGATCGCCTTTTTGAACATTGATGAGGTGATCGCCATCATTCGTGAAGAGGATGATCCGCGTGCGGAGCTGGTGGTGCGTTTTGGTTTGAGTGAGCTGCAAGCCGATGCGGTGCTGGATCTGAAGCTGCGCCATCTGGCCAAGCTGGAAGAGGTACAGATTCGTGGGGAACAGGGTGAGTTGGCCAAAGAGCGCACGCAGTTGGAAACCGTGCTGGCTTCGGAACAGCGACAAAAGACCCTGATTAAAAAAGAGTTGCTGGCCGATGTCAAATTGTACGGCGATGCACGTCGTACAGGCTTGGAACAGCGCCCAGCGGCGCGGGCGATGGATGAGAGTGATCTGCTGCCCAGCGAGGCGGTGACGGTGGTGCTGTCACAGCGGGGTTGGGTGCGCGCGGCCAAAGGTCATGAGGTCAATGCGGCGGGTTTGAATTACAAATCTGGGGATGCGTTCCAAGCTTCGGCCTGCGGCAAGAGCAATCAATTGGCGCTGTTTTTGGAGTCCACAGGAAGGGTCTATGTTTTACCCGCTCACACCTTGCCTTCGGCGCGCAGTTTGGGTGAGCCTTTGGCGGGGCGTTTAAAACCGGCTGATGGGGCGCATTTTGTTGCGGTGATGATGGGTGATCCAGAAGAACGTTACCTGTTGGCCAGTGATGCCGGTTACGGTTTTGTGGCTAAATTGGCGGATCTGATCAGTCGCAATAAAGCCGGTAAGGTGGTGTTGAGTGTGCCTGCAGGGGCGAAAGTGATGATGCCGGTGCCGATCTTTAATCATCAACGGGATCGGGTGGTGGCGGTGAGCAGTGGTGGGTACTTGCTCAGTTATCCGATCACCGAGTTGCCGGAGATGGCGCGCGGTAAGGGCAATAAAATCATCGGTATTCCGGCGGCGAAATTGAAAAGCGGTGAGGAGACGCTGGTGGGGTTGTTGTCGCTGCCAGTGGGTGAGTCGCTGACCCTGTACAGCGGTAAACGCCTAACGCGCTTGAAGTACGATGAATTGGACAGTTACCAAGGCGAAAGAGGGCGGCGGGGCAGCAAGTTGCCACGAGGTTTCCAGAGTGTGCAGAAGGTAGTGCTGGGTAAAGGTTAACCTAGCTTCAGTATTTTAAGCGTTAAAATGCAGGCAAAAAAAAGCCCCAGACTGAAAACAGTCTGGGGCTTTTTTGTGGGCTTAGTTTTTAACCTCGACGGCGTGCTAAGCCGATGAGGCCGAGCAACATCAGCCAGAGGGGAGTGAGTGCGCCACCGCTACTGGTGGAGCTGCTTGTTGTGGGCAAGCGCACGGCTGCTGCGGTGTCTGCTGCTGCTTTGCGCTCTTGAATGAAGGGCACGATTTTGGCCGCATCGTCTTGTTTCACAAAGTAGTGGTCAATTCGAGCGGCGTCGGTTGCGGCTACGAGAATACCAAAATTGTCGTAGGCGGGATCATCGCCGTGACAGCTGGAGCAGAGGTCAGCGTAGAGTTGCGAGGAGCTGGCTGTGCTGCTGCCGGTGCCGGTGTTGTTGCTGCCAACAGGCGCGGCGGCATTGTTGAGCGAGGTTTGGATAAAGGTGGCGATTTCTGTTGCATCGGCATCAATCACAAAGCTGTGCTTGCCCAGAATGATCGCTTTATCGGTGCCCAGATCAATTTTGTTGTCGCCATTGGCGGGGTTGGCTCCATGACAGACCGCACATTGGTCGGCGTAAAGTTGCGCGCCGTTACTGGAGGTGACGGGCGCAGGTGGAGGAGGAATCACTACGGGAGCAGTCGGTGCCGGTTGGCCGGTCAGCGCAGCACTGATGTAGGCGGCTACTTTGTCGGCATCACCTGAGGTGACAAAGCTGTGTTTGGCTGTGATTTTTGTGGCAACGGTGCCTTGGTCGATTTTGTTTCTGCCGTTGGCGGGATCACTGCCGTGGCAACCTGAGCAGGCATTGGCGTAGATGGCTTGACCGGATTGGGTGTTGTTGTCCGCAGGCGGTGTGGTGTTTCCTGTGCCGCCTGTGTTTCCTGTGCCGCCAGTGGTGCCGTTAGGAACGGTGTAACTGACAGAAAGTTTGGGGCGATTATTAAGCACGGGATCTTCGCTGGATGAAATGTCCAGACCGTTGGTGACGTTGGTGTCGGCGATGATGATGCCGTAGTTGGGTTGATTGCCATTGACCCAGCCTTGCACCATATCAACGCCCAAACTGTTGAGTGTCAGTACGATGGCTGTTGGGTTGAAGGTAGACGCGGAGGTGACGGTGTCGATGACGTTGACCGTGTCTACTAACACGCCTCGATCTGGGTTGCTGTTGGTGGTGACCACACCGCTGTTGCTTAAGGTTTCAGAGAGCAGGTTGGCACCGGCTTGAGTCCATGCTTGTCCAGCCGCGTAGTTGACCCAGGTGGCTTGGTTTTCTACCCAAGGTTTTAAGGCTTGGTAGATGCCGTAGGCTTGATCCGTTGGATTGGTGACGTTGAAGGTGAGTTTCACTGTGTCGATGGTGGCGTTGCTGGGGATGCTGGTGATGTCCCAAGAGATTAAGGTGCTTTCGTCATTGGGGCTGGGGTTGGCTCCATCAATGAGTAAGGTTGTTTCATTGCCATGATTAACATCGGGTGCGATTTGTGAGATGTAAGTGTCTTGGTTACCTTGATAATTAGGTGTGGGGTAGACACCGTTTCTAAAATCCACAACTGGAAGTAAATTGCTGCTAGGAGGGATAACCGGAGCAGGTGCTGTGGTTGAGGGCGGAGGGGCTGTTGGGGTCGGTGCAATTCGTCCGCTGATGTAGGTGGCAATTAAGGCGGATTCGGTGCTGGATGAATATTGGGTTCCATGTTTGCCAGCAATGGTGCTAGCACTGGTGCCGTTGGCTATTTTGTTTCGGCCATTGGCGGGGTCTGCGCCGTGACAGCCAGAACACGCAGCGGCATAAAGATCTGCTCCAGATAAGGTGGGAGCCGGTGGAGGTGGAGGTGTTGTCGGTGCGGGTGCGGGTGCGGTGACGGGACTGCCGTTAATCACCTCATCAATGTAGGTGGCGATTTTAGTGGATTCAGCGTTAGTAGACTTGCCGGTTCCGTGGTAACCGATAATGGCGGCAGCGGTAACGCCACGGGTGATGCGACGTTTGTCGTTGGCCGGATTGCTGCCGTGACAACCGGCGCAGAGGTTTCCGTACAGTGTTTCGCCTTCTAAGGCGATGGGGCTCAGAGCGAATGCGGAGTGACTGAAGCTGGCTAACGTGCAGGTTAAAATGCCCGCTGAAAGTGTGGATAATTTTATGTCCATGCGTCTGACTCTTTTTAAGGTGATGGAGAAAGTTTTGATGGCTCTATCGTAAGCGAATCCAGTGAGTAAAAACGTGATCCATTGCTTAAGTTTTTTTTAAGCTGAGTGAGCGGTGTGATTTCTGTGATGAACAGCGCACACAAGCTCTGTGCCGTTTGTTGGGGTCATGAGGTGTGTGAGTGTATGTCAGTAGAGGCCTTCCCGACAATAGGAAAAGATCTCATTTTTTGCTTGAGAAAGGGGGGTTAAGCGCTCATGGCACTGAAGTCGTAATCGAGGTTTTCGCTGGCGTGGCGTAAAAATCCGCCTTGGATGTAATCGGCAGACATGCTCCAGAGCACGGAGAGGCTGTTGGCATTTTCAATTCCGGGGGCGATGGTGGCGATTTTTTTCAGTTTTGCTTCGGCCATAATGGCCTGCACCACAGCTTGGCTTTCGCTGTTGCTGCTTAGCTCTTCCATCAGGTCGTCATCAATTTTGAGGTATTGAGCCGGCACATGTTTAAACAGTTGGAACGGTTTGGCACTGCGTCCAAAGTTGGATATGGCCACTCGACAGTTGATCTGTAGCAGTGCTTTGGCAAAGGCGCGTGCTTGTTTCAGTTGGCTGTGAGCGGTCTCTTCTTCGATTTCAAAGACCAAGCTGTCCGGTGCGATGCGGATGGTTTTGATCTGATTGTGAATGTGGCGAAACAGATCGGGGTCTTGTAGAGCATTTTTGGTCAATTTGATAAAAAAGACCGTGTTATTGCCTGATTTGTGTTTTTTGTGCAGTTGCTGAATGGCTTTGCTTATTGTCCAGCGGTTGATGCCACGGGAGAGTCCTGTTCGTTGAGCTGCATTGAGAAATTCGGTTTGTGCCAACTCTTTATTGTTTTCATCCAGCAGGCGAATGTCCACTTCGTAGCGTTCGGTGTGATCGCCTTCCAGTGCCACAATCGGTTGATATAAAAGACGAAAGCCATTATTTCTCAATGCTTTGGTGATGTTTTGTGCCCAAGTGTGATCCACTTGCTTTTGACTTTGTTCAGCCGTGTTGGGTTGATAGAGGGATAAACTGCTGTCGTCATCTTTATTGTCGATGGCGGCATTCAGGGCTCGATCTGAGCGTGACAGAATATCGGTAGCGGTTTTGGTGCTGTCATCGATTTGGCAGATGCCAATGCAGCAGCTGCTGGAGGTGGTGTGACCGCTTAGGGTACAGATGTATTTTTCAACCCGAGAGATGATCTGTTGCGCGTAGTGTTTGGCTTTTTCGGTATCACTTTCATGGCTGAGCAACATAAAGGTTGGGCCAGCAAAACGAAACAGCAGATCTTTGGGGTTGGCCACTTCGCGTAAGACTTTGCTGATCGCCACTAAGAATTGGTCTGCGCCAATAATACCGCAGGTTTTTTTAATGGTATTAAGGTCATCGAGACGAATTTGCAGCAAGGTAGCTTTATGCGTGCCTTTGCTGGCTTTTTTGGCTTCTTGTTCCAGCAGTGTAGTGAGGTGTTGGCGGTTGTAAAGACTGGTGAGAGAGTCGGTGCGGCTTTGATGTAGAAGTTTGCGTTCCAGCTCTTTGGCATCGCTGCGATCACGAATGATAATTTGAGTACACTGCTCGCCGTCGATGCTGGCAGGAGAGAACTCCATTTCTCCACTAAAGGGGATTTTTTGGCCTGAGTGCAGCAGTTGAATCGCTAATTTGCCACTGACTTTTTTGTTTTTATGCTGATGACGTAAAAATTCTTTGAGTTTCTTCTGATGATCGGTGGTTACCATATCCATGATGGGTGTGCTGGTTATATCTTCTTCTTCTAAACCAAACAGCTCCAAATAGGTCGCGTTGACTTGGATGTGCATGCCGTCGTGGATGTAGGCGATGGCATCACGGGAGCTGTTCATCAACGCTTGCGAGCGTTTTTCACTGTGATCGTAGCGAGTGGTGATTTTTTCCAGACGTTGTTGGGTTTGAAAGTGGAGGCGTTCACGCTTGATGACCTGTTTCAGATGTTGAAAGTTTTCACTTTGAATCAGATCGGTAGCGCCCTGTTGCATAATTTCAGCAGGATTAATTTTTTCACTTTGTTTGTTGCTTAAGGCGATAACGGGGATGTTTTTTTGATTGTTATTGAGACATTGTTGTGTCTCTTGCAGACTGAGAATCTCTGCACCAATGCAGTAGAGGATCAATTCATAAGGGTCATTTTTAAGCGCATCATCTAGATCATCTTGAGTTGCCACTCGGGTTGGTTTTATTGCATAACCCATAGCACGCAGTGCGCTGTTGCAGGTTTCGGCGTTGTGAAAATCGCTGTCGATAATGATAAGGCGTAAGCTGTTGGGGTTTGTCAAAGTGATTGCTCTCTAACGCTGTCTCTGTCAGCGAATGTGTCCCTGTTATAAAAAATCCGGATCTCATTATGGGTCAATCTTAACCCTGATAGATAGTTGACAATGTGAAGCATGGCGACTTTTGAACGCCGGAGTCATAAATTTATTGGATATTCAGGCACAGTGAAATGCTCGTATGTAACGATAATCCCTTTTGACGCTTAAGTTATGCCAATTTGTCAGGAATGGGGGTTTTGAATTTTTTCCCTGCCTCCTCTCGTACCAGTTTTGGTACCAGGTAGCCGGGTAATTGTTCTCGTAAGGTTTGCATAAGATGTGAGGCTTCTATTGTTGAGCATTCGTAATGGGCGCTGCCTTGCACTCGATCCAGCAGGTGTAGGTAGTAGGGTAAAACATTCGCTGCAAAAAGCGCATGGCTCAATTGAGTCATGCGGGCTGCGCTGTCATTGATACCTTTGAGCAGTACGGTTTGGTTCAGTAGTAGCACTCCAGCCTGTTTCAATTGCTGGCAAACCTGTTGAACATGGGTGTCAATTTCGTTGGCGTGGTTGGCGTGCAAAACAAAAACAACTTTTAAGCGGCTCTTGGCCAGCCAAGCGAGTAGCTCGTTATTGATGCGGTTTGGCAGTACCAAAGGCAGACGAGTGTGGATACGCAAGGTGTGCAGGTGGGGGATGTTGTCAAGTTTTTGACTAAGATCTGCCAGTTTTTTGTCAGAGAGTGTCAGCGGGTCGCCACCGCTGAGAATCACTTCGTGAATCTCTGTATTGGCTTGCAGGTAGTCCAGAGCCGGTTGCCAATTGTGGCTGCTGGCGTTGCTGTCACTGTAAGGAAAATGACGGCGGAAGCAGTAGCGGCAGTGGATCGCGCAGGCTCCTGTGGTGATGAGTAGGGCGCGTCCGTGGTATTTGTGCAGCAGGCCGGGAGTCTGCACGGCGGCCAAATCGCCAACGGGGTCGCTGACAAAGCCACTGACGGTCTGATTTTCAATCTTGCGCGGCAGCACTTGCAGTAGCAAGGGGTCGTTTTTATCGCCTTTTTTCATCTTGGCCAGATAGGCGTGGGGCACCAGCAAGCGGAAAGAGTGGTGGGCGGCGAGGCTGCCCATTAAGGTGTCGGGGTTTAACTCCAGTGCTTGATAGAGTTTTTTTGGCTCGCGGATCGCACAGGCCAGCTCTTTTTGCCACTGAGGTGGCTGCTGTAAGGCATCGCTTCGGGGTATCATAGGCAAATCAATTTTTTTCGTAATTCTAACAGAGGTCAGCATGGCAACCTACAGTACCAATGAATTTAAAAGCGGTCTTAAAATTATGTTGAGCAACGATCCACACAGTATCGTTGAAAATGAGTTTGTAAAACCAGGCAAAGGTCAGGCGTTCAGTCGGGTCAAAGTGCGTAACCTCAAAACCGGTCGAGTGGTGGAAAAGACCTTTAAGTCGGGTGAAAGTGTGGAGGCGGCGGATGTGATGGATGTGGATCTGCAATACCTCTATAACGACGGTGAATTTTGGCACTTTATGGATGCGGCTACGTTTGAACAGATTGCCGCCGATGCGGTGGCGGTGGGCGAGACCTCTAAGTGGCTCAAGGAACAAGAGATTTGCAATGTGACGCTTTGGAACGGTGCGCCTTTGAGTGTCATGGTGCCTAATTTTGTTGAGTTGTCCGTGACTCAAACGGATCCAGGTCTGAAAGGCGATACCGCACAAGGTGGTACTAAACCGGCAACATTAGAAACCGGTGCGACGGTGCGGGTGCCGCTGTTTATCGAAGAAGGTGAAATGTTGAAAATTGATAGCCGTACGGGTGAATATGTTTCTCGCGTGAAGTCGTAGGCTTTGCCCTTTGAGTGGCGGCCAACGGCGTCGTTAAGCCGGTTGCAGCAGCGGGCACAGATGTTGACGCAGATTCGTGCCTTTTTTGCTCAGCGGCAGGTGCTGGAGGTGGAGACGCCGATTCTCTCCAACGCCGCAGGCAGCGATCCTCATATCGAATGTTTGCAGACGGCGCTGGCGGACGGTCGGCGTTGTTATTTGAACAGCTCGCCGGAATTTGCCATGAAGCGGCTGTTGGCTGCCGATGTGGGAGACATCTATCAGGTCAGTCGAGTGTTTCGTCAAGGTGAGCAGGGGCGTTATCACAACCCTGAATTTACCTTGTTGGAGTGGTACCGGCTCGATTTTGACCATTTTGCGCTGATGGACGAGGTGGAGGCGCTGTTGCAACAGCTGTTGCCGGAATTTCCTCCTGCGTTGAAATTGAGTTATCAGCAGGCCTTTGAGCGCTTTTTGAATCTGAATCCGCTGACGGCTGCCGTGGCTGAACTGCATCAGGTTATTGAAGGTTTGCCGGTGTCTGCACCCCATTTTCCAGAGGATGAGAGTCGAGATAGCTTGCTTGATTGGCTGATGAGCCAAGGCGTTGCACCTTGTTTTCCTCTTGATCGGCCTACCTTTATTTACCACTACCCTGCATCACAAGCGTCTCTTGCGCGGCTTTCGATTGATGATCCGTCGATTGCTGAGCGTTTTGAGTGTTATTGGGGTGAGTTAGAACTGGCGAACGGTTTTCATGAGCTGCTGGATGCTGCTGAGCAGCAGGCGCGTTTTGAAGCGGAGTTGCAACAGCGTCAAGTGCAGGGGTTGGCTCAACCACCGCTGGATTACAATTTAATTGCTGCCTTGCAGGCGGGGATGCCCGCTTGTGCGGGGGTAGCTTTGGGGTTAGATCGGCTCTTGATGGTGCTGAGTGGAGCTGAGCACATTCGTGATGTGTTGGCCTTTTCCATTGAGAGGGCGTGATGAACTCTGTTTTGCGTTGTGCTGAATTGGAGCCGAAGGCTTTAGAGGCGGTGTTGGCCGAATACGGTCTGCAACTGATTTGGCTGGCTGAGGGTGAGACGATTACCGGCAGTTTTTGGGGGGATGAAGAGGCGGGGTTGGTGGCCAATCGGCTCTATGTTCGCCCTGATACGCCGGTGCATTCGGCACTGCATGAAGCGTGTCATTACCTCTGCATGGACGGTCAGCGTCGGGTTGCGCTGGACACCGATGCGGCGGGGGATTACGACGAAGAAAATGGCGTTTGTTACTTGCAAATTGTATTGGCAGATCGTCTGCCCATGAGGCGTGAGCGCATGTGGGCGGATATGGATGCGTGGGGTTACAGCTTTCGTTTGGGTTCGGCGCAGGCTTGGTTTGAGGGGGATGCGGAGGATGCGTTGCTCTGGTTGCAGCGTTACGGTTTGCTGGATGAGACTGGGAGGCTAACAGGTCGGTTGCGGGTTTAAATTTAAAAAATAGGCTGAGAGAGAAGGCATGCCTTCTCTTCTACTGGTTTTTTATTTGGGTGATATTGGTCGCTTGCCAATCAATTCCCCCATGCGTACCGGTTCACCGGCTTGCAGATGCTCGCTCCACTGCGCGCCTGCACTGGCGACCAGAATCACCGTAGAACCCATATTAAAGCGTCCCATCTCTGCGCCCTGCTTGAGGGTAATGGCTTGCTCCTCAGAGTAGTCCCAGCGGCGAATGCCTTTGCCTTTGCTGGGGGTGATCTTCTGCTGCCAAACGGTGTCGATGGCGGAGACGTTCATTGCGCCTACCAGTACCATTGCCAATGGGCCGTGGGCGGTTTCAAACAGCGCGACCACCCGTTCGTTGCGGGCAAACAGGCGCGGCACTACGCGCACGGTGTGAGCGGCAACGCTGAACAGACGGCCTGGAATGTAGATCATCTGTTTGAGTGTGCCTTCTTGAGGCATGTGAATGCGGTGGTAGTCTCGTGGTGAGAGGTACAGTGTGCTGAAAATACCGCCTTCAAAGCGTGCTGTTAGATCGGCAT
This sequence comes from Gammaproteobacteria bacterium, assembly GCA_030950195.1. GTDB lineage: Bacteria > Pseudomonadota > Gammaproteobacteria > JAUZRS01 > JAUZRS01 > JAUZRS01. The sequence continues at coordinate 2,265 of JAUZRS010000290.1, read as the reverse complement.
CACCGCCAAGCAGCTCCAATAGAGTGTAGTCACGTCCCTTGGCTTGAAAAACCGAACCCTTTTCAATCGGCATGGCTTGTGAAACGGTGCCGTCCACGGGGCTGGTGAGGCCATGTTCAGTCGGGTCGATGGGGCGCAAGCCGGTTTTTAGCTCACGGGTGAAAAATTCATTGAAGCTGGCGTACGCTTCGATATTGGACTCTTGAGCTTCGCTCATATCAACTTTGAAGGTTTTAATGAACCAGCGTCCAACGGGGTTTTTCAGCGGTGTTTTGAGGCGGGTAAAGAAGTAAATCACTCGTGATAAGGCGTGATGGGGAAGGAGGTATTGTGGCAGGGCTTTTAGGTAGTCGCCCAGTGAAGCGCCTTGGGGTTGTGAACTCATAAGTGAAACTCGTTGGGTAAGTGGGGAGAATTGCAGCCGTCTGGCTTGTGGTTCGTTGCAAGGGCGACAATAATGCCGTTTGTCTTTTACTCTGTAAACCAAATGAATATGATTTCTGATAATAAAATGATTACCTTGCAGGCGTTGTTGCAGTGGGGTGGGGAATATTTGGCCGCAGCGGATCTTTGTTACGGTCACGGGACCGATAACGCCAATGATGAGGCGGCGTGGTTGCTGCTGTTTGCCTTGGATCTGCCGGTGGATGAGCCGATTGCGGAGCCGGAACGATTGCTAAGCGGCGCAGAGGTGGCCAAAGTGAAGGCGCTGCTAAAACGTCGAGCAGAGGAGCGTCTGCCAGCGGCTTATTTGACTCGGCAGGCGTGGTTTGCCGGTCTCTCTTTTTATGTGGATGAGCGGGTGTTGGTGCCTCGTTCGCCCCTGGCCGAGCCGATTTTATCGGGGTTTGCTGATTGGCTTGATCCTGCTGGGGTGGAGCGGGTTCTGGATCTCTGCTCTGGCTCGGGTTGCATTGGTATCGCTTGCGCCTATGCTTTTGCCGATGCGCAGGTGGATCTGGCGGACATTTCCGCTGAGGCCTTGGAGGTGGCACAGATCAATATTGAGCAGCACGAGTTGTCAGGGCGGGTTAAGGTGCAGCAAGCGGATCTTTTTGTAGGGCTTGAAGATCGGCGTTATGATTTGATTGTCAGTAATCCGCCTTATGTGGATGCGATAGAGATGTCACAGTTGAGTCAAGAATTTCGGCATGAGCCGGAGCTGGGGTTGGCTGCTGGTGAGTTGGGGCTTGATTTAGTACAGAGAATGTTACGCCAAGCCGGTGACTTTTTGAATGATCACGGGATGCTGGTGGTTGAGGTGGGCAACAGTGCGCAAGCGCTGGAAGCGTTCTACCCAGAGGTGCCTTTTTTGTGGTTGCAGTTTGAATACGGCGGTGAGGGTGTGTTTATGCTCACCGCCGATGAGTTGAAGCAGTACCAAGGTTATTTTTAACTGCTTCTTTTTGGCGTGGTTTGTTTGGAGGGAAAACGTGTGCGAGATCGAACGTATACGATTGGGCGCTTGGGAGAAATTTGCCTTGATGGTGTGACGGTAAGCAACCGTCACGCAGAATTGCAGGTATTAAACAATGAAATCTATTTAACGGATCTCAACTCGACCAACGGTACCTACTTGCTGAATGGCGAGCAAAAAATCCCGTTTCAAGAAGGTTATGTGCAAGCGGATCAGCAGGTGTTGTTCGGCCACTCCCTGTGGAAGGTGAGTGACCTGTTGGCAGCGGTGGGAGAGGCTGCGCCTAAAGGCGGATGATCTCGCCGCTGATCTGTTGGCTGTCATTGCCGATCAGATAGAGATAGTGTGCCATTTTTTCTTCTGGGGTAGGCAATTCGCTGGGCAGTTCACCTGGGTAGGCTTTGGTGCGCAGATTGGTGCGAGTGGGGCCAGGATTAATGCCATTGACGCGGATGCGGCGACGCTTGCCTGAGGGGGTGTCGTTTTCCAATTCGTCTGCCCAGACCTTTACCAAGCCGCTTAGTGCTTGTTTGGAAACCCCGTAAGCGCCCCAATAAGCGCGATTTTTATCATCCAAGGTGAACAACATGCTGGGGGTGTCGCTCTGATGCATCAGTGGTAGGCAGGCTTGGGTTAGCTGTACAGGGCCATTGAGATTAACCTGCATCACTTTGAACCACGTCTCTGCATCGTAGTTTTCCAGTGGTGTTAATGCGCCCAGCCATGCAGCACTGTGTAAAATGCCGTTGAGCTGACCGAACTCGTTTTCCAGAGTGTTGGCCAGATCTTGGTAGTCTTGTTGGGTTGCCCCCTCCAGATTTAAGGGGTAAATGGCCGCTTGCGGTGCG
>JAUZRS010000029.1 GCA_030950195.1 Gammaproteobacteria bacterium | reverse complement strand
TCCCGCAGCTTGATTCAAACGGGAAATTTCCCGTTGCAGTTGTAATTGATGCAAATGTAAATTTCGTTCGACGCTAAACGCACGCGCTTTAACCCGTAACAACTCCACCAAGTCCACTTCACCCGCCTGAAAAGCCGATGTTGTTAGGCGCACGTTTTTTTGCAGCAGATCGTAACGCTGCTGAGCCACCGCCAAGGCTTCACGACTGAGATCCAAAGCGTGTTCAGCGTGATGCAGTGCTTGGTGAAGCGAACGTCTTTTGTCTGCCAGTTGACGCTGTGATTGCGCGATGAGAAATTGACCTTGTGCCTCCGCTTGAGCTGCGCGAGTACCGCCGCCCAAGGGCATCGTCAGACCCAAACCAACACTCTGAACCGCTTCACCTTGACGATTGAAACGCTCTTGGCGCAGATTGAATTGCAACTCAGGTTTACCCTTTGCCACAAGGCGTTCCAGTAGCACTTGCGCCTCTGCTCGCCCCTTTTTTGCTGCCAACAACAGCAACTCAACATGCTGTATTAATGGCTGCGCCAAGCGATTCACTGGCTCTTGAAATTCAGCGGGAATCTGCTCCAAGCCGGTCAAAGATTGATAATGATATTGCGCGTGTTTGAATTTCTCCAGCGCATGAAACAACTCTCCTTGGCGTGCCAAGCTCTCCTCTTGCGCCAACAGAAGATCTCGGTATGCCAATTCCCCCAGATCCACCCGTTTTTTCACATCAATCTGCAACTGCTTCGCCGTCTGCCATGCCGCATTGACCAAAACGTAATCGTTGTGACTGATGATCAACCCCCACAGGCTCTCTCGAACCAGCCCCGAAAGACGCAAATGCAACGCCGCTTTTTTGTGTGTCAGCAATTGCGCTTCAAAACGCAAGACACTCTCTGTTGCGGTTTGGCTTCCAAAGCGCTTGAGAGGCAGCGTCAATCCCAGCTCCCACTCTTCCAAACCTTGATCCTGCAATAACAGGTCATTTTGATGCTTCACAGCCATTCGAACGTTATCGGATAACCACGACGTGCTGTATTTTTGCGCGGCCAATAATGTCTGCAACTCCGCCTGCAATAGTCGTGCTTCTGGCGTACGGCTCAACGCTGCATCCACTACCTGCGGCAAGCTCAACGCCTGTGAACGCAACAAAGGTACGATAACATCGTGTTTATTGACCTTATGATCGGCAAAAAGTGGTAAAAAAGAGAAAGATAAAAACAGCAGGCTGATGCGCCCAAAAGTAAAAAACATAACCGTCCTAACGCTAAAAACAATTTTAAATATTTTGCTCCATCACCAACATGGCAGCAGCAAAGAGGCGCAGAATAATCCTTATTTCTTAGCCAATACTTAATAGTTTTTACAGAGTAAACACAATCTAAAAATGTGTGAAAGAGATCTCATAGCCCTACTATACGAAGGACAATAGAGGCGATTGATTATTATCAATCGCGCAACGCTCGGCGCAAAATTTTACCCACGTTATTTTTCGGCAATTCACGCCGAAATTCTATTAAATGCGGCACTTTATACGCAGTTAAATTACGTTTGCAGTGTTCAATTAATCGCTCTTTTGCAACGATTTTCCCTTGTTTCAGTACCACAAATACCTTTACCGCCTCACCACTTTTAGGGTCTGACACCCCAATACAAGCGGCTTCATCAACGCCATCACACTCTACCAGCACCGATTCGATTTCATTTGGATAGACATTAAATCCCGAAACAATAATCAGATCTTTTTTCCGGTCCACAATGCGCACAAAACCCTGTTCATCCACACACGCCACATCACCCGAGTAGAGCCAACCGTCACGCAACACTTTCTCACTCTCATCTGGCCGTTGCCAATAAGCCGACATTACCTGCGGACCACGAATGCAGAGTTCTCCCACCTCACCTTGTGGTAAAACCTCACCCGCATCATTACGAATTGAAATCTCAGTGGAGGGCAGAGGCAGACCAATCGAAGCCGTAAAATGATCAACCGAAACAGGGTTAACACAGACCACCGGCGAACACTCCGTCAAACCATAACCCTCCACCATCGTCTGCCCAGTCAGGCTCTGCCAACGTTCAGCCACCGATTTTTGCAACGCTGTGCCACCGGCCACACTCAGCTTCAAAGCTGAAAAATTCAGTTTGGCAAAGTCAGGGTGATTCATCAGCGCATTGAAGAGGGTATTAACCCCTGAAATCACGCTAAAAGGCCAGCGAGACAACTCTTTGATAAACGCCGGAATGTCTCGAGGATTGGTAATCAACACCATCAGAGCACCCTGCTTCATAAAGGTCAGGCAATTACAGCTTAAACAGAAAATGTGGTAGAGCGGCAAAGCGGTAATCACCACCTCTTGCCCCTCTTTTATCACCGGCTTTATCCAAGCTGAGACCTGCTCGATATTGGCCAACATATTTCGATGACTCAATACTGCCGCCTTCGCCACGCCAGTAGTGCCTCCGGTGTATTGCAAAAAAGCGCCATCATCGGCCTTTACCTCCACCGCTTCCAAACTCTGTTTTTCCCCTTGAGAGAGTGCGGTTTTAAAAGCCACAGTCTGCTCACGAGGCAGTTGAAAAACAGGCACGGCGCGTTTAATCCAACGCAAAACAAAATTCACCACAGAGCCTTTAATAACCGGCAACAGATCCCCCACCTGCGTCAAGATAATATATTCTATCTGCGTCTGTGCCAAAACGGGCTGCAACACATGAGCAAAATTAGCCAAAATGACAATCGCTTTGGCACCGGAGTCATGCAGTTGATGTTGCAGTTCACGTGGGGTGTAGAGTGGATTGATATTGGTCACCAGCAAACCGATTCTCAAAGCAGCAAACATCGCCACAGGGTATTGCAATAAATTGGGCATCATCAGCGCCAGCCGGTCGCCCTTTTTCAGCTGCAGATCCTGTTGCAGGTAAGCAGCAAACGCACGACTCCGTTGATCCAGCTGTCGATAACTAAGCAACGCACCAAAATTGCTAAAGGCAGGTTTGTCTTCATACAACTGACAGTTTATTGCTAAAAAATGCCCCAAGGAGTCATA
>JAUZRS010000289.1 GCA_030950195.1 Gammaproteobacteria bacterium | reverse complement strand
AGCATCCCCACCACCAAATCGGATCGGGTCTTTATTCGTCCAGCGGCCACTCCAAGCGTCGTAGTCTCTGGCTCCAAAACGGGTCAGTTGGGTGTCGTGGTCGTAAATCCCTCCGGCAAATCCAAAGGGTTGAAAACCCGGGTTGCTGTCTTGGCTGATGTTGCCCCAAACATCGTAGTCGATCCGCTGGACGACTTCACCTGTGCTGCTGTTGATCACCAACCTTGGGCTGCCCAGTTGATCGGAAATAATCCGATAGCGGATGCCGTTTTTGATCATGTAGGCCGGTACATTGGCTTTATCGGCGTAGATAAATTGGCTGATGACGGTGTTGTTGCCGTCCAGTTCAGCCACCGGATTGAGTTGATCTTGGTACAAAAAACCTTGTACCCATTGACCTGCCGCCGAACCAAGTCCAGCTGAAGCAGAGCTTCAGCAAGAATGCCTTACCACCCTACAACGGAGCCATCACCTCCACCGAACCTCCCAACGGCGACACCTCCGGCAACCAGCCCATGCCAAACACCACCTCATAATCGGCTTCAAACTGACCCGCTTGATTGCAGACAAACGCCTCTTGCAGACGTTGCAGTTTTTGCCGCCCCATCAGACCTCGCGCTCGCTGTGAAGCCACGTTGTGCGCGCCCATCGCTTTGATGGAACGCATCAATTCCGTGACACTCTCAAACGAACGCTGATGACGCTCCACATCCATCACCGGATCTTTAAAACCCGCCGCCAACAACGCATCACCGATGTCGTGCATGTCCACAAAACGATTCACATGCACCTGCTCATCCACCTGCGCCCACGCCTGTCGCAAATTTTGCAACGTATCCATCCCAAACGTGGTGAACATCAGCAGACCGCCCGGTCGCAACACTCGTGCAAACTCACTGAACAGCTCGGTGAGATCTTCGCTGCACCACTGAAGGGTCAAGCTGGAAAAAATCAAATCAACGCTGTCAGTTGCCAACGGCAAACGACGCGCATCAGCGCACAACAGCCCCGGCTTTCGAAACCAACCCGCCCGCTTCGAGGTCCGTTTCAACATGCCCTCTGACAGATCCAAGGCAATCTGCTGCGCTTTTGGGTAGTGCTTACGCAAACTGACCGTGCCTTGCCCCGTACCGGTACCGAGATCCAACACCACCTTGGGAGTAAAATGAATCCACCCCAACCGCTCCAGCAAATGGGCGCAGACCTCACGTTGCAACTCCGCCGCGTTATCGTAACCCGCTGCCGCACGCTCAAATGAGCGCCGAATCTGCTGACGATCCAACTCAACTTCAGCCATCGGTAAACGCCCTCAGTTTGGCAGTAAACAGCTCAGGGTGGGACAGAAAAGGCGCATGACCTGCGTTGGGGAACAGCTCAATTTGTAAATCAGAGCGCAGTTGCAACAAGGACTCGGCCACCGCTTGCGGTACCAAACCATCCCGCTCACCTAAAAAAACCGCCAAAGGCGGTTTCAGCTGTTGCAGATCGCTGCGCAGATCCGCCGTGTTTAAAATGTGCAAACCGAGCAACAGACTGGCCTCCGAAGCCGCACCTCCTGCGGCCAAAGCCACCTTGAGCTGCTTCAACACCGCTTTGGAGTCGGCACTGCCCCGCACCTGCAAGGCCAAAAAACGCTGCAAGGTGACGGACAAATTTTCTCGCAACGCACTCGAAAACCCCACCAGCACCTCTGCTTTGGTGGCCGATGGCCAGTTTTCAGCTTGGACAAAATGCGGCGAAGCCGCGACCATAATCAGCTTGGAAACCTTGGCCGGAAAACACGCCGCCAAACGCAGCGCCACCATTCCCCCCAAGGACCAACCGAGCCAGACAGAGCTTTCGCTCACCTGCTCTGCCAATCGCTCGACCATCTGTTCCAGATCAGCCACCGGACGGTCTGACTCACTGCCAAACCCCGCCAGATCCAAAGCCGTCACGCGGTAAAACGACTCCAACCTTGGAATTAAACTCTGCCACACACCACGGTTCAACCCCCAACCGTGCAGCAAAACCAGATGCGGCTTGACCATTTAGAGCGCCATCACCGTCATGCCACGATCCCCAAATTGCTCCACATTGGCCGCACTGGTGATCACCGCCACACTGGCCAGCTCCGGTTTTAGATAGGTTTTTGCAACCCGTTGTAAGTCCGCAATGCTCACCCGCAAAACACCGTTACGATAGCGTTGGCGCTGCTCAGGGGTGCGATCAAACAACGCTTGATGGAAGGCTTTTTTCGCTTCACCAGAAGGTGAAGAAGGTTTATCCAGCCCACCAATAACGCCTAAAATCGCCTCTTCCAGCGCGTCATCGCCATGCTCTTCGTTTAACAACCACTCAACGGCCTTATCAAAATCGGCCAAAGTCTCATCCAGACGCGGATCACGATAAGAGAAGAAACGAAACGCCGCTGCACTCGGATCGTGACTGGCACCGCCACCGTACGCCCCGCCCTGTTCACGAATGGCACGATGCAAATAACCGTTGCGCAGGAAACCGCCCAAGACACCCAAGGCAGGCGCATCAGGATGATCCACCGCCACCGTTGGATAGGCTTTGGCACAGAAGTTCACCTGTGTGCCTGTGGTCCAAATCTGTTTCACCTGCTTTGGCTCAAAGGGCAAAGAAAAGGGTTTCGCTGCCTTTGATGGCAGATCCACGGCATTCCAAACCTCAGCCACCTCGTGTTGCAACAACTCCATCTGCTCCGCTTCCGCCACCAGCAAAAATTGCCGTGGCTGCGCCGTCAGCTCGCTGTGCAAGGTTTTAAACTGCCCTGCCAACGCTTCCAGGTTGGCGCGCTCATTGAGGCTGTCATCCAAGGCCTTGAGCGCCTGAATGCCCGCCAAACCGCGCTGTTGATGGCTCAGCGCCGCACTGGCCGAAAGGCCGCTGGAAGCCGCTATCATCGCCAAGGCGTGACCTTGACCGGTGACGCTGCGCTCCGCACGGGTGCGATCTTGGGCGATCAGTTCACGAATGCGATCCAGCTCATCAAAGCGCGCCTGCTTCACCGTACTGGAAAGCAGCTCTGCTAAAGCACGATTGTTACGATTCAGCGCCTTAGAAGAGAGCATAAAATAGCCCTTGATGGCGTTTACATCGTCCACCGCTCCGCTCACCGTTGCATTGGAACCAATGCCGCCGCTGACGCTTGATTGCTCTGCTTGGGTTTCTAAATAGCTGTTCTCGCCCACCCCCAGTTCAGTCAGGCAACTGCTGTAATAGGGCAGCAGTTGCAGCTCTGCTGGACTCAAATGCGGCAGCTCAAAAATCACCTGCTGATAGACCAAACCGTTGGTGCCTTGCTGGTAGAGGGTCGCGGGCTGTTCGCCCCACGAACGCACGTCACCCACTGGGGTGGCGATCTCCGCCGGCACATCTTCCAACCCCACTTTGGGCAAAATGCTCATGTCATCCTGCATCTGCTGACGCGCTTCCAGTGCAGCGGCCTGCTCCACCACAGCCTGTTTTTCTGCATCATTCATAGCCGCTTTGATCTGTGCCAAACGCGCCGCTTCAGCCGCATCGCGGCGCGCACTCAAGCCGCCATCGGGTTTTAGACTCAGACGCACACGGTGTTGATTCTCCAGCAACAGCGATTTCACCAACCCCTTAATAAAGTCAGGATCTTGAATCTGCTCGCGCAGTTTTGCCAGCACCGGATCAAGGTTCATCGCTGCCACAGGATCACCGCGATGAATGGCGCTGGAGAGGCCGTCCAGAATCAGTTGCAACCCGTAGGGGTAGCTGCCGCCGCCCACTTCTCGTTGGCTCATCTCTAACTGATGCAGAACCGCTTCAACTCGTTCTTGCGGCAGACCGTTTTCCGCCACCTCAAACAGCACCTGAAACACCAATTGCTCCAGTTCGGCGGCTTTTTCAGGCGATGAGCCTTCAATGCCGCAGACAAAACTCATCTCACGATTAGACTCTTCCAGACCGCAGAGGGGCGAGGGCGCACTGCCCAAGTCACTGCTCTCCAGTGCGTGACGCAACGGCGACGCACCGTCATCCAACAACACCCCAGAGAGCAGGTGCGCGTTCATCTGCGCCTGCAGATCAATACTTTCTCCGAGCAACCAACCCAACACGATGTGGGTTTTATTCTCGCTGTCTGGTTCATCAAAGGCGTAATTCTCTTCCACCACCAGCGGCGCGTGGTAACGCTCTTCCAAACCAACGCTGATCTCTCGATCCAGAGGTTCAAAGCGGTGCAGCACTTGCGCTTCAAATTTACTCTGGTGTTCTACTGCCGAAATATCACCGTAGGTCATGAAGATGGCGTTGGAGGGGTGATAATGAACGCGATAAAAGGCTTTCAGCTCTTCGTAACTCAGATCAGGAATGCGTTCAGGTTCACCGCCACTGTTGAAGTGGTAGGTGGTACTGGGAAAAAGGTGTTTGCTCACAGTCTGCCACAGGGTACTGACCGGCGAGCTCATCGCGCCTTTCATCTCATTGAACACCACCCCTTTGTAGACCAGATCACTGTCAGGATTGGCGGCCTCTTCAAACTCAACCCGATGCCCTTCTTGGGCAAAATCAAGTTCGTCCAGACGAGAGAAAAAGACCGCATCCAGATAGACATCCAGCAGGTTGTTAAAATCTTTACGATTCTGGCTGGCAAACGGATAGGCCGTCCAGTCGGAACTGGTGAAGGCGTTCATAAAGGTGTTGAGCGAACGGCGAATCATCATAAAAAAGGGATCACGCACGGGGTATTTTTCGCTGCCGCACAGGGCGGTGTGCTCCAGCATGTGTGCCACGCCAGTGGAGTCCGTTGGCACCGTTCGTAGCCCGACCAAAAAGACGTTTTCATTGTTGTCTGCTTGCAGATGGTAGTGCATCGCGCCGGTTTTTTTATGCCGATACTCTTCCACCACCACATTCAGCGAATCAATTGCTTCACTGCGCAGCCATTCAAATGTCGAGTGAGTCTCTGGAGCGGTTCTGTCCTGTGCCATAAAAAAGCGTCCACCTTAAAAGTTGATTTACAACGGATAGGCAAAAGATATATAGGCGCAGTGGAAGAATTTCAAGGGAGAAACAAGAGAAAGGGAGGTAAGCGGGTTCAAAAAGTCATTCAGAGTCATACCCGCGAAAGCGGGTATCCACATTTCGACGCATGGATTTCCGCCTGAGCGGAAATGACCGAAACAAACTCAGCCGACTTTGCAGCTCATATCTTCACCACAGCACAGGGGTGATTTGATTTTACCGTGACCGTTAGGGCATTCGGAAATTTGCACTTCGCTGCCGTCATCCAGCTTCAAGGTGCCGTCCACCAAAGGCGCATCGCATTTTGCACAGGTCGCATTAACCGCCATACCGCATTTTGAACATTCGTATGTTGCCATGAGTAAAACCTCGTAATTGAGTTGATGAGTGACACGTGTCGGCGTAAAAATAGTGGATACGCCGACAAAGTTCAATGCTTATTAACCCACTAAATTAATAGGTCTATTGCAATAAGGCGGCTTGCACAATCGCTGGCAGTTCATCAACGGTGACAAATTCAAGCCGATCATTAAACCCTTCAGTCACTCCGGCTTGAATAAACACCTCATCAAAATCGGCATTGGATTCAACCTGCCCACCCCATTGATAAACATCCAAAAAGGCACTGGCGTTTGGAGCAGCCGCGCTGCGATCTTGCCCCGTCACCACCTTACCCGCAGAGATCAATAGAAAGGCAATGCGATCAGAAATCAACTCACCGCGCTCATTCAATAGGCTCAACCAACGACATGCACGATTCTGACAGTCGTTGTGCTCCAGCAACGCTTCAGCCACCGCATACCAAATAGGTTCCCCAGCCGGATCATAAAACTCGATGCCCAATGAACGGTTTTGACAGCCGCCCGGATCAACATCGCCCAACCAAGGGTAACGCCCCAAACGATGTTCCGCTGTGAGGTTCACGGTGACACAATCGGCTCTGCCATCGTAACCCTGAGGATCACCGTTGCGATCAGGAAATGGCAAACGATAATCGCCCGCTTCATGGCCAATCAGATAGGCCAGAAGATGGATTTTGGCGTTTGCCAACGCATTCTCCTCATCAAGCGGATAATAACCGCTGCTGATCGGCAGACGAGCCAGAGCAAACGTGGCCGAAGCGATCAACAACATCAAAGCCATCAGTAACAGCACCACTCCAGATTGAGGCTTCAACATCGACCGTTACGGCAAAACAAAACGCTCGCCCACCTGAATTTTCTGCTCACCGCGCTGTAAAAAACAGTCACCGGATTCAGCCACCAACACCTTGTTATCAGGAGCAACCTTAAAGCTCGCTCTGCCATTCAGCCACAGAGCCTGATAAGAGCCGGACAACAGACAACCGTTTAAGCGCACCTTTTTAGACCGGTGTTTTTGCACCACTGGCACACTGACTTTTTTATCTGCCACCTTGATAGCTGCTCGAAAAAACATCGGATAGAGTGTCTCTTCTGCCATTAAACCACCGCCACTGCCCATCGTTAATACCCACAATAAAATCAACCTATGTTTCATCAACGGCCTTTAAGATCAATGAATGCCAATAAAATCGACAGGCAACCCGCAGTTTCAAGCGAGGCTGTTCTATCAAAGCAGCACGACTCATTTCACAGCTTTGCGCTGAAAATATCGCCCCACTCTGACGTTTGATTAGGGCAATAAAATCAAACAAGTGAGCCTCATTAACCGTTCTGAACACAACCTCCAAACCCAAACGTTGAACAGACAGAGTGTTTGCTACCGGCTCAGGCAACCACTCAGGAGATAAAAAGTGATAATCCAATGATCCCAGCCCCGCATCAAACTGCACTCTGGCTGTTTTTAGGCTGGCCAATACAGACTCTGGGGAATGTTCTGAAAAATAGCCCAACTGCTTAAAACGCTTAAATTCAGCTTGATATTTATCCAGCAGAGCCGCATTTTCACGCCGTTCTTGCTGCTGGTTTAACAACAGACGCTGCTGAACACGTTCCTCTTGATAACGACCTTCCGCATCAGATCGCTGCACAGACAACCACCACAATACAGAGGCCGCCAAACAAAACAGCAGCAATAAACCCAATTGAGAAAACCTATTGAAGGCGATCACGATCTGCACTCAACAGCAGAGAAAACGACACTGTTTTTTCTGTTACGGCTTCTGCATCCGCAACCTCCAGAACCCCAGTTTTGGGCAAACGATTATTCGCATGGCTGTCGCGCACCGAAAATTTCAGCTGGGTTTTTAACTGCTGTAAAAAATCACGGTACTGCTCTTCAACAGATTGACGAACCACTTCCGAAGACAAAACCCTGCCATCGAACTGAATTGTGACCTCTTGCTCTAACCAACGCCAAGCCAATTTATCCACGGCCACTGCGGGAAAACGATGCATCACCTCACTCAGACCGTAAAACAACGCCACATTGGCATAAGATTTCTCTTCGACTAAAACGGCGGTACGCTGCACCCATGTTCTTATTTGAGCGCCATTAAAACCCTCGATGTGCTTCTCTGCTGGCAAACTCTTTTGCAAAGCAGAATTTTTCAGCCCCAAATGCTCTCTCGCTTGCATCAACAGCACGTTCTCCACAACACCAATAGGCATTAATAAAAGCATCAAGATTAATCCATAATGCACAAATAATTTATATTTAAACCAATCTTTATTTAACTCCAATCGGTAATCACTCGTTGCTGCTTTTGCTAACAAAACATGAGCACACAGGTAAATAGGATCATGCTCTTGTTCATTAAGATATTTCGATTTAGGCAAGTTCAGAACCTGCACCGACAACGCATCGCTGCTCTCAAGCCATTTTCGAGAATGTAAAAATTGTCGCGTTATTTTTATCTCACGTTTGAGCTGCTCTTCTCGCTGTTCGTGCTCCACAAATCGTAATAGACGGCTAAAATAGAGTTTTTTCTCCACAAAAAACGATTGCCGAAAACAGTCGTTGTGCTCGCTGACCAGTAAAACATTCGTCTCCGAGACATCCATTTCATCAAGAAATTCTTGACAAACAACAGAAAAACTGTACAGCTTAAACTGCTGAATACCCGCAACAGAGAGCTGCTGAAAACACCGTTTCAACATCTCCTTTTGCCCCAAACTCAACAACAACAGACGCGCATCCCTACGCCCATTCGTTTCACGCCGCTGAAATTGAACAGCGGTTAAAAAATCATCGACATACTCTTTTTTTAAACGACGCTGATGGAGTTTTTTCCGCTGCCAAAACCCTACGTAGGGAACCGTTACCGAGCTCAATTCCTCATTCATCAGATTAAAAACCACAGCCAAAGAGATTATTTTTTTAGCGGTAATAAAATCAGCCAAATCCTGTTGGCCCGCTGCGTTATTAACACACTCGATTTTAGATAAAAAATAACCCGACTGCCATGAACAAAGAATAAGAGTTGAATCAGTGAAAAAAAGCAGCCATTTCATCGACCTGAATCCAACACCAAAATCAGGTCATAAATGGGCGAAATAACCGACAAGATAATCCAGGCCATCAACAGGCCGAGAAACACCGTCACCAACGGCTCAATACTGATTTCAAATTTTGCAATCGACTCTTTAATATCACGATTGAAAAAATAGCTGACATTTTTCAATGCCTCATCAATCGCACCGGTTTTTTCACCAACGCGCAACATACGCAGCATCAAGCTGGGAAACACCTCCACGGCAGCAAAACTTTGATGCACCCCACCGCCCTCGGAGATGCGTTGATACACCTGCTCCAGCGCCTGCTCAATGAAGCGGTTGTCCACCACCTTGGCACTCAAATGAATGCTCTCCAACAAAGTAATACCCGAACTGTACATCAGCGCCAAATAAGCGATAAAACGCGCCAATTTGATCTTTTTGACCAGCGGCCCCAGCAACCAAACAGAGAGCAGGCAACGATCCCAGTACACAACAAAACGGGGGCTGTGTCGTTTTGCCAATAACACAGCAACACTCAGCACGCCAAAACCTAAAACAAACAACCACCAATACGTCGCTATCAGATGTGAGGTTGCAATCAATACCCGACTGTAAATAGGTAGCTCGCCACCCGAATTCACAATAAAGCTCGTTAGTTGCGGCACCAAATAGGCCATTAAAAAAATCGTCACCGCTAAAATCACCAGCAACACCACACTGGGATAAATGGAGATTTTTTTCATATGCGCCAACAGCTCATCCTGTTGACGTAACATGTTATTCAGATCGGCAAACACTCGCTCTAAATTACCGCTCTGCTCACCCACCTTCACCATATTGATGTAGATGGAATCGAACAACTGCGGAAACTCTGCCAGAGCCGCAGAAAACGTCGCACCCGCGCTGATGTTCTCGATTAACTCCGAAGTGACCGAGCGCAACAGTGGCGTTTGTAGGCTCTCCTCAAGATCTTGCAGCGCCTCAATCAACGGCACACCCGCCGCCAATAACTGCTGCAAGTAAAAACTAAAATCAATCAGCTCTTGGCGCGTCACTTTTTTTGCAAAAAAAGAAGTTCGAGAACAGAGTGAACAGCTCAGCAGATCCAATTTTTTCTGCTGTAATTTATCCTCTAACCCTCCCTCAGAAGCCGCGTGCAACTCACCTTTGACAATACCGCCCAGAGAATCCATCGCTCGATAACGATAATGAGGCATTAATACCCCGCCTCAAGATCAACCACCCGCGCCAGTTCGTGCAGAGAAGTCTGACCGGCTCGCACTTGACGCACGCCATCTTGGCGCAGTGAGCAAAACCCTTTCTCCAATAACAGCGCCAACATCTGCCGCTGACCGGCAGAGCGCACAATCAATTCATCCAGATCCGCATCCATACGCAACACTTCCATAATGGCAAAGCGCCCCCGATAACCTTGGTAATCACACGCCGCACAGCCCACCGCTTTAAACACCGCTCCAGAAAAATCATCCCTCTTTAACAGCTTCATCTCAGCCGTCGAGGGTTGATAAGATTGTTTGCACTCAGGACACAAACGCCGCAGCAGACGCTGCGCCACCACACCGATTAAATTACCCGCCAAAATTTCGCTGGAAACACCCAAATCCACCAGACGCGCCACCACCGCCAGAGCCGAATTGGTGTGCAGGGTCGAATACACTTGATGGCCGGTCATCGCCGCTCGTAACGCCATCACCGCCGTCTCATGATCTCGAATTTCGCCGACCAAAATCAGATCAGGATCTTGACGCATCAAGGTACGAATGCCGTTGGCAAAATCGAGTTTCACCGCCTCATTCAGGGAAATCTGGCGCAACAATGAAGTTGGATACTCCACCGGATCTTCTAAGGTCATAATATTGACCGTGTCGTGATTGAGCTGCTGCAACATCGAATAAAGCGTGCTGGTTTTACCGCTGCCCGTTGGACCGGTGACTAAAATCAAGCCCTCCGGTCGCCGCATCATCAATTGCAAACGGGCCAAATTGCTCTGCTCCAAGCCCAACTCAGCCAGCTCTACCACGCCTTTGTGCCGATCTAAAATACGCAGAACAATGTTTTCCCCGTGCAGCGTCCGCACCGTGGAAACGCGAAAATCAATGGCGTGGCCGCGAATGGAGAGGCTAAAACGACCGTCTTGTGGCGCACGACTTTCAGCAATGTTCAGTTTGGCCATCACTTTCAAACGCACCGCCATCGCCGACCAAAACTGCTCGTGCAGGCTGCGAATTTGACGCAGCACGCCGTCAATGCGATAACGAATGCGTAAAAAACCGCGCTCCGGTTCAAAATGCACATCCGAAGCGTCACGCTTAACCGCATCGACCAAAATGGCGTCCACCAGCCTCACCATTGGATTACGGTAATCCTCCTCAGCGGGCGTTTTATCCGACCTCTGGCGCTGTTCAATCTCAGCCAAAATGCCATTAATAGAGAGTTCATGGCCGTAAAAACGGTCAATCGCCCGTTTAATCTCCCCCTCACCTGCAAGTAAAGTGATGATCTCAAGCGGCTCTGCTTGCTGCGCACGAATGCGATCCAGAGCGATCAAATCGTGTGGGTCGGTCATCGCCACACTGAGCTGTTTTGTGCTGGCATTAAATTGAGTTGGAATCAGGCTGTGACGTTGAGCCAAGCTTTTTGCGACCCGATGCAACGCTTCCGCATCGGGCAACAGGGTCTCCAAATCCACGCTCTGTTGCTCAAACAGTTCACCTAAAGCGTGACGCAGCAGCGACTCTGCCACAAACCCCAACTGCACCAACACTTTACCCAGCGGCTGAGGCAATTTTTTCTGTTCAATCAAAGCAATATCGAGCTGATCTGGGCTTAAAATGCCTTTTTCCAACAGCACCTCACCCAATCTTTTTTTATCACTGGAAATCAAGCTGCTCATTTTGGCATTGACTCAAGCAATACCTGCCAATCTTGCTGCAAACTCTCCTCGCGCAACTGCACATAACCGTATAATAGAGCCAGATAGAACAGAGTAAATAACAGCAACAACAGACCTTTCACTGCTTTTCTTTTCCAGCCAGTACGTCGAGCCAAAGCGCGGTTTTCTGGATAAAAAATCTCTTCCGGCTTAGAAAGCAGCGGAGTGAACGATTCAACTTCATCCACCTCGTTCAACTCACTGTTTAACGGTTCTAAATTTAATTTCATGCTTATTTTCCCTCGGCTAAAAAGGGCTGAAACTGTTTTAACTCTGTTGCCAAACTGGCACTGCTGATCACCGTTGGACGCAGAAAAATCAGCAGTTCGGT
This sequence comes from Gammaproteobacteria bacterium, assembly GCA_030950195.1. Classification (GTDB taxonomy): domain Bacteria; phylum Pseudomonadota; class Gammaproteobacteria; order JAUZRS01; family JAUZRS01; genus JAUZRS01. Next base: position 20,227 of record JAUZRS010000289.1, on the reverse strand, counting down.
TTTTTGCACCACTTCTTTTGTGTAGGAGAACAGTTTGCCTAGCAGCGGCAACTCACCAAGTCCAGGCAGAGAAAAACGCTCCTGCTCCAGTTTGTCCTGCATTAAACCGCCAATAATGGCAATTTCACCGGAATTTACCGTCAACATCGACTCCATTTCGCGCACTTGTATTTCCGGCACTCGGCTCACCACCCCAGCAAACGCCAAGGCTGGATTGGGGTCATTCACAAAACCCAAAATGCGCGAAATGGTTGGACGAATGTTCAATAACACCCGCTTAGAGGCACTGATATACGGAGTCACATTCATCACAAACCCCACCGGCACCGTATTCACCTGCGTTTCAAAGGTGGTGGTCACCACTCCCTTATCCACCGAGGTGTCCACCGAAACGGTAAAATAAACGCGGTTATCCACCACCTTTAATACCGCCGTCTGATTGTTTAAGGCCATAATTTTCGGGCTGGAAATCACCTTAATGTCACCAAACTGCTGCAACAGACGCAGCGTGCCGCTCAAATCAGCAAGGCTGCTGCTGCCCTGCAAAGCCAAAGAGAAAAAAGGCGCGGCGTTTAAGTTCGCTCCAAGCGTATTTTGCACCAGATCCACACCCTGTAAACCGCTGCTCAGCAGCGACCAATCCACCCCCATCTGATAGGCATCGTTTAAGGCCACCTCCACCACCGTCGCCTCCACCAGCACCTGCCGTTTGATGCTGGCCAACATCTGTTTTATGTAGCTGGCTATTTTGCGCTGCTGTTTTTCAGTCGCTTTGACCATCAGATAACCCGCCTCCCGATTCACCAGCACCAAATTGCTTTTTTTATCCTCTGCTGACTCTCCCAACAGCTGCTTTATATTTCCTTCCAAACTGTGCCAAAAATAGTGCTCAGAGCTGTTTTCCACTTGGGTAGAAGAGTTATTCGAACCGCCGCCACCGGCCTGCTGACTAAAACCAGTGGAGGAGATCTGCGTGGCAAGATCCACTCGACTGAGGCTTTTGCGGCTGATATTGACGTACTCAATCGGATAAGAGACAAAATAAGGTCGATCTTCTTCAACCAACAAATACCCCTGTTTAAGCTGATAACGCAGCGGCACCTGCAGAGCGATACGCTCCAATAAAATCAACAGCGGTTGATCCATTGCTTTTAACGTCACCTTGCCCTGAATATTGCCGACAATATCAATATTCAGACGTGCGTCTTTAGCCAGCGCAAACAGCACTTTTTTGACCTCTACTTGATGCACCAACAGGGTGTAACGCGCGTGCAGTGGCACTTTATCGAGACTTTTAGGCTTGGCACGGTTACTGGGCTGTTTTGCTAAAACAGGAAGTGTTTCTTTACTCGCTTGATACTGTAAATGGCCGACAGATTGTTCTATTTTTGCACTGTGACAGGCAGACAGCAGTAGACTCAGCACCGTATAAAAGAGCCCTAGTTGCAGTACGGTATTTATTCTTAGCATCATCCCTGACGGAGAAATGCAAAATAAAAGCCATGATTTTAAAATAACACCGCTCCCACGATACCCAATCACCTTACGATTAAAGCGGTACATCCATTCCTCAATACATAACTATTGATCAAGCCACCCTTTTCAAAGCCGTTAGCAACAACAGCACGCCACACTGATAACTATTGGTATTTTATGGAGATTTTAACTATGGCCAGCCTATTTGACTTTCGTGATGCCGCCAAAAAACAGTTGAATGAGATTACAGAAATTTGTCACCAATGTTTCTCTGCTGACTATTTTGACGGCGAACATTACATCAAACTGTGCGAGCAAAAACGCGCCGCCAAACAGCGCCTGCATCGCATTGACTATATGTATCGCCTCTCCGTAGCCGTCTCCGAATGGAACGACAGCGTGCCGTACTACGCCCCCGACAAAAGCCCACTAAAATTGGCACACAACGGCAACCCACTGCCCACCCAATCAATTTAGGCTATATCAAGATAGAAAACTTTAGGGGGTCGAACTAAAGACGTTCCAAGTCGCAAAGAGTATGATTACCGGCTCTTGCGACCCTCGCCGTTACGATCTTTATCGCCCTATTCAAGGGTCGCGCTGACTGCCTCAAAGGAGAACGTGCATGATCAAGCCTCACGGTTCCGATTCGCTGAACCCCCTATTTGTCTACGACACCGCCCAACACGACGCACTGAGCAAAGAAGCCGAAGGCCTGCCTTCGGTGATGATCAGTTCCGCCGCCGCCGGTAACGCCGTCATGATGGCCGGTGGTTACTTTAACCCTCTGACCGGTTTTATGAACGTCGCTGACGCCATGAGCTGTGCGGAAAAGATGTTCACCACCAGTGGCTTGTTCTTCCCTGTGCCTGTGCTGAACTTGGTTGAAAATGCCGATGCTGTGAAAGGTGCAACACGCATCGCTCTGCGTGACCCCAATGTGGACGGCAACCCTGTGTTGGCGATCCAAGATGTGGAGTCCATCGAAACGGTCAGCGCCGAGCAGATGGCCACCATGACCCAAAAAGTCTACGGCACCGACGACAGCGAACACCCTGGTGTAGCGGCCTTCAATGCGCACGGCAGCATCGCCATTGCCGGTCCAATTCAAGTGCTGAACTTCAGCTACTTCCAAACTGAATTCCCCGACACCTTCCGCACAGCGGTCGAGATTCGCAATGAAATCAGCGAACACGGTTGGAAAAAAGTGGTGGCTTTCCAGACCCGCAACCCCATGCATCTGGCGCACGAAGAGCTGTGTCACATGGCGATGGATCGTCTTGGTTGTGACGGTCTGGTGATCCACATGCTGCTGGGCAAATTGAAGCCCGGCGACATCCCTGCACCGGTGCGTGACGATGCGATTCGCAAAATGGTTGAACTGTACTTCCCTGCCAACAGCGCGATGGTGACCGGTTACGGTTTTGATATGCTCTATGCCGGCCCTCGTGAAGCGGTACTGCACGCCTTGTTCCGTCAAAATATGGGTGCGACCCACTTTATCATTGGTCGTGATCATGCCGGTGTGGGTGATTATTACGGTGCGTTCGAAGCTCAAGAGATCTTCGAAACAATCCCCGCAGGCACAATGGAGATTGAGATCTTCAAGGCCGATCACACCGCTTACTCGAAGAAACTCGACAAAGTGGTGATGATGTGTGAAGCACCGGATCATAAAAAAGAAGATTTTGTTCTGCTTTCTGGCACCAAAGTGCGTGAGATGCTGGGAAAAGGCATCGCGCCCCCACCTGAGTTTTCACGCCCTGAAGTGGCGAAAATTTTGATGGATTATTACCAGAGTTTGAAAGGCTAAACATAGGAGCGAACCGATGTGTTCGCCCTTTTTTAGTTGATAAAAAAGCCCCGTCGAGTTATCGACGGGGCTTTTTTCATTTTATAATGCACATTTTTGGAGACAACCTCATGGCTCGCACCCCATCCACCATGCTCGAACTGGGCACCCCTGCCCCCGACTTCACCTTGCTCGATCCTCGCAGTGAAAAACAGGTCTCACTGAGCGACTTTACTGGACAGCCGCTGCTGGTGGCCTTTATCTGCAACCACTGCCCCTACGTGATTCAGATCCAAAACGTCTTTGCCACCTTTGCGATGGAGTATCAAGAACAAGGCTTAAACGTGGTCGCCATCAACTCAAACGACGTGCAAAACTACCCCGATGACAGCCCAGAAAAGATGATCGAAACCGCCCAGCAAGCCGGTTATCTGTTCCCCTACCTGTTTGATGAAACCCAAGACATAGCCAAAGCCTACCGAGCCGCGTGTACGCCTGATTTTTTCCTCTTCGACGCGCAACACCGGCTGGTCTATCGCGGTCAATTTGATGACGCACGTCCAGGCAACAACATTCCACCCACCGGCATGGACATGAGAATGGCAGTAGATGCACTGCTGGAAGGCCAACCCATAGCCAGCGAACAGCAAGCCAGTTTGGGCTGCAACATCAAATGGAAAGCGGGCAACGAACCGAATTATTAAGAACATCAAGAAAAAAGATCAGTCCACCCTCATGAAACAGCCTTCCAATCAACACTACAGTTGGGCGCGCCTACGCCAGATCGCCTTAGAGTACAAACGCTCTCTCATACAAGCCAACATCATCGCCCTTTTCGCCACTCTGGCCAGCGTACCGATTCCGTTGCTCCTGCCCATGTTGGTGGACGAGGTGCTGCTCGACCAAGCAGGAGCGGTGCGCGCCACTATCGACGGCCTCTTTCCCAGCGAGTGGCAGAGTCCTGCACTCTACATCCTTGCCCTGTTGGCGCTCACCCTGTTGTTGCGCCTGAGCGCCTTGCTACTCACCGTCTGGCAGGCGCGCCACTTCACCTTGATCTCCAAAGAAATCATCTTTCGTATGCGTCGCGACCTGCTGCAACGGCTGCCGCGCATCGCCATGAGCGAGTACGAAACTTTGGGCAGCGGTACGGTGACGGCGCACTTTGTCACTGATATGGAGACCGTTGACCACTTTGTCAGTAACTCCGTAAGTAAATTTCTCATCGCGGTGCTGACCATCATCGGCACCGCATCCATCTTGCTCTGGATGCACTGGCAACTGGCGCTGCTGATCCTCTTTTTTAATCCCATTGTTATCTACTTCACCACCGTGCTGGGCAAAAAGGTCAAACGGCTGAAAAAAAAAGAAAACCACGCCTTTGAACTGTTCCAACAAGCCCTAACGGAAACCCTCGATGCCATCCAACAGATCCGCGCCGCCAACCGTGAACAACACTATCTACAGCGTCTAATCAATCACGCTCTGCAGGTAAAACAACACGCCGGAGAATTTGCTTGGCGCAGCGACACCGCCAACCGTCTCAGTTTTGTGATTTTTCTATTTGGCTTTGATATCTTTCGCGCCGTGGCCATGTTTATGGTGCTCTACTCCAATCTCAGCTTAGGCGAGATGTTTGCCGTCTTCGGTTATCTCTGGTTTATGATGGGACCGGTGCAAGAGGTGCTCAACATTCAATACGCCTTCTACGCTGCCAAAGCCGCCCTCACGCGCATCAACAGCCTCTTTGATCTCAAACAAGAGGCTGATTACCCCACACTGAAAAATCCCTTTGCCGCACAACGGAGCGTGGGATTGAGCCTAAAACAGATCCACTTTGCTTACGGCGAAAATTCCGAGGTGTTACGCGGCATCAACCTGGAGATCAAAGCAGGCGAGAAAGTCGCCTTCGTTGGTGCCAGCGGCGGCGGCAAATCCACTTTGGTGCAGTTGCTGATCGGTCTCTATCCGGCCCAGGGGCAGATCCAATTTAACGGTATTCCCGTCGAGCAAATCGGCTGGCAACGGGTGCGTGAGCATGTGGTAACGGTGCTGCAACACCCGGCGCTCTTCAACGACACGGTACGCAACAACCTCACCTTGGGGCGTGAATTTAGCAGCAAACAACTCTGGCACGCCTTGGAGATCGCCCAACTAAAAGAGACCGTTGCCGACCTCAGCGAAGGCTTGGAAACGCTCGTCGGCCAACAAGGGGTGCGCCTCTCTGGCGGTCAACGGCAACGTTTGGCCATCGCGCGCATGATCCTCAGTAATCCACAGGTGGTGATTCTCGACGAAGCCACCTCCGCACTGGACAGCGACACCGAACTGCGACTGCACCGAGCCATGAGCGATTTTCTCAAAAACCGCACTACTCTGATCATCGCCCACCGTCTCAGTGCGGTAAAACAGGCGGATCGCATTTATGTCTTTGAAGATGGCCTGATCAGCGCCGAAGGCCAGCACCAACACCTGCTGCAACAAGACGGTTTGTACGCCAAACTGTACGGCGAAGAGAGTGGAGCCAAACCGATATGAGCCGTCTGATCCTGTTTAACAAACCCTTCGATGTGCTAAGCCAATTTACCGATCCCAACGGGCGACGCACCTTGGCTGACTTCATCCCGATCAAAGAGGTCTATGTGGCCGGACGGCTGGATCGAGACAGCGAAGGGCTGCTGCTGTTGACCGACGATGGCCGTCTGCAACACCAGATCAGCCACCCCACACAAAAACAGCGCAAAACCTACTGGGTGCAAGTGGAGGGCAACATCAGCGAGAGCGCCCTAACACAGCTGCGCCAAGGGGTGCAGCTCAAAGATGGCCTCACTCGCCCCGCACACGCTCACGCCATCGAGGAGCCAGCAGACCTCTGGCCACGCGACCCACCGATTCGAGAGCGCCAACAGATCCCCACCCAGTGGCTGCAACTGAGCATCAGCGAAGGCCGCAACCGCCAAGTGCGGCGCATGACCGCCGCCGTCGGGCTGCCCACCCTGCGCCTGATTCGCGCCCAAATCGGTGACTGGAACCTCGACAATTTAGCGCAAGGCGCATGGCGTGAGATCAGCCTACCTCGCCCCCCAACCCAACCGCAGAGAAAACCGTATGCCAAACAGCGCCGAAAATCAGCCCAACCTCGAAAACATCGCCAAAAAACTGCTCGCTGAATGTCGCCACGGCGTACTCTCGACCCATTCCAATGCGGCGGAAGGCTACCCTTTTGGCTCACGAGTACCCTACGCGCTGGATCAACAGGGCAGAGTGATTATTCTCATCAGCCAATTGGCGCAGCACACGCAAAACATTCAGGCCAATAAACGGGTCTCTTTAACCCTTTGGCAAACCACCCACGAACAGCAGGACATTCAACAGCAACCAAGATTGGTCTATTTGGCCGATGCAGAGCCACTTCCCGAAGATGAAGAGAATGCCTTTAGCCTCTATTTCCAAGCCTATCCTGACACTCAAGACTATTACCAAAACTTAGATTTTGAATTCTATCGTCTAAAACCGATCAAATTGCATCTGGTAGTAGGCTTTGCTCAGGTCAAATGGCTTGATACAGATCTCCTTTCTAACAAAAAATCCAACTAAAATGGCAAAAAAGGCGCTTTTTGTGCAGGGTTTCTTCCTTTTCCATCAAATAATATGGCACTATAAGATCAAGTAAGACCTTATTTATTATTTCATGGATTGAATAATAAGGAGCACGCCATGTACAAACTGATCACCCTACTCTGCCTGCTTAGTCAGGCTCTGTTCTTCAGCACCCTCAGTTGGGCTGAAAATACGGCCAACCTCTTAGTTAACACCCCTCTGTATGTCTTTTTACCGCTGAAAAATCGTGCTCCTGCCAACCGATTGCTGGCAAGAAAAAAAATTCGTTTTAGCAGCGAAGAGGGCAACAAACTCCGACTGCTGTTTAAAAAAGCCAATGGTTTTGCCTTTTTCAGTGCCGGACTGCCGGAAAACAACAGCCACCGCCCTGAAGAAGCCTTTAAGAATCTAGACCGCCTCTCAGCAGCCATCGGTTATGCCTTTCAAACTCAACGCAATTACCAAGTCGCTTTTATGTTCGGCACTGACAGACTGACGCACAGCCACATCGGCAGCTGGGATGCTGACGATCAAAACTGGCTCAGTGTCACCCTTGGCATTGACCTCTTTCATTGAACAACGCCTTCTGGTTCGAGCTTGAACGCCGGATTCAAAAAATTGATTCCGACTTTAATCTACAACACCAACAGAGCGTCGGCGGTGGCAGCATTAATCGCTGTTATAAACTCAGTGGCATCAAACAACACTACTTTCTCAAACTCCGTCAGGCCAACCAAACAGATCTGTTCAGTGCCGAAACGGCGGGGCTGACCGAACTGCATCGCAGCCAAACTCTACGCACCCCGAAACCCCTACTAAACGGCCTCATTGACGAGCAACGTTTTCTGCTGCTGGAGTTTATTAATTTTGACTCATGCCGTGGCGACCAACGCCAACTGGCCACACAACTGGTGCAACTGCACCGCCAAAGTGCCACCCAATTCGGCTGGCAAAAAAACAACCACATCGGCGCAACGGTGCAACAAAACCAGCAACAGAATGATTGGCTGACCTTTTGGCGCGAGCAACGCTTGGGCTTTCAATTAAAATTGGCGGCACAAAACGGCCATCGAGGAATCGTGCAAGAGCTGGGAGCAGAACTGTCAGAAAAAATACCGCACTTTTTTGCTAACCATCAACCGCAAGCCTCTCTGCTGCACGGTGATCTTTGGGCTGGCAATGTGGCCTATGCAAAAGGCCAACCCGTGATTTTTGATCCAGCGGTCTACTACGGCGACCGTGAAACGGATCTTGCCATGACCGAGCTGTTTGGCGGTTTCAGTGCCGAGTTTTACGCCGCTTACCAACATCACTGGCCACTGGATGAAGGCTACTCTGTACGAAAAATCCTCTATAACCTCTACCACATTCTCAATCATCTCAACCTGTTTGGCGGCAGCTACCGTGCTCAAGCGGAAAACATGATGCAAACGCTGTTGGCCGAAGTGCGCTAGAGCTGCCAATTAATCGGCGTTTGCCCCGTTTGCTGCAAAAAATTATTGATCTGCGAAAACGGCTTACTGCCAAAAAAGCCGCGATAGGCCGACAGCGGAGAAGGGTGCGGAGCCACCAAGACGGCATGTTTCTGTCGGTCGATAATCTGCCCTTTGCGCTGCGCGTAAGCCCCCCACAAAACAAACACCAAAGGGCGATCCAACGCATTCAAGACCGCAATGACTTGATCGGTAAACAGCTCCCACCCCCGACCTTGATGGCTGTTGGCCGCACCGCGTTCTACGCTCAAAACGCTGTTGAGCAACAACACCCCCTGCTCCGCCCACGGCAGAAGATAACCCGAATTGTTTTCAACCCCAAGATCCTCTTTAAGCTCTTTATATATATTTATCAAAGATTTAGGCAAAGCCACTTCCGGCTGTACCGAAAAACAGAGACCGTGCGCATGGCCAGGAGTGGGATAAGGATCTTGGCCTAAAATAATCACCTTAACCTGATCCAACGGGGTATGATTAAAAGCGGCAAACCACTCGCTGGCGTGGGGGAAAATCACCTTGCCTGCGGCTTTCTCAGCCTTTAAAAAAGCCTTCAACTGCCGCATGTAATCGGCGCTGAACTCCGTTTTCAGCGCCGCTTTCCAAGCGGCTTCCAGTTGAATATTATTGCCGTTCATGGCGAAAGCCGTTCAATCTGCCAACGGTTATCAAGCCAGCGATAAACAAAACGGTCATGCAGTCGGTTCTCTCTTCCCTGCCAAAACTCAAATGACGACGGCAGCAGACGGTAGCCGCCCCACCGTTCAGGGCGTGGCACTTTGCCATCGGGGTGCTGCTGCTCCAGCGCCACCACCTTGGCCTCCAGCTCTGAACGATGCACCACCACACGGCTCTGCTCAGAAGCCGCCGCACTCAAACGACTGCCCAAAGGACGAGAGTGAAAATAAGCCTCCGCCTCAGAGGCGGGCAATTTTTCCACCGGCCCAACCAAGCGCACCTGACGATCCAGTTTTGGCCAATAAAACAGCAGCGCCGCTTGTGGGTTAAGTGCCAGATCATGCCCCTTGGCACTGCCGTAGTCGGTGTACCACGCAAAACCGAACTCATCAAAATGTTTCAATAAAACAATGCGCGCACTGGGCAAACCGTTCTCATCCGCCGTAGCCAAGGTCATCGCCGTGGCATCTTGATGACCTGCATCCAACGCCTGCTGCAACCAAAGGCCAAACTGCTCACGGGGATTTTGATCTAAGTCCGACCGGCTCAAAGCACCGGAATTGTACTCGCGGCGCACATCTCTTTGATCTTTCATAGTGAAAAACTTACCCTTGAACGCTGAAAAACAAATGTTATTAAAACACACCCCGAATAATCAAACATGACCTCAATCAATTCACTATAAATAAGATCATCATGAACTTAGAACCAACCATATCGCTACTGGAAAACCTCTATTGGATCACCTTACTGGCTGTCGTCGTTTCCTCAGCTTCAGCCGTACTAAAGGCCGGAGCGAAGCAGTTTGATCTGTTTGGTGTCATTATCATTGCCGTTGCCACCGGTTTGGGCGGGGGTTCGCTCCGCGACATGCTGCTGGATCGTGAGGTCTTCTGGATCAGAGATCAGATCTTTTTTATCGCTTCACTGGCCGGAGCCATCTGCCTTTTTATCGGCGCGCGATTTTTCACCTTCTCACCTAAATACTTTCTGCTCGCCGACTCAGCAGGGCTGGCCACCTTTGGGGTGGCTGGAACTTTGGTCGCATTAATGGCGGGAGCCGACCCACTGGTGGCCAGTTTTATGGGGGTGATGACCGGTACCATGGGCGGTATTTTTCGAGATGTCCTCTGCAATGAAACTCCAGTGGTCTTTATCAGCCCACTTTACGCCACCGCCTCTTGGCTCGGCTCACTGCTGTTTATCGCTTTTTTATACCTAGAACAGGATATAACCGTTGCCGCGATGGTCTCAGGATTGAGTATTTTTTTCTCGCGGCTGCTGGCGCTGCACTACAATCTCAGCCTGCCCAGATTTCGCTTTAAAACAAAAACCAAACCATGAGTCTTATCCGATGATCTTTAAAAGCCAAACCCCGTGGCCGTGGCGACTGCTGCGCATTGCCCTAATTGCTGCGCTAGTCGCTTGGCTGCTGCCCAATTTCAGTGAACCCAAAACGAAACAAGCCGCCTACGATCCGAACTGGCCAAAAACCAATTTCAATCAACGCAGCGTCCCTTTAGAGGAGATACGTTCCGGTGGTCCACCCCGCGATGCCATTCCTGCTCTTAATGATCCTCATTTTATCTCCGTCAGCGAAGCCGCTCACTGGCTCGATGCAAAAGAGCCGGTGATCTTAGTCCGTCACGGCCATCAGGCTCGCGCCTACCCGCTGCAAATTTTGCTCTGGCATGAAATTGTCAACGACCGTCTCGACGATCTGCCTCTGGCAATCACCTTCTGTCCGCTCTGCAACAGCGCGCTGGTCTTTGAACGCCAACACAAGGGACAAGTGCTCGATTTTGGTACCACCGGCAAACTGCGCCACAGTGATCTGATCATGTACGACCGCCAAACCGAGTCGTGGTGGCAACAATTCACCGGGCAAGCCATCGTCGGTCACTACAACGGGCAACACCTTAAACACTATCCCAGCAGCTTGATCGCCTTCCATAAGTTTGCTCAACTCTACCCCAAGGGTTCGGTACTCTCCCGCGAGACCGGCTATCAACGTGCCTACGGCCACAACCCCTACCCGGGTTACGACAACATCAACAGCACTCCTTTTCTACTCAACCAAGCCAGCGATCCCCGCCTGCCTGCGCTGGCCTACACACTGGGTATTGAGTGGCAAGAAAAATACAAACTCTATCCCGCCAGCATACTGAAAAACCAGCCACTGCTAGAAGATCAGTTTCAGCAGCAACCCGTGGTAATTTTTAGCCAGCAGAACCTCAGCTCGGTACTGGATCAGAAAGAGATCAAGAACAGTCGCAGCCGCATCAATGCCCACGCCTTTTCAACGCAGCTCAATGGCACCGTGCTGAAATTTCAGCAGATCAAGGGCAAAATTTTGGATCAGAGCGGTTCTCAATGGAACCTGTTAGGACACGCCATCAGCGGAGTACACAAAGGAAAACAACTGCAACAACTGGCAGGTGGGGTTCATTTCGCCTTTGCTTGGCTGGCCTTTCGCCCCAAGGCAGAGATCTATCACCGCCCTGTATCGCCTCTGCCTTAGGTGGTGCGACTGACTGAAAAGCGCGCCAAACTCTCCATCGCGGTTCGATGCGGCGTGAGCGGAAAACAGCTCAAGGCGGCAATGGCCAAATCCGCCTCCCGCTGAGCAAACTCACGAGTTTCCTCCAGTGCGCCAGTAGCCTGCACCGCCAACATCACCTCGTTAATCATCTCACGCCCCCCTTCTTCAATTGCCTTGCGTATCAATGCCGTCTGCTCGGCAGTGCCGTTACGCATGGTCAAAATCAGCGGCAAGGTCGGTTTGCCTTCCGCCAGATCATCACCGACGTTTTTGCCCATCTCTTCACTGGAAGAGCTGTAATCCAACACATCATCAATTAACTGAAAGGCCGTCCCCAGATGCATCCCGTAACGCGCCAAGGCCTCTTCTTGCTCTTGTGGTACTTCAGCCAAAACCCCACCCAACAGCGCCGCCGCTTCAAATAATTTGGCGGTTTTGCAGTGGATCACCTCTAAGTAGGTCTCTTCCGTGGTGTCCGGCTCATGCACGTTCAACAACTGCATCACCTCGCCTTCGGCAATGATGTTGGTGGTCTGAGAGAGAATCTCCATCACCCGCAGGCTGCCCACCTCCACCATCATTTCAAAGGAGCGTGAGTACAAAAAATCACCCACCAACACCGCCGCTTCGTTGCCCCAGATGGCGTTCGAGGTATCCCTTCCTCGGCGCAGCTCAGAAGCATCCACCACATCGTCGTGCAGCAACGTCGCGGTGTGAATAAACTCGATGATGGCAGCCAAATTGATCTGCCAATCGCCTTTATAACCCGCAGCCGCAGCCGCCAGCAAAACGATCTGTGGCCGCAGCCGCTTGCCGCCATTGCCAATAATGTAATGGCCCAACTGGTTCACCAACACCACGTCGGATTTCAGACGGGAACGAATCATTGCATCCACCGCACTGCGGTCGGTGGCAATCAGGGATTGAATCTCTTTCAATAACATGAGGATCTACACAAAGCTATAAGTAGTGCGCATGCTAGAAATGGCCAGCGGGACTGTCAAGGTAAACCGACAAAATAACTTTATCATTGACCAATTCTCAATCACTGGTATAATGCGGCGCTTTTCGATCACTGTTTTTAAAAGTCGAGGCGGAACATGTACGCGGTAATTAAAACTGGCGGTAAACAATACCGCGTAGTCGTGGGTGAAACCCTGAAAGTTGAGAAGTTGGAATTAAACGAAGGCGAATCGCTGGAGTTGGATTCTGTATTGATGATTGCTAATGGCGAAGAGATCAAGGTCGGCGCACCTTATCTGGAAGGCAGCAAAGTCACCGCAACGATCAAATCACACGGTCGTGGCAAAAAGGTCGACATCATCAAGTTCCGTCGTCGGAAACATCATCGCAAGCAGATGGGTCATCGCCAGAGCTACACGGAATTAGAAATCACAGCCATCAACGGCTAAGTCACAGCGCATTTAGAGGAACAGGCAATGGCACATAAGAAGGCAGGCGGCAGTACTAATAACGGTCGCGATTCAGAGTCAAAACGTCTTGGTGTAAAACGCTACGGCGGCGAAACAATTAACGCAGGTAGCATCATCGTGCGTCAGCGTGGCACCCGTTTCCACCCCGGCACCAACGTCGGTTGTGGCAAAGATCACACCCTGTTTGCAAAAGCAGACGGCGTAGTGAAATTTGAAGTTAAAGGGCCTTTGAAGCGCAAGTACGTCACCATCGTAGCTGCATAATCTTCGGCTGTAAGACGCAAAAAAACCCCGCTTCGGCGGGGTTTTTTGTTGCTGCAGCATTTATAATCTCCCTCTAAGCCACAGCAACACAGGCGGTTACATCATGAAATTTGTTGACGAAGTCCATATCAAAGTTTTTGCTGGAGACGGCGGCAACGGCTGCGTCAGTTTTCGCCGCGAAAAATACATCCCCCGTGGCGGTCCCGATGGCGGTGATGCCGGTGACGGCGGCGACATCTATCTGATTGCCGACAGCGAACTCAACACCTTGGCCGATTTTCGCCACACGCGCAGCTTCAGCGCCCAGCGCGGCCAAAACGGCATGAGCCGTAACTGCACTGGGCGGCGCGGCGACGATCTGGAGATCCCCGTCCCCGTCGGCACTCAAGCCTTTGATAAAGACACCGGCGAGCAATTAGGTGATTTAACCAAAGTCGGCCAACGCATGATGGTGGCCAAGGGCGGTTTTCACGGTCTCGGCAACGCACGTTTCAAAAGCTCCGTCAATCGCGCCCCACGTCAGCACAGCAACGGCTCCGAAGGCGATCACCGTATTTTGCAACTGGAGCTAAAACTGCTCGCCGATGTGGGACTACTGGGCTACCCCAACGCCGGTAAATCCACCTTTATTCGTGCCGTCTCGGCGGCACGCCCCAAAGTGGCCAATTACCCTTTCACTACCCTCTACCCCAACCTTGGTGTAGTCAGTATTGAGCAACACCGTAGCTTTGTGATGGCCGACATTCCTGGCTTGATTGAAGGCGCGGCTGAGGGGCACGGGTTAGGCATTCAATTTCTCAAACACCTTGCCCGCACTCGGCTGTTGCTGCACATCATCGACATGGCTCCAATAGACGATACCGACCCCGCCGAAGATGCCAAAAAATTGCTGCACGAGCTGGCAAAGTTCAGCCCCGAACTGGCGGAACAACCGCGCTGGTTGGTGCTGAATAAACTCGACCTACTGCCAGAAGAGGAGCGCGAAGAACGCTGTACCGAGCTGGTCAAACAGCTCGGCTACAATGGACCGATGTTTCAAATCTCTGCCTTGCAGAAAAACGGCACGCAAAAAGTCTGTTATCAGATCATGGAATACCTAGAAGAGCTGAAGCGGGAGGCGAATTCTCAGGAGTCTGGCGCGTGACACGCCACAGCCTCATCGACAGCCAACGCTGGGTGGTCAAGATCGGCAGTGCGCTGATCACCGATGACGGCAAAGGTCTCGACCTGCTGGCGATGCAGGCATGGGCAAAACAGATGTCCAATCTACACCAACAAGGCCATCAGCTGATCTTGGTCTCCTCCGGCTCAGTGGCCGAGGGCATCAGCCGCCTCGGCTGGTCAAAACGCCCCAACAGCCTGCACGAACTGCAAGCGGCGGCGGCGGTGGGGCAGATGGGTTTGGTACAAGCCTACGAAAGCAGCTTTCAACATCATCAGATTCGCACCGCCCAGATTCTGCTCACCCATGACGATCTGGCCGACCGGCAACGCTACCTCAACGCTCGCAGCACCCTGCGTACCTTGCTGAAATTAGGTGTGATTCCGATCATCAATGAAAACGACACCGTGGCCACCGATGAGATTCGTTTTGGTGATAACGATACTTTGGGCGCTCTGGTGGCCAATTTGGTCGAGGCCGACACCTTGGTAATCCTCACCGATCAAGAGGGGCTGTTTGACCAAGACCCGCGTCACAACCCCAATGCTCAACTGATTCAAGAGGGAAAAGCCGAAGACAGCAATCTGCTGGCGCTGGCAGGCCCCTCAGCAGGCACCCTCGGACGCGGTGGCATGACCACCAAAATTTTAGCCGCCGCCCGCGCTGCCCGTTCCGGCAGCCAAACCGTCATAGCCTCAGGGCGCGAGGTGAACGTCTTACTACGCTTGAAACAGGGTGAGCTGATCGGCACCCTACTCACTCCCTCTCAAGAGCCGCTGATGGCACGCAAACAGTGGTTGGCCAATCAGCTCAAAGTACGCGGCCAACTGCGTCTGGATGCCGGTGCCAGTCGCATGATCCAGCAAAACGGCTCCAGTTTGTTAGCGGTGGGGGTTAAAGAAGTCAGTGGTGATTTTGTCCGTGGTGATGTTGTTGCTTGTCTGGATCAGAATGGCAATGAAATTGCTCGCGGCTTGGTCAACTACAGCGCCCTTGAAACACAGGAGATTAAAGGCCAATCAAGCCAAAAAATTGCAGAGTTATTGGGCTATTTGGATGAACCAGAATTGATTCATCGGGATAATTTGGCTTTGATTCGGTAGGCTGGAGGCAGAAATTTTTTTGCCTCAACACCTCAAAAACTCACTTCTAAGAGCGACGCAAAGAGGAGGGAGTTGTTCCAGGCATAGTTAATTCCTCGGCCTCAGTATCCCGATGCAGTTCACCAATACCACCACCAAAATTAATTTTCCACTCCAGATCACTGCGTGAATCAGCGTAATCCAGTGCCGTATGCAGCTCCACTTTACCGGATTTAAACAAAGCATAGAGCGATTGATCAAAGGTCAACATGCTCTCGTGTCCACCACCCTTGGCCATCGCTTCTTTGACTTTATGAAACTCCCCCTTACGAATCAACTCGGAAATGTAAGGGGTGACAATCATCACCTCCATCGCCGGAACCCGTTTGCCACTTTTGCTTGGCAGCAGCCGCTGGGAGATGATTGCATTCAAATTCAGGGAAAGATCCATCAAAATTTGGTCGCGCATTTCATGAGGAAACAAATTAATGATGCGATCCATCGCCTGATACGCATTGACCGCATGCAGAGTACTAACACAAAGATGCCCCGTATCAGCGTAGGTAATCGCCGCTTCCATGGTGTCTCGATCTCGCACCTCGCCAATCACCACCACATCTGGTGATTCGCGCACCACCTCACGCAACGCACTGCGATAGGAGTGGGTGTCCAAGCCCACCTCCCTCTGATCGACAATCGACTTTTTATGTTCAAAACAATATTCAATAGGATCTTCAATCGTCAAAATATGACCAGCATGATGGATATTGCGATGATCCAACATGGAAGCCAACGTGGTGGATTTTCCTGCTCCCGAGGAACCGACCACCAGCAGCAAACCCTTTTTCACCAAAATCAACTTTTCCAACACCGAAGGCAGATGCAACTCTTTGACAGTGGGTATTTTCGCTTTAATAAAACGAATCACCATCGAGACTTCGCCTTTTTGCTTAAAGACATTGATGCGAAAACGACCAATATCAGGCTGACTCAAACCCAAATTACATTCCAGTTCACGCTCAAAATCCCGTCGCTGCTCAACACTCATCAAGCCGTGCGCCAGTTTGGCCACCACCCCTGGCTCAAGACGGTTTTTATGCACCGCCACCATCTCACCCTCAACCTTCAAACTCGGTGGCGCACCGGTTGAAAAGAGCAAGTCGGTGGCACTTTTATCCACCATCAACTGCAAATAAGATTCTAATGCACTCATAAAGCTGACCTCGGTTCAAATCCCTTGAGAAAAAGGCATCTCAAATCACTCATCATGCTCTTCAATAGAGAGCTGCACATTGTCGGCCATCAAACTATCGCTGTAATTACTTTCTAATTTCAAACGCAAACGCAGATCATTCACTGATTCCGCATTACGAAAACCCTCTTCCGGCGCAATCGCTTGTTCGATAATCAAATTAAAAATAGCGTGATCAAAGCTCTGCATCCCCACTTCGGTTGATTTACTCATTAACAATTTCATGGCTGAAATGTCGCCTTTCAAAATAAGGTCACTCATCAACGGCGTATTGATCAAAATTTCCACGGCGGCTCGCAAACCATGACCGCTGATAGCACGAATCAAACGCTGCGAGATCACTGCGCGCAAATTCAACGAGAGATCCAATAACAACTGCTGACGACGCTCTTCTGGGAAAAAATTAATAATACGATCCATCGCCTGACTGCTGTTATTAGCGTGCAACGTTGCCAAACAGAGATGACCTGTCTCCGCAAAAGCAATGGCGTGCTCCATGGTTTCACGATCTCGAATTTCACCAATCAAAATCACATCTGGTGCTTGACGCAGGGAGTTTTTCAGCGCGATTTCAAAGGACTCCGTATCGGTTCCCACCTCTCGCTGACTAACCACACAGCCCTTGTGTTGATGAACAAATTCAACGGGATCTTCAATAGTAATAATATGCCCGAAACTATTTTCATTACGATAGTCGATCATTGCCGCCAGGCTGGTAGATTTACCCGAGCCCGTACCGCCCACCACAATAATCAAGCCCCGTTTGGCCATCACCAAGCCGGTCAAAATCGGCGGCAAAGAGAGGCTATCAAAACTGGGAATGGTGGTGGCGATCACCCTCAGTACCATTGCCACACTGCCACGCTGCACATACGCACTGATGCGAAAACGAGAGATGCCCGGCAGACTGATGGCAAAATTACATTCGTTACTGGCATCAAATTCTTTCGCCTGCCGGTCGTTCATAATCGAACGGGTCAACAACTGCGTGTGCGCCGGTTTCAGACGTTGATGAGCCAGCGGCTCTAGTTTGCCGTTAAGCTTCATCATCGGCATCGTGCCAGCAGTGACGTACAGATCAGAACCGCCTTTTTTTTTCAGCAGGCGCAACATATCGTGCATGTATTTAATCGCGGAATCACGATCCATAAATTAACTCCAACACCATCTTTTTCCTCCTAACCTGCCTCTATTTTTTGTTTTTTTGTGTCACTGTGTTTTTAGAGTGTATCTGGGTTGGCCGCTTTTCTTTGCGCCTCTTCTCGACTCACTTCGCCTTTTTGCAACAGACGTTTCAAATTTTGATCCAGAGTTTGCATACCGATACCCTGACCGGTCTGAATGGCCGAGTACATCTGCGCTACTTTATCCTCACGGATCAAATTTCGAATCGCCGGAGTACCAATCATAATTTCATGAGCCGCCAGCCGACCACCGCCAATTTTTTTCAACAGGCTCTGTGAAATCACCGCGCGTAAAGACTCCGATAACATGGAACGTACCATCGACTTTTCTGCTGCTGGGAAAACGTCCACAATCCGGTCAATGGTTTTGGCCGCTGAACTGGTGTGCAAGGTACCCAAAACCAAATGCCCTGTTTCAGCGGCGGACAGAGCCAAACGAATCGTCTCCAGATCGCGCATCTCACCGACCAAAATCACATCAGGGTCTTCGCGCAATGCCGAACGCAACGCCTCATTAAACCCCAAGGTATCGCGATGCACTTCACGCTGATTAATCAGGCATTTTTTACTCACATGAACAAATTCTATCGGATCTTCAACGGTCAGAATGTGCGCCATCTGGGTGTCATTGATGTGATTGACCATCGCTGCCAACGTGGTTGATTTTCCCGATCCCGTCGGGCCGGTGACCAAGACCAAGCCACGGGGATAATCAGCTATTTTTTTAAAAATATCTGGAGTACCCAATTGTTCCAAGCTTAATATCTTAGAGGGAATGGTGCGAAATACTGCCCCAGCACCGCGATTATGATTAAAGGCATTAACTCGAAAACGCGCCAAACCAGGGATTTCAAAAGAGAAATCCGTTTCCATAAACTCCTCATAGGTTTTGCGTTGTTTGTCGTTCATAATGTCATAAATCATCGCGTGAACATGCTTATGATCCATTTTGGGGGCATTAATTTTACGCACATCACCATCCACCCGAATCATCGGTGGCTCACCTGCCGACAGATGCAGATCTGAGGCGTTGTGTTTAACTCCAAACTCCAATAACTGCCGAATCTCCATAGACACTCCAAAAGATAAAAAACCTTAACGAAACTGCTGCATAATGGAGCAGTTATACAACGTGATGCAAGCCTTGATTTCCAAAGCTCAATCGGCACAATACTCAAAACAGACTTCCCTTACCGCTGTCAATCGAAGTATTTTTTATGAACACGCTGCAAAATAATCTGCACACCATTCAAAATCAAATCCAAACGGCAAGCCAAAATTACCAACGCCGCAACGTCCACTTGCTGGCGGTCAGCAAACGCCACCCAGCCACAGCCATTCGGGAACTGTACGACTTGGGTCAACACCACTTTGGTGAAAGTTACCTACAAGAAGCTCTAATAAAAATAGCCGAATTAGAAGATTTAGCCTGCCACTGGCATTTTATTGGTCCTATTCAATCCAATAAAACCCAGCAGATCGCCCAACATTTTGCGTGGGTACACAGCGTGGATCGACTCAAAATCGCCCAACGGCTAAATCAACAGCGGCCAACGGCTCTGCCCCCGTTAAACGTCTGCCTGCAAGTCAATATCAGCCAAGAAGCAAGCAAATCAGGACTCTCGCCCACCGAACTGCCCGAGTTAGCCAATGCCGTGCGTAAACTGCCCAATATCCGCCTGCGCGGTCTGATGGCCATTCCTGCACCACAAAAAGAGTTTGCCCAACAGCGGGCTGAATTTCGTAAACTGGCTCAAATCCAGCAACAACTTATTCACCAAGGCCATCCTCTGGATACCCTCTCCATGGGGATGAGCAATGATCTTGAAGCAGCCATTGCCGAAGGGGCAACCTTAGTTCGCATCGGCACCGCTCTGTTTGGCCAACGACAGACCTAATCAATCTCACTTTTTTATTTTTCTACGGAGAATACCTGTTTCATGTCAACCCAAAACATCACCTTTATCGGCGGCGGCAACATGGCTCGCAGCTTAATTGGCGGCCTCATCAGTGACGCTTTTCCTCCTCAGAACATCACCGTTGCCGATCCTGACCAAAACACCCTTAACGATCTGCAACAACGGTTTGGCATCCACACCGCTTCGGACAATCTCAGCGCCTTGCACAACGCCGAGGTGGTGGTACTGGCAGTCAAACCTCAACTGCTGCACAGCGTCATCAAGCAACTCAAAACACAACTGCAACAGCAACAACCGCTGCTGGTTTCCATCGCCGCTGGGGTACGCGAGCAGAGCATCACTCAGTGGCTGGG
>JAUZRS010000288.1 GCA_030950195.1 Gammaproteobacteria bacterium | reverse complement strand
AATGCGTTCGGGTTTTAGCGCCTCGATCTGTTTGAGCGTGATTTGATCGTTGCGCTGCACCACGACCTCTGCGCCCAGCTCACCGAGGTATTGCACCAAGTTGTAGGTGAATGAATCGTAGTTGTCGATCATCAAGACCATGTTGTTTGCTCCAAAAGTGTCGAGACGACCGTTAACGGTGAGAACGCCCGCCATTAAGACCGGCTTCGGCTTTGCTCACGGCGCGAAAGACGGCGCGGCCTTTGTTCATGGTTTCTGCCCATTCGTTTTCTGGCACTGAATCATAAACGATGCCCGCACCCGCTTGAATGTGCAGCTTGCCTTGTTTGATCACGGCGGTGCGAATGGCGATGGCGGTGTCCATATTGCCGTTCCAAGAGAGGTAGCCCACTGCACCAGAATAGATGCCCCGTTTGACCGGCTCCAGTTCGTCGATGATCTCCATTGCGCGCACTTTGGGTGCGCCGCTGACGGTTCCGGCAGGAAAGGTGGCGCGCAAAACATCCATCGCGCTGAGGTTGGGTTTCAGCTTGCCGGTGACGTTGGAGACGATGTGCATCACATGCGAATAACGCTCGATGATCATTTTGTCGGTCAGTTCGACGCTGCCGGTTTGGCTCACCCGGCCTGCATCGTTGCGGCCTAAGTCGATCAGCATCAGATGTTCCGCCAGTTCTTTCGGGTCGGCTAACAGCTCTTTTTCCAGCGCCAGATCGTGGCGTTCATCCACTCCCCGAGGCCGAGTTCCGGCGATGGGGCGCACCGTCACCTCGTTCTCTTCCAGACGCACCAAAATTTCCGGCGAGGAGCCGACCACTTGATGATCCTGTAGATCGAGATAATACATGTAGGGTGACGGATTCAGGCTGCGCAGGGCGCGGTAGAGGTCCAACGAGGGCGCTTGAAAGGGGATCGAGAGCCGCTGTGACAGCACCACTTGCATCACGTCGCCGTCGATGATGTATTCACGCGCTTTGGCCACCGCTGCTTTGTAACCCGCTTCGGTGAAGCCGGAGATGAAATCCTCTTCTTGCACGGAACGAGGCGTTTTCAGAGCTTGGTAGCCGTCGTGGTTCGGCGCGCTGGCGAGCTGTTGTTGCAGTTGATCGAGGCGCTGCTGACCGGTTTGATAGGCGTTTTCTGTCTCTGGATCACACTGCACGATGATGGACAGAGTGCCGCTTAGGTTATCAAACACCACCACCTCTTCCGAGAGCATCAATAAGATGTCAGGGGTGCCAAGCTCATCGGGTTTTTCACAGGCTCCCAAGCGGGGTTCGATGTAACGCACCGTGTCGTAACCAAAATAGCCCACCAAACCGCCGCTGAAGCGCGGCAGTCCGTCGATCTCGGGGACGCGGTATTTTGTTTGTTGGGTTTCGATCCAAGACAGCGGATCGGCAACGGTTTCAGTGTGAATCTGTGCGCCGTCCCGTTCGATTTCGACTTGGTGGCCAAAAATTTTGATTACCTGACGGCAGGGCAGACCGATGATGGAGTAACGCCCCCATTTTTCGCCACCGTGTACCGATTCAAACAGATAGGAGTAGGGGCCGTTGGCCAATTTGAGGTAGGTGGAGAGAGGGGTGTCCAGATCCGCCAGCACTTCACGGCTGAGAGGGATGCGGTTGTAACCCTGTTGGGCAAGGTGTTGAAACTGTTCAGGAGTCATGGCGGATCACTTTTTAAGGCAGAGGCGAAAAACGGAGCGGGTTTGATCGGGACTAATATGAGCATCGCCAGCGGTTTTTGCTTGGAGTAAAAATGAACATCATGAACCTTTGTATGGGGTATTGGGTCAGGCATTTTGCACCAACCCAACGGGATAAACGGTTTACTGCTCTAGCAGGATTTCGATCTCTTGCATCGAATCCACCACGGCATCAGGATTGTAGTTGCGAATGTCTTCACCGTGATTGTAGCCGTAGCTCATGCAGATGATCTGGAAACCCGCTGCTCGTGCCGCTTTAACGTCACTTTTTGAGTCACCCAACATCATCGCATCTGCGGGTGCTACACCCATTTTTTCTGCGGCGTGCAGCAGGGGCAGCGGATCGGGCTTTTTCTTCGCCAAGGTATCGCCACTGACGACGATCTCAAAATAGTCAAAAATACCCAGATCTTTCAGCAGCGGCAGGGTGAACTGCGCCGCTTTGTTGGTCACACAGCCAATCTGATAACCGGCTTTTTGCATGTAAGCCAAGCCTTCGACCACCCCAGGATAAAGGCAGCTGCGTTTGCTGGTGTTGTCGGCGTAGAGATCCATAAAGATCGGTAACGCTTTGGCGTACAAGGTCGCTTCAGGTTCCCCATCCAGTTGGTTCAGCAGGCCGCGTTTTACCAGTCGTTCAACGCCGTTGCCGACCCATTGACGCACCGCTGCTTCCCCACGAATGGGCAGACCCAGCGCAATCATCATCTGATCAATGCAATAGGCCAGATCGGGCACGCTGTCCACCAGCGTGCCGTCAACATCAATCAACAGCATCTTGGGTTTGCGAAGGGCCATCTTTAGCGGCCTGCTTTGGCCAGTTCGGCGCGCATATCAGCCAAAATGGTGTCGTAGACGTTGGCATCGCTGCTGTTTTTAGCACCGAAAATGGCGGAACCGGCGACAAACATATCGGCACCGGCTTCTTTGATTTCGCGGATGTTGTTGGTTTTCACGCCGCCGTCCACTTCCAAACGGATGTCGTAACCGGACTCATCAATCAGTTTGCGTGCTTCACGCAGTTTGTCGAGGGTGGCGGGAATGAAGCTCTGACCGCCAAAACCAGGGTTCACAGACATCAGCAAAACGACGTCCACTTTGTCCAGCACGTATTTGAGTGCGTCCAGAGAGGTCGCAGGGTTGAAAACCAGACCGGATTTACAGCCGCTCTCTTTGATTAACTGCAAGGTACGATCAACGTGTTCAGAGGCTTCAGGATGGAAGGTGATGTAGCTGGCACCGGCTTTGGCAAAATCAGGGATGATGCGATCAACGGGTTTGACCATCAAATGCACATCAATATCTGCGGTCACGCCGTGGCTGCGCAGTGCGTCACAGACCAAAGGCCCGATGGTCAGGTTGGGGACGTAGTGGTTGTCCATCACATCAAAGTGAACCACGTCCGCGCCAGAGGCCAAAACGTTATCGACCTCTTCTCCTAAGCGAGCAAAGTCAGCGGACAGGATGGAGGGTGCAATTAAGTCTTTAGCCATGAGTGTGTGCCTCTTCATTGAATGCGAGCAAAATAAAGTAGCCGACTTTACCCCATTGCCGCACGCTCATCAATGCAGGCAGATCCTATTTATGTGCCCATCAGTCTATTTTAGAGCCTAAATAGATCTGACAAATTGAGTGAAAAAAGAGCAGGTTCTGGCTTTTTTCCGAGTTATTGCTTGCTGAACCCCGCCAACTAAGCGAAAATGCGCCCTCAAATTTTTTAATGGGGCTTTGCATCACAGGGTTGTGGTGGCGATCAGCTAGGAGGCTGCCCTTGTACAAAAACTAAACAGACCGTCTTGTGCCAGCCCTCAGGGTTGGATGACAGAATCTTAGAACTTAGAAACGTTAAAGGGGAATCTTAATGCCTTCGCGCAGAGATCTTGCTAATGCTATTCGTGCCTTGAGCATGGACGCTGTTCAGAAAGCCAACTCAGGTCACCCTGGTGCTCCAATGGGTATGGCTGATATTGCTGAAGTGTTGTGGAACAGTCACATGGATCACAACCCCAGCAACCCAGATTGGGCGGATCGTGACCGCTTTATCCTCTCCAATGGTCACGGCTCGATGCTGATCTACTCTCTGCTGCATTTGACCGGCTACGATCTCTCCATTGACGATCTGAAAAATTTCCGTCAATTGCACTCCAAAACCCCAGGTCATCCTGAATACGGTTATGCACCAGGTGTGGAAACCACCACCGGTCCTCTGGGTCAGGGCATTACCAACGGTGTCGGCATGGCTATCGCTGAACGTGCGCTGGCGGCGGAATTTAACCGCGACGGTCACACCGTTGTAGATCACAACACCTTCGTTTTCTTGGGTGATGGCTGCTTGATGGAAGGCATCTCTCACGAAGCCTGTTCTTTGGCCGGTACCTTGGGTCTGGGCAAATTGATCGCGTTCTGGGATGACAACGGCATCTCCATTGACGGTCACGTTGAAGGTTGGTTCGGTGACGATACTCCCGCTCGTTTTGAATCTTACGGTTGGCAGGTGATCTCGGTTGATGGTCACAACGCCGCTGAAATCAGCGCCGCAATTGATGCGGCTAAGGCAGAAGGTGGCAAGCCCACCATGATCTGTTGCAAAACCGTGATCGGTTTTGGTTCTCCTAATAAGTCGGGTTCACACTCGTGTCACGGTGCGCCTCTGGGCGACGATGAAAATGCCCTGACCAAAGAAGCCTTGGGCTGGACTGCGGCTCCTTTTGAAATCCCTGCGGACATTGCGGCGGGTTGGGATGCCAACGAAGCCGGTAAGAGCAAAGAAGCGGCTTGGAATGAGACCTTCGCAGCGTACGCAGCGGCTCATCCTGAGTTGGCAACAGAATTTAACCGTCGCATGGCCGACGAACGTCCTGCGGATTGGGCGGAAAAATCAGCGGCCTTCATTCAAGAGTGCAACGACAAAGGCGAAAGCAAAGCAACACGTCAAGCCTCTTTGGCCTCCATTGAAGCGTATTCTCATGCCCTGCCTGAGCTGTTTGGTGGTTCTGCGGACTTGGGTTGCTCCAACTTGACCGAGTGGTCTGGTTTCAAGGCGATGCGTGCTGACATTCCTGACTGCAATTACATCAACTACGGTGTGCGTGAGTTTGCTATGTCAGCGATCATGAACGGCATCGCACTGCATGGCGGTTATGTGCCTTTCGGCGCGACCTTCTTGATGTTCTCTGAGTACGCCCGTAACGCTCTGCGGATGGCGGCTTTGATGAAGCAGCGCGCTCTGTTTGTCTACACCCATGACTCCATTGGTTTGGGTGAAGATGGACCGACTCACCAAGCGGTTGAGCAGATTCCAACCTTGCGTTTGATCCCCAACATGCACGTTTGGCGTCCCTGTGACACCGTTGAAAGCGCCACTGCTTGGGCTGAAGCCGTTGATCGTGCCGATGGTCCGAGTTGCTTGATCTTCTCTCGTCAAGCGTTGCCGCATCAAACCCGCAGCGCCGCGCAGATTGAAGAGATCAAAAAAGGCGGTTACGTCTTGGTTGATTGTGATGGCACCCCGGATTGCATCGTCATTGCCACCGGCTCTGAAGTGGGTCTGGCAGTGGATGCGGCGAAAGCCAGCAGCAAAAAAGTACGTGTGGTCTCCATGCCCAACACCAATGCCTTTGACGCACAAGATGCGGCTTATAAAGAGTCGGTCTTACCCAGCGCCGTGACGGCTCGGGTTGCGGTTGAAGCAGCGGTTACTGACGGCTGGTGGAAATACGTCGGCATGAACGGCAAGGTGATCGGTATCGACACCTTCGGTGAGTCTGCGCCTGCGGGTGAGCTGTTCAAAATGTTTGGTTTCACCGTCGAAGCGGTGGGTGCTGCGATTGATGATGTCAGTGCGTAGCTAACTTTTGATGGGGTGCTTTGTGCCCCATTGAACGGCTTACGCCGACGCACAGAATTTATGTAAGATAATTGATGGAGTTTCCTTATGACGATTAAAGTAGGTATTAACGGTTTTGGCCGCATTGGCCGTATGGCGTTCCGCGCGATTGCTAAAGATTTCGCTGGCGACATCGAAGTGGTTGGCATCAACGATCTGCTCGATGCAGACTACTTGGCTTACATGCTTAAGTACGATTCAGTACACGGCAACTTCGATGGTGATGTCGCTGTTGATGGCAACAACTTGCTTGTGAATGGAAGTACCATCCGTTTGACCGCAGAACGTGATCCAGCCAACTTGGCTTGGTCTGACATCGGTGCTGATTTGGTGATCGAATGCACCGGTTTCTTCCTCACCGAAGAGACTTGTCAGAAGCACATTGATGCAGGTGCGAAAAAAGTGGTGATGTCTGCACCTTCTAAAGACGGTACCGCGATGTTTGTTCACGGTGTGAACCATGAAAGCTACGCCGGTCAAGCGATTGTTTCAGCGGCTTCTTGTACCACCAACTGCTTGGCTCCTGTGGCCAAAGTATTGAACGACAATTGGGGCATCAAACGGGGTCTGATGACCACCGTGCATGCGGCAACCGCAACTCAGAAAACCGTTGATGGTCCTTCGATGAAAGATTGGCGCGGCGGTCGTGGCATTCTGGAAAACATCATTCCTTCTTCTACCGGTGCGGCGAAAGCGGTGGGTGTGGTCTTGCCTGAGCTGAACGGCAAACTGACCGGCATGGCGTTCCGCGTGCCAACCTCCGATGTTTCTGTGGTTGATTTGACCATCGAGCTGGAAAAAGAAGCCTCTTACGCTGAAATCTGTGCAGCCATGAAAGCGGCTTCAGAGAGCGGTCCTATGAGCGAAACCTTGGGTTACACCGATGACAAAGTGGTCTCTACGGATTTCCGTGGCTGTGGCAACTCCTCTATCTTTGATGAAGGTGCAGGCATCGCGCTGGACGGTACCTTTGTGAAAGTGGTGTCTTGGTACGACAACGAGTACGGTTACACCTGTAACATGCTGCGTTTTGTCAAACACGTTGCGGCGTAGTTGACCTAAGCCTCTTTTTGACCCCCTGGGGTCGAGAGAGGTTTTAACTAAGGTACCTGTTTTAGTTAAAACCTTTCGTCTTAATTAGTGTTAATAATTCGATCCATTTTTAAGGAGATTTCCCTCATGTCTTTTATCAAGCTGACTGATCTTGATCTGGCTGGCAAACGTGTTTTGATCCGTGCTGACCTGAATGTGCCTGTAAAAGAGGGCAAAGTGACCTCCGATGCACGTATCACCGCCTCCATGCCCAGTGTGGAGCACTGTCTGGCAGCGGGTGCAAAAGTGATGGTGATGTCTCATCGTGGTCGTCCAGAAGAGGGCATTTACTCCGAAGAGAATTCAATGGCTCCCATTGCCGCCACCATGAGCGCAAAATTGGGCAAAGATGTGCGCCTGATCAAAGCGTATCTGGACGGCGGTGTTGAGGTGGCTGACGGCGAAGTGGTGCTGTTGGAAAACGTGCGTTTCAATGCCGGTGAGAAAAAAGACGACGAGACATTGGCTAAGAAATACGCCGCGTTGTGTGA
>JAUZRS010000287.1 GCA_030950195.1 Gammaproteobacteria bacterium | reverse complement strand
TTGGCGCAGGTGGCGACGGAAGCGGGGGCTGAGGTGAGCTTGGTGAGTGGGCCGGTTGCACTGGCCACGCCTGCGGGGGTGTTGCGTACCGAGGTGGAGAGCGCGGCAGAGATGCGGGCGGCGGTGATGCAGCAGGTGGTTGGGCAGGATATTTTTATCGCTTGTGCGGCTGTGGCGGATTATCGTTTAGAGCAGTCTAGCGTAGAGAAAATTAAAAAAAGCAGCGATGAGTTGGTTTTGCAGTTGCGGCGCAATGCCGATATTTTGGCCGAGGTCTCAGCTCTGGATGAAGATGAGCGCCCCTTTTGTGTCGGTTTTGCCGCTGAGACACAAAACTTGGAGCAATACGCAGTTGATAAAATGCAGCGTAAACGTTTGGATCTGATCGCCGCCAATTGGGTCGGTGTTGAGGACAGTGGTTTTGAATCCGATAATAATGCGCTGCATCTGTTCTGGCCAGGTGGGCAGAAAAAATTGCTGAAGAGCAGCAAACTGGAAATCGCACGGCAGCTATTGGAGGTGGTGGTCGAGCGTTTTGATCAGCATGAGGCCTGAAGGCGTTTAGTGATTGATGTGGGGTGGGTAAAGGGTGCAGTCGGCAGGCAGATGTACCTCAAGGCCAATGGGTAGGTGGTCTGATTCGCTACTCAGTACTTCGGCGTTGCTGACCTTGATCTCTGGAGTCACCAAAATATGATCGAAATTTCTTTTCGGTTGCCAACTGGGCCAGGTATTAAAGTAGAGTTCCGGCTGTTGCAAGTTGGCCATCTCAAAAAAGAGCCGCATTTCACTGCTTTCTAAGGACGTATTGAAATCGCCCATAATAA
The DNA here is from genome assembly GCA_030950195.1 of Gammaproteobacteria bacterium. Classification (GTDB taxonomy): domain Bacteria; phylum Pseudomonadota; class Gammaproteobacteria; order JAUZRS01; family JAUZRS01; genus JAUZRS01. The sequence goes on along the minus strand of JAUZRS010000287.1, from coordinate 7,268 downwards.
TGGCGTGTTCAAAACGGCGCAAAATACGCGCAATGTAGAGCAGTTGTTTTTGCCGTGCCCGTTTTCCCAGCGCCAGATGCACCACCATCACCGCCAGTTTTTTACCGTCTTCACCAAACTTTAACAACAACGCACCTCGCCCAGGCACTAAGCCCGGCAGTGCCAATTGGCTCACCGAATGAGGTTGTAAGCGTGAGATGGCTCCCAAGCTGTGGCTGGCTAGATGACCAATGCGGCGGTTGGTGCGTTCGTGCCAGCAGGGGAAGTGCGCCAGTTTGGCCAGTTGCTCGGTCTGATTGATAAAACCGCTGCGCAGACTGCCTGAATCACTCTCTTGCAGTGCCACTAAGTCGTAGTGTTCAACCTGTTTGGCAATGGCGACGAGGGTTTCGCTGCGGCCTTTGTAGGGCAGCAGGTGTTTCCAGCCGCCGGTAAAGTATTGGCGATAGGTGCGCGTGGTGATACCCACTTGAATGTTGTAACTGAGCAGACGCAGTGACTGCCTTGCTTGCTGAGGTGTAGGCGTTACTACTGGGGTGCTGCTCGATTCCATGAGGCGGGCACTCCAGTTTAGGGTTTGCTTGGCTGAGGTAACAGAGCCAGCTCTTCGGCCACCAGTTCGTCGATAATGCCGACCATGCGCGGGTAGCTGCCCGCCAAACTGCCAGAGGTGCGGTATTTGCCGTTGACGATCACTGCTGGAACACCTTGAATTCCTGATGCTTTGACCAGTTGTTTGCTGCGGCGAATTTTGGTTTCGACGGCAAAGGAGTGCATCGCGTCTTTAAAGGCCTGTTCATCCATACCGAGCTCGGCGACAAAATCGAGGATGGCGCTCTCTGTGTAGATTTTGCGTTTCTGTTTGTGAATTGCACTGAAAAGCGCGTGATGAAAACGTCCCATCAGATTCAACATTTGAGCGGCATAAAAGGCGCGTGCGTGTGGTTCCCATTTTGGGCTGAAGATGGCGGGGATTTGGGTAAAAAGGGCGTTGGCGGGTTTTTTTGCGGCCCATGCGTTGATATGGGGTTCAAAGTCGTAGCAGTGAGGGCAGCCATACCAAAAAAATTCAATGACTTCGACTTTATCTGCGGGGTGTGAGAGCGGTGCGGTCAATGGCTCGTACTCTTCGTAGGCTTCGGCTGCGAAGGAGGAGCCTGCAACCATGAGGCTGAGAGTGGTTGCAAAGATAATGGTTAATAATTTTCCCATGGATTTTATCTCTAAGTAGTGGGGCCATATTTTCATCGCAGATCGGCGCTGAAAAGTGTAACCCAGATCAAAATAACATCATGTTCAGGAAAGTAAATTGTGTGATCAACCGCTCAATTTTTGTCCAATTAAGCCAGTGTCATGCCATTTACTTGCTGCTGAGATGCTGAAGTATGGTTTTAGTTCGTGTTGATAAAAAATAAAGGGAGTGACAAAAGCCACTCCCTTTTTGATCTCGCTTGCTAATCGACTGGTTGCTATTGCAGGCCAGAGATGTATTCAGCGACTTGTGCGATCTGCTCTGAAGTCATGTGCTTGGCTACATTGCGCATCATTTTACCGGCGTCATTAGAACGAGTGCCTGCTTTGAAGTCGGTTAACTGTTTGATGATGTAAGCGGCGTGTTGACCGGCCAGACTGGGAAAATGTGCGGCAGGATTACCGTGACCGGTGGGGCTGTGGCAGCCAGCACAGGCAGGAACACCGATGTCGGTGATGCCACCACGGAAGATGGTTTCACCCGCTGCGGCTTTAGCTGCGTCAGAAGCGGCGCCTGGGGTGGCGGTTTGAGCGGCAAAATAGGCGGCTAAATCAGACATGTCCTCTTCGCTTAAACCGGCAACCATACCGGCCATGGTGGGATCGCTGCGCACGGTGCCTGCTTTGAAATCAGCCAGTTGTTTGGCGAGGTAACCCGAATGTTGTCCGGCCAGTTTGGGGAACATGGGCACCATGCTGTTGCCATCAGCGCTGTGGCAACCGGCACAGAGTGCGGATTTTGCTTGGCCAGCGGCCGCATCATTGGCGGCGAAAACAGGGTTGGTTAGGCTGATGGCAAGACAAGCAATACCGGCAAAAAAAGACTTTTTCATTTTTACTACACTCCGTGCATCCTGGGACATAAAAGTTCTAACGCCAATCATCTGCGTTGAATTGTGATTTGGAAAACCCGCAAATTTTACCAAAGTACTCCCAACATGCAAATTCCCCAAGGGTCGAAAATGGCCTAAATGAGGTAAAAGTGCAGAAAAAATTACATAACTGGCTAAAATGCGGCACAGATCAACATAATTATGTTGATAATGGGGTTTGCCCTTTCTCGTTTTAGGAGATGTATCGTTCATGAATTCAGCCTATTTTTCCGCAGAGTTCGTTATCAGCGCCAATAAATTGTCGCAATTGCCGCCGAGTTTGGCTGAGGTGGCGTTTGCTGGTCGTTCCAATGCAGGCAAGTCCAGCGCGATCAATGCCATTACTCGCAATCATAAATTAGCCCGTACCAGTAAAACCCCAGGTCGGACGCAGTTGATGAATTATTTTACCGTCGCTGAGGAGGTCTATTTGGTGGATCTGCCTGGTTACGGTTATGCCAAGGTGCCTGCGAGCATGAGGGCGCATTGGAAAAAAACCTTACAGGTCTATTTTGCTGAGCGAAAACCCTTAAAAGGGTTGGTGGTGGTGATGGATGTCCGCCTGCCTTTAACGCCTCAGGATTGGAATATGGTCGAGTGGAGTGTGCAGTCGGGGGTGGCGCTGCACATATTATTGACCAAAGCGGATAAATTGAGCCGTAATGCGGCCAATGCGGTGTTGTTTAAAGTCAGAGATGAATTGGAGGCAGAGGGGGTTGAGGCCACTCTGCAACTCTTTTCATCACTGAAAAAACAGGGGGTGGCGGATGTGCACCAGGTGTTGGATGAGTGGTTAATGCCTGCAACAGAGGCTTGAAAAAACAGCCCCCAAGGTAATCTTCCTTGGGGAAAATAGATGACCCAGCTTGGGAAGCTGGAACTTGGCTGTGGAAAAGTTCACCTTTCAGTTTTCAATAAGATGCTTTGGTGTACACATATTAATATGTAAGAGGAATGTGAAAGATGACTTGTATAGTGGTTTTTTATTGTAGAAATGTTACGTAATAGCTTGAATAATCAAGTTTTTGTTAATAGTTTTTTAAGTTTTTGTTTTTGATAACTTAAAGTGTCCATTTTGGGCAGAGTTAAAGGATGAAAAGTATGATCTGTGCTCATAACCTTCGTTTAGATTTTCGCTTCGGAATTGAAAAATGTGTGTTGTTGGTCTTTGGGGTTTTTCTCTCTCTGCCGGTTTTTTCATCCTCTGCGTCCGAAACCTTTGATACGTTGCCTGCCAGTTTATTGGCTGCTGTGTCTCAAACGTGGTCGCAGCCATCGTGGAGGCTGGTTGATGGAGTGGCCGAGCGCGGCATGGATGAGAGGCATTCAATGGCCTATCGCTTGAATGCTCAGGCATTGAGCATTAAAAGCGCAGAGGGTGATGTGCAGATGTCTTTGCACTCCTACGGTGATGGCCAGCAGACGATTTTTGCAGAAACGCCCTCTTTGCAGGTGAATGGCAAACGCTTGGAAAAACAGTACAAACAGTTGACCGAATGGTATTTGAACAGCCCCTTGGGTCTAGAGCAGGGCTTTACGTTTGAGCAGCCTCTCTCTCGTCAGCGTGGTGAGCTGATTTTGAACTTGGCCTTCTCTGGCAGTTTGACTCCACAATTAAAAGATCAAACGTTGCACTTTCTGGATGGAAAACAACGTTCTCAACTGACCTACGACAAACTGTACGCTTTTGATGCTACGGGGCGTGAACTGCCTTCTCGCATGGTTTTGGCGGGGAATACCTTGAGTTTGCGTGTGGATGATCGAGATGCGATTTACCCCGTGGTGGTTGATCCGCTTTTTTCTCCGGTGAGGCTGGTTGATAGTCGGGGCATTGTCGGTGATCGTTTTGGTTTGAGTGTGGCAATTGATGGCAGTACGGCGGTTGTTGGGGCTGATTCTGTTGGGGCTGCGGATACCTTTGGAGCGGCGGTGGTTTATGAGAAACAGCACGGAATTTGGCAAGAGGTGGCTCATCTAAATACGGCTACTTCGTTTGGTGATCGTTTGGGCTACAGTGTCGCCATCAGTGGTGACACCATTGTTGTGGGTGCTTGGGATATGCCCAATGGTGCCGCAACTCAGCCTTCTGTTTATGTTTATGTGAAAGGAGTCAATGGCTGGCCGACGGTTGAAACAGCGCGTTTACGTCCACTAGATCCGCAGTTGGCTCTGCCTGGTTCGACTCGTTTTGGTCATTCGGTTGATATTTCTGCAGGTGTGGTTGTGGTTGGCGCGCCGAGTTACGACGTAACACCACCGGTGGGTATTTTGTGCAAAGGGCTTGCTTCTCAAGGTGTTGATGCGGGAGCTGCGTTTGTCTTCGTTAAGCCGGTTGCAGGCTGGAGTGGGACTCAGAACGAAAATGCTATGTTGATGGATAAGGACGCCTGTGACAGTGATGCATTGGGTGTGAGTGTGGCCATTGACGCAGACACGGTGGTGCTTGGTGCTCATGGAGACGATGGTGGTTTGTCAGGTTTTGTTGATGCAGCTGGTTCGGCTTACGTTTTTGTTAAACCAGTGGCAGGGTGGCAATCTGCCATACCGCTGTTTGAGTCTGCAACGTTAAGAGCCTTTGCTCGTGAAGGCACGGCTCACTTTGGTTTCAGTGTTGATGTCTCTAACGACGTGGTGGTGGTGGGTGCGTTTGGTGATCCAAATAAGGTTGGAGTCAATACCAGCAGCGGTTCAGGGGCGGCGTTTATTTTTGAGAAACCCCTTAACGGCTGGATGGGGTTGCTGACGGAAACGGTAAAATTGAATGCCGCAGACAGAACTGGCAAGGATAATTTTGGCCACAGTGTCGCCATCTCGGCGGATACGGTGGTGGTCGGTGCGCCGCGCAGCGAAGAGGCGGTGGTGGCTCCAGCGGTGGCCAAAGTGGACTCGGGTGCAATGTATCTGTTTAGCAAGCCGGTGGCGGGTTGGGCAAGCGGTGCCGTTGGCGGTGTAATGACCTCCAGTGTGAAAAAGTTGGCAGCAACACCGGCCAGTGGTGATCTGTACGGTTATTCCGTGGCGGTTTCGGGCAATGTCTTGCTCGCTGGGGCACCTTCTTGTACTGGGATTGAAATGACCGCGTTTGGCAGCGTTAAGCAGTGTGCTTTAACGACAGCGGATCCGACGTTTGTGGTGGGTGCGGGTATGGCTTACTTGTTTGACAGTGTGGCGGCTTTGAATGTGGTTAAAACGGACAGCACAACCTCGGGCGTGGTGAGCAGTACCGCCAATAATGTGGCTCGTTTGGGCAGTGATGTGACCTACACGCTGTCGATTACCAACAGCGATGTATTGGTTAACGCCACTCAAGTCGTCTTGACTGATGTGCTGCCAGCCGGTTTAACCTATAAATCAGCTGCGGTGACACAGGGTACGGGCAGTTGTTTGGAAGCCGTTGGAACGGTGAACTGTACTTTTGCTCAAATTCCAAGTAATTCAGGTGTTACCAGTGTCAGCATCGTGGCAACGGCACCGGCCAGTGCGCAACGCATTAGCAACACAGCCACCATTGCCTATCCAGAAGACGACACCAATATGAACAATAATCAGAGCGGTGTGAGTACGGAGGTCAACAGTCAGCCGTTGGCGAACAATCAAAGTTTGAGCCTGTTTGAGGATGTGACCAAAAACGGTTTTGTTATTGGCAACGATCCCGATGGAGGCTCGGTAACCTACAGCATCAATCAACCGGCCAATGGCACAATCAGCAATGTTAATGCAGCTACAGGTGCTTTTAGCTACACACCCAACTCTAATTTTATTGGGGTTGATACCTTTACTTTTAGCGCTGATGACCAACATGAGCCCTCTGCACTGGCTTCGGTGACGGTGACGGTAGAAAACTTGCCTGATCCGCCCGTTGCATTGGATGATACGGTAACCACCTTAGAAGATACCGCTATCTCTATCAGCTACGCCGATTTATTGCTAAATGATACGGATCCTGATTTGGGGCAAACAGCGCTGTTGATTGTCGCCAGCCATGACCAATTTAGTGCTAATGGCGTTGCCATAGCAGCGACCGCAGGCGGCCTTGTTTATACTCCGGCGTTGAATTTCCATGGTTCAGACCATTTTAGTTATGTGGTGAAGGATCCTGATGGCCATCAGGATGTCGGTACGGTGAGCATTACGGTGACCTCGGTCGCCGATGCTCCGGTGGCGGTGAATGATGTCATGGTGTCGCTCAGTGGCGCGGTGATACAAAATTTCAGTGTGCTGGCCAATGACGAGGATATTGAAGGTTTGGGTCTGGTAGTGACATCCAATACCACTCCAAGCAACGGTCAGTTGTTGTTAAACAGCGCCAATGCCACATTTACTTACACGCCTAACCCTGGTTTTAACAACGGTCAAGACAGCTTTACCTATACCCTGAGCAATGTGGGCATCAGTGATCCGGCATTGAGTGCAACGGCAACGGTTTATGTTGTGGTGAGTACCACAGCACCCTTGGTCCATATCAGCAGTGAAGATACGGTGACCACCGTGGCAGGATTAAATGCTCAACTGTTAATCGGTGAAGTAAACAGTATGACCAGCAGTGCTCAAGGAGGTGCGGTGGTGAGGCATGTTAATGGCACCGTTTCTTACACTCCGCCGTTGAATTTTTTTGGCAGTGATACCTTTGGTTATCTGGATGTGAATAATAACGCGGGCAGTGTTGATTTGACGGTGACGGCAGTGAACGATGCACCTGTTGCGAATAATATGCCCTCTTTGATTGCCAATGAAGATACGGCCAAAATAGGCCAGTTGGCTGGCTCCGACGTTGATGGTGATGCGATTACCTTTCAAGCCGGACAGGTGTCTGCTAGCGGTGGTTCCGTGGTGGTTAACCCTAATGGCACCTTTGTTTTTACTCCCGATGCCAATTTCAATGGGCTAGGCGTTTTTAACTTTGTGGTGGTAGATGATAAGGGTGCCAGCTCACAAGCGGTAACGGTTACCGTTAATGTGATTCCTGTGGCTGATCCACCGACAGCAACGAAAGATCTTTACAGTGTTGATGAAGATGCTGTTTTGATAGGAGATCCAAATGCAAACAGCCAGATGGATGGTCTGTTGGAAAACGATGTGGACATTGATAACCCACTGAATCCGACCTTCAGTGTGGTGGGTTTTGATGCTCGTAGTCGCAAGGGG
>JAUZRS010000286.1 GCA_030950195.1 Gammaproteobacteria bacterium | reverse complement strand
AATAACTAATATTAGCAAGTTCTTTTTTACTTATTTTCTAAAATAGATCGAAAAAAGATTTTAGATCTATTTTTCTCGTTTTAGGGGTTAAAACGCATGGAGAGATCGATGGCTTTGATGTCTTTTGTTAGCGCACCAATGGAGATGTAGTTAACGCCCGTTTCAGCTTTGGTGCGGATATTGGCCAAGGTGATGTTGCCGGAGGCTTCCAGATCGATTTTGCCTGCGGTGAGATTAACCGCTTGTTCGAGCAGCGGCAGATCAAAGTTATCCAGCATAATGCGGTCAGGTTGGGCTGCGAGTGCTTCTTGTAGCTGTTCTAAGGTTTCTACTTCAACTTCTAATAACGTGTTTGGATTGATCTTACGAGCGGTGGAGATTGCCGCGCTGATGCCACCGACAGCGGCGATGTGGTTCTCTTTGATTAAAAAGGCATCAAATAAACCAATGCGATGGTTGTGACAACCACCCACTTTAACGGCGTACTTTTGCGCCAAACGCCATCCAGGTAGGGTTTTTCGGGTGTCGAGTACCTTTACCCCTGTGCCTGCCACGGCCTCTGCGTAGCGCTGAGCGGTGCTGGCCGTCGCGGAGAGACTTTGCAAAAAGTTCAGCGCGGCACGCTCCCCTGAGAGCAGGCTGCGAGCGCAGCCGTGCAGGGTGCAGAGTGTTTGTTTGGCGCTGAGCGTCTCACCTTCTTGAGCGAGCCATTTAATGCTTATGCTGGGATCAATTTGGCGAAAGACCTCGTCAAACCAAGTTGTGCCACATAAAACAGCGGTCTCACGACAGACGATGCTGGCGCTGGCGTGTTGTTCGATGGGGATGAGTTGAGCACTGAGGTCACCCTTGCCGAGATCTTCGGCAATGGCCCGCGTTACCATCTGTTCAATAAGTTGAGTTGCAGGTTTACTCACAGCTTAATGAGTCGCTTCGGGGTCAGGGTAACGTACCACTTCAATCAGCCAATCCTCTTGCGAGGCGGTCAGAATAAGGCAGCTGGGGCCGCCGTTGGTGCGTACTCGTCCAGAAGCACCTGGGTTAACCACCCACGGTGCGTGGCTTTTGTCGATCACCTGTTTGTGGGTGTGACCGTAGATCACCACTCGTGCTTTGGGATGAGCGGCACGCAGCGCGTCGTGGCAAGGGTTGTGATGGCCATGAACATGACCGTGTTCCATCGCCAGAATCCCGCCTGGCAGAGTTATGTTGGTTTCTCTGGGCAGACGTTCGACGACGTTGTTGGCTTCGGGCCAACGACCAGGCAGGTCGTTGTTGCCGGTGACGGCAATCAGTCGTTCTGTGAGCGTGGCCAATTGTTGTAACACGGTGACATCACAAATGTCTCCGGCGTGCAAAATGTAGTCACAGCCGCGCAGCTTTTCCGCAATGCGCTCATCAAGGTGCGCGTGGCTGTCGGAGAGAATGCCGACCACCACGGATGTGTCTGAAACGGGTTGTGAGTGGGGTTGATTAAGTGACTTCACGGCGTTGCTCTTCTTCTCGTTTACGGGCTTCGGCAATTTCACTTTCGCGGCGCATTTCCAAGATTTCTTTGCGTTCGGCGATGCGTTTTTCAAAAGCACCTTTCTGCTCTTCTAGGGTTTTTTCGGCGAAGAGAATTTGACGCAAGAATTGATAACCGAACTCCATGGCGATGATGTCGTCTTTGGCGATGGCTTCGTAGGTGCTGTCGGCCAGATCGTAGCTCTTTTTGAATGAATCACTGGCGATAAAACGACGAAAACGATCCATGTCGTAGGAGGCCATAAAAAAGAGTTGCAGGCTCAAGGAGGAGGGACGACCGATGCTGGGGCCCGCTGAACGTTTTTTCAGCATCAACTGCAACCAGCCTCGGTTGTGTTCGTCGTAAACTTCTGCTTCTTGCTCTTTGCGGTAGTCACCAATGGTGATGGTGCGATCTTCTTTGTGTCCCATGCAGTGAGACTCTTTTACCAGTGAAAAATGGGCTTCGTCAGTGGTGGTGTCTTTTTGGTGCATGGCGAGCATGGCGACGGGGTAATAACGGCAGACCGCAGGGCGGTCTTCGTAAACGCTACAGCCCTCTTCAGTTAAAAAAGAACAGGCTCCGTCGTTGTCGGTTTTCAGTTTGACCCCAGGTAGGCCGTCACGATCCATCTCAAAGGGTACGGTGTGGTCGGCGAGAAATTCGCTGGAGCTTTTGTCCAAACGCTGTTTCAAGCGAATGATGTCGTAGGGTGCCAAGGTGATGTCGGCCTGTTTACAGCAGGCGTTAAAACAGGAGATTTCTTTGTGGCAGCGAAATTGGATTTCGGTCTCCAGCTCCATCACTTCAGGGACGATGTCGCTGGTGAAGGGGATGTCTGCTGGGTTGACGGGGTTATGTGTACTCATGTCTGTTTCCTTATTTGATGGCCGGATATCGACAATCGGTCCTGATGTGATGTTGCCTCGGGGGTCACTCTGCCAGAGGCCGATTGCGGATATTTAGGCTTTTCTGTAACGAAAAAATCCGGACACCTTTCAGTGTCCGGACTTTTCAAACCAATAAACTGTTAAGTAGACTTACTTGAACAGTTTGGCTTTGTCAACAATATCGACATGAGCGCGCTTGAAACACGTCCACTTTTGAGTCTCTTTGCTGTAGATGGAGTTGACAAAACAGTGCCAGTTCTCTTCATCAACAAAGTTTTTATCCATGCGGTAGTAGAAACCAGGATAACGTGACTCTTCACGGAACTCGATGTGCTTCATGTGAGCTTCGGCCGTCAGGATGCGATGGTAGTTTTCCCATGCACGCAGCAATTCGTGCAGATCTTTCGCACGCATTTTTTCTGCATCTTCCTTCAGCATGTCCATCTTCTCACCAGCAACCCGGAGCATTTCTGCGTTGGTGTTGTAGTAAGTGGCGCAACCAGCAACGTACTCATCCATAATTTTTTGCAGACGGAACTGCAACATTTTAGGGGTGATGTAGTTTGGGTTGATGTCAATCGCAGTACTGTAGTCTTTGAACTCCAGGAAGGTACGAACGGGTTGATAAATGGCATCAACCAAGGTGTCAATGTCGGTATCCAACTCAGGTGAGAAGTCTTGGTTGTCAATGCAGTACTTGACCATGGACTTAGCAGCCATCCGACCTTCAGCGTGAGAGCCAGAGGAGAACTTATGCCCAGAAGCACCCACACCATCACCTGCAGTGAACAGACCACTGACGGTGGTCATGCCACGGTAGCCCCAGTTCCAACCTGAAGGCAGGTGGCCGGGCACTTTGTCCGCTTCGTCATGTTCTTCAGTGGTGGGTGCACCAACGTCGGTAGGACCTGAGGTCCAGATACCACAGCAACCAGAGTGAGAACCCAACAGGTAGGGTTCAGTGGGCATCAGCTCAGAGTTTTTCTTCTCAGGCTCGATGTTCTCACCTACCCAGATACCACACTGGCCGATGCACATATCGAGAAAATCTTCCCACGCTTCTGCTTCCAGATGTTTTACTTCGCGAGGCGACAAGGTTTCGCGCAAGTTAGCCAGAGCGGTAACGGTGTCCATCCAGATGGGACCACGACCTTCTTTCATCTCTTTCAGCATTAAGTGGTTACGCAAGCAAGACGCAGGAACAGCAGCCTGGCCGTAAGGAGGGTAGTCGTTTAGCATCTCTTTGTTACGATCCATGTACACTTCACCGAAAGCGTTGGTCGCTTTGGATTTGAAGAGTAAGAACCACGCGCCAACAGGACCGTAACCGTCTTTAAAACGGGTGGGTACAAAGCGGTTTTCCATCATGGTCAATTCAGCACCGGCTTCGGCAGCCATGGAATAGGTAGAACCTGCATTCCAAACGGGGTACCACGCACGGCCTTGACCTTCACCTACGGAACGAGGGCGGAAGATGTTGACACAACCACCAGCGGCCAACAGGATCGCTTTGGCTTTGTAAACCACGATTTTGTGATCACGAGTAGAGAAACCCACTGCGCCAGCGATGCGGCTAGGATCGTTTTTGTCGTTGATCAGTTTGACGATGAAGATACGTTCTTCAATGCGGTCAATACCGAGGGATTTTTTCGCAGCTTCAGCAACGATCCATTTGTAGGATTCGCCGTTGATCATGATCTGCCATTTACCAGAACGTACGGGTTTGCCGCCGTCTTTCAATGAGGTCATGCCTTTAGAGCCGTCAAAACGCTCGCCGTTTTCGTCGGTTTTCCAGATGGGCAGACCCCATTCTTCAAACAGATGTACGGATTCATCAACCACACGACCGAGATCGTAGGCCAAATCATCACGGGTCAGCCCCATCAGATCGTTGGAGACCATACGCGCGTAATCCGCAGGATCTTGCTCAGAACCGATGTAGGTGTTGATCGCAGATAGACCCTGGGCAACCGCACCAGAACGATCCATTGCGGCTTTATCAACCAGTTTGATCTTCAGATCAATACCGTGCTCTTCTTTTGCTTTTTGTGCCCAAGGCATGATTTCGTACGCAGCACCACAACACGCCATGCCACCACCAATCATGAGGATATCAACCTCTTCTTGGACTACCTCTGGATTTCCAAATTCACCAGCCATTCTTCTAATTCCTCAAATTTTTTTCAAAAAACATCTCAATAACGATAAAGATCAAGTTACTTACGGATCAGTTCGCTGGGATCGCCTTCGCGGAAACCGTTTTGTTCTTTGTGGTTGAAGAAACCGACTTTTTCGATGTTGGCCAAGTCTGCTTCTGCTTTGCCACCGTAACAATCGATAGAGCCTTCAGGCGTGGTACGGATAGGGAATTTGAAGCGTTTCAAGGTGCCGTTACGGAATTTGATTGTCCACATAATGGAATCAGAACCACGCAGAGGCTGCACAGAACCACCCAAAGGCACAACATCAGCGTAGTGACGTGCTTCAATGGCGTTTTGAGGACAGATTTTCACGCAGGAGTAACACTCCCAGCACTGCTCAGGCTCTTGGTTGTATGATTTCATCGCGTGGCCGGTTTCAGAACCGTCTTTGTCGAGTTTCATCAAATCGTGGGGGCAGATGTACATGCAAGCAGTCTTATCTTGACCTTTACATCCATCACATTTCTCAGTACGTACGAACGTTGGCATCGTAGTAACTCCTTAAAGGGTCGTAGTGAACTACAAAAGTGCTCTTAGAGAGCCGGTTTCTTCATTTTTCAAAAAAACCAAGTTAAAGCGCAATGCGTTTTAGGTTAGGGATTTTCTGAATTGCACCACTTTATAGAGGGTTGGTGGGTAAAATCCAAACAGAATTTCCTTTGTGGTCATAAGGCAAGCTTATAAATCCATTTTATTTCCTTTCTGTTGGTGCTTGGGTTGGTTGCTTGTTTGTGCCAATATCTGTTTGCGAATGTGAGGTTAGATGGATGTTAATGGCAATGAAAATAATAAGTTTATGACTACTGAAACGTATCGTTGTGTGGTGATGTTTGCGGATGTGGCGGGAAGTACCCGACTTTACGAGGAGTTGGGCGATCAATTGGCGCAACAAGTGATCGCCGAACGCCTTGCTTCTATGGCAGCCGTGGTGGAGCGTTTTCAAGGTACGGTGATCAAAACCATCGGTGATGAGATTATGGTGCGTTTTGATGAGCCGGATCTGGCTATTATGGCGGCCTGTCATATTCATGAATTGGGTGCCTCAAAAACGGTGCAGGGAGTGATTCTTTCTGAGCACATTGGTCTGCACTACGGCTCGACAGTGCGTTCTAAAGGCGACTTGTTTGGTGATGCGGTCAATGTGGCCGCACGTCTGACCAGTGTGGCGCGTGGTGGGCAAATTATGACTTCACAAGAGACCATGGATCGACTTTCTGACGATTTGAGTCTGTTGGCGCGCCGTTTCGATGTAACGAAGGTTAAGGGACGCAGTCAGCCGGTTACCATGTATGAGGTGATTTGGGAGTCGGAGGATGACGTTACCGGCATTCATGATCAGGGGGTCACTCGCCCCTTGGCTTTGGAGCCGTTGCTGCTGCGTTGTCACACGGAAGAACGGACTCTGTTACCCAATTCAGTGATGTTGCTGGGTCGTGGCAGTCAATGTGATTTGGTGATTAAAGGTAATGCGATCTCGCGTTTGCACGCCTTTATTGAGTATCACAATGGTAAATTTATCTTGCGTGACGAGAGCACCAATGGCACTTATGTGAAAATGAACGGGGGGCGTAC
>JAUZRS010000285.1 GCA_030950195.1 Gammaproteobacteria bacterium | reverse complement strand
AAAACGATAAAACATGAATTACCCTCAGCCCAGCAAACGCGCGAGATCGTTATAAAAAGCCAAGCCCATCAGGCAGATCAACAAAAACATCCCTATCTGCTGACCTATCATCTGTGTTTGCTCTGAAAGTGGCCGCCGTTTCACTGCTTCAATAAAAAAGAAGAGCAGATGGCCACCGTCCAGCACAGGAATTGGCAACAAATTTAATACACCCAAGCTGATACTGATCAGCGCCAAAAAACTCAAATAATGATCCAAACCCACGCTGGCCGATTGACCGGCATACTGGGCAATCGTCAGTGGCCCACTGATGTTTTTCAATGAGGCATCGCCCACCAGCAACTTACCCAGCATCTGCAACGTGATCGCCGACATCTGCCAGGTTTTTTCAACTGCCTGTTGCAGCGCCTCTAACGGCGAGTATGAAACCTCCGTCATCAGACGCTGCTGACGCAGAGGCAAGGCACGGGTCTCAGCCGCACCAATATAACCGATTTGCTGCGTTTTAAGCTGTTTCAGAGCGGGAGTTAGAAATAAAACAATCACATCGCCATTACGCTTCAGCCGCAGTTCCATACGTTGCTCAGGCCGAGCACGGACGTATTTCACCCACGCTTGCCAGCTCTCGATATGGACACCGTCTGCACTCAGAATCAGGTCATCCACCTGCAAACCGGCTTTTTCAGCGGCCCCACCTGACAACACCCGCCCGATTTGAGGCGACACCTGCGGCCACCACGGTGACAATCCCAATTGGCGCAGCGGGTCACCCTCTGCCTTTAAAAACGAACGACCTTGCAAATCCAACGAGAGCACTTCACTGCCACCAAGCGCCCGTTCCACACGCAACGGCAACGGCTGATCGGTATCGAGCAACCCCTCCATTAACAACAAGCGCGCTTGCTCCCAACTGGCCACCGACCGACCGTTGACAGAAATCAGCTGATCTTCGTTATGCACTCTCGCCTCAAACGCCGGTGTGCCTTTGGGGGGTTCTGCCACAATGGGCAACAATGAACTGATACCGATAACAAACATCAACCAATACGCGGCGATGGCCAAAATAAAATTAGCCAAAGGACCGGCCACCACAATCGCAATGCGCGCATAAACACTCTTGCGATTAAAGGCACGATCCAGCTCATCAGCCGCCACCTCGCCCTCGCGCTCATCCAGCATCTTGACGTAACCGCCCAGAGGAATCGCCGCCACCACAAATTCCGTGCCGTCTCTGCCCTGCCACGAAAACAGCGGTTTACCAAAACCGATGGAGAAACGCAGAACCCTCACGCCCATTTTACGCGCCACCCAAAAATGGCCGTACTCATGGATGGTGATCAAAATACCTAAAGCAACAAAAAAAGCCAACACACTGATGATAAAACTCACAATTAAAACACCTTCCGCAAACGATCTGCTTGTTCACTGGCCACCGCCCGCGCCAAGCGATCTTGCCGCAAAATCAGCGACAAATCTGTCGCATCCTGATTCGTTACCCCAGCCAAAGTCGCCTCAATCACTTGATGAATCTGCATAAATCCGAGCCGTCCATCCAAAAAGCGTGCAACTGCAATCTCATTGGCCGCATTCAATAAGGTGCTGGCAGTACCGCCTTCAGAAAGTGCCTCAAAAGCCAAACGCAAACAGGGAAAACGCTGCAAATTGGGTTTCTCAAAATTAAGCTGCCCCACCGCCAACAGATCCAATGGCACAACACCAGATTCAATGCGCTCTGGCCACGCCAGCGCATGAGCAATGGGGGTACGCATATCGGGGTTGCCCAACTGCGCCAAAACCGAACCGTCACGGTAAGAGACCATAGAATGAATCACGCTTTCGGGGTGCAGCACCACCTCGATTTTATCCGCCGCAGCAGCAAACAGCCAATGGGCCTCGATCACCTCCAGACCTTTGTTCATCATGGTGGCGGAATCCACGGAAATTTTACGTCCCATGACCCCATTGGGATGCGCACACGCTTGATCGGGGGTCACCGCACTCAACTGCTCTACCGGCGTGGTACGAAAGGGCCCACCGGAGGCGGTCAACAGCACTTTTTCTACTCCGACCCGTTGCAATCCCCGCGCGTACTCAAGCGGCATGCACTGAAACACCGCGTTGTGTTCACTGTCGATGGGCAGCAACTCAGCACCGCAGCGCTGCACCTCATCCATCAGCAATTGACCGGTCATCACCAACGCTTCTTTATTCGCCAACAAGACCCGCTTACCTGCTCGCACCGCCGCCAAGGTAGGCAATAGACCCGCCGCACCGACAATTGCCGCCATCACCATTTTGGCTTCCGGCAGTGCTGCAACGCGCTCCAGACCGGCCAGACCAGACAGCACTTCGACTTCAAGACCCGCCTGCACGCAGCGTTGATAAAGTTGCTCCGCAGCCGTTTCATCCATCATCACAGCATACGCAGGCCGTACCTGCTGACACTGCTCAAATAGGCGCTCAACGTTGCAATTAGCGGTCAAAGCAGTGATAAAATAACGTTCAGG
>JAUZRS010000284.1 GCA_030950195.1 Gammaproteobacteria bacterium | reverse complement strand
CTGAATGAAAAGCTCAAAGGCGATGGCGTTGAAAAACATTATTTGGCGCTGTTGCAAGGCGCTTGGCAGGGCGGAGTTAAGACCATTGACGCGCCGTTGCAAAAAAACAGCGTGCGCGGTGGTGAACGCATGGTGATGGTTTCGGCGGAGGGCAAAGAGGCGTTGAGCTTTTTTAAACCGCTGCGCCGTTTTGAGTTGGCGACCTTGGTGGATGTGGAGATCAAAACCGGTCGCACTCACCAAATTCGAGTGCATGCGACTCATTTTGGCCAGCCTCTGGCGGGTGATCAAAAATACGGCAACAAGGGTTTTAACCGTCAACTGAAAAAATTGGGTTTGAAACGACTCTTTTTACATGCGGAGCGTTTGAGTTTTACTCTGCACAAACCGTTTGAGTTTCGTGCGCCATTACCCGATGCGCTGGAACGTCTGTTAAATAAATTGGATTAAGAATGTATGGCCGATTATAAATTATTGGTGTTTGATTGGGATGGTACGTTGATGGATTCGCAAGCGTTGATCATCTCTTCGATGCAGGCGGCCATTGCCGATGCGGGTGGAGAAGCGCGCAGTGATGCACAGGTGCGCAACATCATCGGTTTGGGTCTCAAAGAGGCGATTCAAGCGTTGTTTCCACAGCAAAATGATCTGTTTGTGCAGGCGGTACGAGATGCGTATCGTGAGCAATTTTTTCATCAAAATCAAACGCCATCACGGCTGTTTCCTGGCGTGCGTGCGGTTTTGGACGAGCTGTTGGAAGAGGGTTATTGGTTGGCGGTGGCGACAGGTAAAGGCACAGCCGGTCTGCGTAAAGTGTTGGCGGAAACGGAGATGAAAGGGCTGTTTCACGCCACCCGCACCGCTGAGGAGACCTGCTCCAAACCCGATCCCATGATGTTGTTTGAGTTGATGCAGGAGTTGGATTTTCGTCCTGATGAGACCTTGCTGATTGGCGATACGGAGTACGACTTGAACATGGCGCGGGCAGCCAAAGTGGATGGATTAGGTGTGGCCTGCGGTGCTCATGAGGTGGATCGTCTCTGGGAGTGTAAGCCTGTGGGTGTGTTGCAGGATGTGCGAGCGTTGCCCGCGTGGTTACAGACCTTGGGTGCGGCAGGCTGCGAAAGCGGCTGCTGAACTGGATTAAATTACAAGTGAGTTTTAAGTATGAGTGAGAAGGAAAAAGATCAAGAGTGGCAACAAGAGTTAATTACCCGTTTGGCGTCGTCGGCGCTGACGGAGCAACGGCGCTCTCGGCGTTGGGGTATTTTTTTCAAACTTCTGATGTTCAGTTATTTGATCACGGTTTTGCTGATGATTGCTGAACCCGAATGGTTGGCTGAGCCCATTGAGAGCGGCAAACACACCGCCGTGGTGGATCTGGAGGGGGTGATTGCACGAGGTCAGAAGGCCGATGCGGATCGAGTTATCAAAGGCTTAACGGCGGCCTTTGAGGATGAAAACAGCGCGGCGGTGATTTTGCGCATCAACAGTCCTGGCGGCAGTCCGGTGCAGTCGGGCATCATTTATGACGAGATGCGTCGTCTGCGCAAACAATATCCTGAAACGCCGCTGTATGCGGTGGTGGACGATGTTTGTGCCTCGGGTGGCTATTACATTGCCGCTGCGGCAGATAAAATTTACGCCGATCAGGCCAGTATTGTGGGTTCCATTGGGGTGCGAATGGACGGTTTTGGTTTTGTTGAGGCGATGAAGTCCTTGGGAGTGGAGCGTCGTCTGTTGACCGCAGGCAGCAACAAAGCTTTGTTGGATCCGTTTCTGCCGCAAAAAGCCGAGCAGAGCGCCCACATTGAGACTTTGCTGAATGAAATTCATCAGCAGTTCATCGACAAGGTCAAAGAGGGGCGGGGAGATCGTTTGCAACTGGATGACCCTTTGCTGTTCAGTGGTCTGATCTGGAGCGGTGCTGAAGGGGTGAAAAAAGGTTTGGTGGATGCGTTGGCCAATGTCAATGAAGTGGCCAGAGATGTGGTGGGTGAGGAGAAAATAGTCAACTTTACCGAAAGCGATGATCTGTTGACCCGATTTTCGGATCGCATTGGCGCGACCATGCTGAATCTGTTTTCAACTTCTAATCGCACGGCACCACAGTTGCTGCCGTAGGTGGAAGAAATGGCCATTGAATATTTGCCGGATACGGGCGAGCAGATGGAAGACTTGGGTGCGGATTTGGCCAAGCGTATTTCAGCTCCAGCGGTGATTTTTTTACAGGGTGAATTGGGTGCGGGGAAAACCACTTTGGTGCGCGGTTTTTTGCATGGCAGGGGGTATCAGGGGGCTGTTAAAAGTCCGACCTACACCTTGATCGAATCTTATCTGTGCGGTGATGTGACCTGTTACCACTTGGATCTTTATCGTTTGAATGACCCTGAGGAGTTGGACTATCTGGGCTTGCGTGACATTTTTACAGAAAAGACCGTCTGTTTGATCGAGTGGCCGGAGCGATTTGTGTCCGTGTTGCCATTGCCCAGCCACAAAATTGCCATTGAATACCGTCAATCAGGTCGTTCTGTGCGTGTTGAGACAACGTAAGCTTCCTAATTTACTGCAAAGCTTTAACAATATGCTCTATCTTCTTGAATTTGATTGAATAAGTCATAGGGTTTCTACTACAATTGTGGGTAGTATGGAGTTATGCTGTTTCGATAAATGATGGAGTGTCCCAATGAATAAGCCGTTTTCTCTCAAAAAATTTTCTGAACGTCGTCAGTTTATGCAGCGTTTAGCGGGTTTGGGTGGAATGGCCGCTCTGAGTCTGTTGCCACAAAACGTGTTGGCAAATGCTCGAGCAGGCGTTAAAAAGTTGCGTCTTTCTAGTAATGGAGAGAATTTACGCTTGGTGTTTGACCTCGATGCACCGGTGCGACACACCTTATTCTCTTTAAGTGGACCAGAGCGGGTGGTGATTGATCTGGATGATGCGCATCTGTTGCAGACCCTGCCCAACGTGGGTAATGCCGGTGGCATTTTAAAACGGGTGCGCAGTGCGATTCGGGAAGGTAAAAATTTGCGGGTGGTATTGGATCTAAATCACCGCGTACGCTCAAAAAGTCAGTTGCTGCCTCCTAATGGCCAACATGGTTACCGTTTGGTGATTGATTTGACCGACAATCGCCTCTATTCAAAACCGAGTAAAAAGCTCAAGAAACAGGATAAAAAACCTTTACGTAAGTTGGTAGTGGCCATTGATGCTGGTCATGGCGGTCGAGATCCCGGTGCGACGGGCTACAATAAAACCCGTGAAAAAGACGTTACCTTGGCGGTGGCGAAAAAATTATACGCTTTCCTTAAAAGAGAAAAGGGCATCAAACCGGTGATGATTCGCAATAAGGATCAGTACATTAGTTTGCGTGATCGAGTTAAAAAGGCTCGTTTGTATAAAGCGGATTTGTTGGTTTCTGTTCATGCCGATGCCTATCGGGATCGACGCGCCAAAGGGGCTTCTGTTTATGCACTGTCGCTCAATGGTGCTAGTTCTGAGGCAGCTAAATGGTTGGCTGATAAAGAAAATGCCGTTGATCTGCTCGGTGGTGTGGCACTTAATGATAAAGATGATTTGGTGGCTGAGGTGTTATTAGATCTGTCACAAACCGCCACGATTCAATCCAGTTTGGATGTGGGCAGCGATGTGTTGAAGAATCTGAAAAAAATCGGCGGGGTACACAAACGTCGGGTGCAACAAGCCGGTTTTGCTGTTTTGAAGTCGCCTGATATTCCCTCGATTTTGGTGGAGACGGCGTTTATTTCTAATCGAGAAGAAGAGCGAAAACTGCGCAGTCACAAACACCAGCAACGCTTGGCAAAGGCGATTTTAAAAGGAGTGAAGGGCTATCTGCATCGCAATGCGCCTCCTGGAACACTCTTGTCACGTCACTCTTAATTGCTTTTTCTTCTGTAATCGATCCGTTCTGGATCGATTTTTGCGCTTCCCATAGAAAAAATTCCTCTTTAACGGTCATCATGGCTGCGTATTGGTTTTTAAAACCAGAAATTAGTCAGGCGAGTTGTGCGATTCTGAACGGAAATTTGAGGCGTAGCCTGCTTGGGGATAAAAAAGATCGGGTAAAGGTCTTTTGGAACGCAAAAATATAAGGAGATAAAACGGTGATTCAGCATGGATTATTAATTTTATTATTGAATGTAAGTATGGCCGTTTTTCAGAGTGTAGCGGCAGCAGGAGTGATTGGCACCGTAGCCGGTAATGGCCTTCGAGGGGTGGCGACAGACCAGGTGTTAGCGACCCAAAGTGCTCTGAATGCGCCTCGTGATCTGATTGTGGATGGCCTTGGCAACCGTTATATTGCCGACAGTGGCAACCATCAGATTCATAAAATTAATGCCCTTGGTGTGATGAGCATCATCGCTGGAACGGGGGTGGCTGGGTTTGCCGGTGACGGCGGTTTGGCTCGCGCAGCGCAACTGAATACACCCTATGATTTGGCGCTGGATAAAAACGGCAACCTCTACATTGCCGATGCGGCCAACCATCGAATTCGTAAAGTGACCCCAGCGGGTGTGATCAGTACGGTTGCTGGGACAGGCATCGCGGGCTTTTCTGTTGATTTGACTCCCGCAACCCTCTCCAAATTGAATTTTCCAACGGGGGTTGCCGTAGACGATTTAGGCACTCTTTACATTGCCGACTCTAAAAATCATCGGCTGCGTAAAGTGGATGGCAGTGGCACCATCAGCACTCTTGCTGGTAACGGTGTCTCAAATTTTACTGGTGATCTGGGTTTGGCCGTGAATGCCAAATTGAATCTGCCCAGTGATGTGGCCTTGGATGGCCAGAATAACCTCTACATTTTGGATCGTTGGTACGGTTATGTGCGCAAAATCGATGCCGTTAGCGGCATTATCACCACCATTGCGGGCAATATTGCCAATGGAGCCGTTCAGTGTGCCCCGCAACCCTGTTACAACGGCGATCAGATTCCAGCACTGCAAGCGGATTTGAGCGAGCCGTTCGGCCTCTCGGTGGATCGGTGGGGCAATGTGTACGTTGCCGATACGGAAAATCATCGCGTGCGGCGCGTCGATCAGCACGGTGTGATCACCACTGTGGCAGGTACCGGAGCGCTCTATTTTAACGGCGATGGCATTGCCGCTGATACGGCATCGGTTTATCGTCCTTTTGCGGTGACGGTGGATAAACAGGGTTTTCTCTTTATTGCCGATAAGGACAACCATCGGATTCGGCGTGTTGCGCTGGATCTTGCCCCTCCATTGGGTTCAATCAGCACCGTGGCCATCACCAATGGTTTGAGTGTGAACGTCAGCGCCTCTTGCAGTGATGACCTCAGTGGTTGTCTGGAGATGCGTTTGAGTAACGATGGCCTAAACTGGGCTGCTTGGCAGGCTTATGCTCCCAGTGTGAATTGGGTTTTACCGGCTGGAGATGGCTTGAAAACGATTTTTGCGCAGTTCCGCGACGGTCTCGTGCAAGAGTCTGCTGTTGTCAGTACCTCGTTGTTGTTGGATACGCTAGCCCCGCCAGCGCCACAGATTGTGAACCCAGTTCATCCTACTTACAGTGCCGCAGCGAATCACGTTTTGTCGGGTCAGGCGGAAGCGAACAGTACCGTTGAGCTGTTTGCCAACGGTGTTTCTGTTGCTTTGGTGAGTGCGGATGCCGGTGGTCAGTGGCAAATATCTCATCCGTTTCTTGAAGGGCATTATTCAATCAGTGCCACGGCGATGGATGCGGCAGGTAATGTGGGTGCAACCGCCGCTGCGGTGACGCTGTTGATTGATCAAACAGCACCCCAAATTACACCACCACTGAATCACATTTTAGAGGCAACAGGCGTAATCAGTACGTTGACCTTAACGCCGCCAACGGTACTGGACACCTCGCCCGTGAC
>JAUZRS010000283.1 GCA_030950195.1 Gammaproteobacteria bacterium | reverse complement strand
AACTTTCTGGTCATCGACTCCCTGCTCAGCGAAGAGGCGGTACTGGCCTTTGAGTACGGTTACTCCGCCACCAGCCCCGACCACTTGGTCATCTGGGAGGCGCAGTTTGGTGACTTTGCCAACGGCGCTCAAGTGGTCATCGACCAGTTCATCAGCTCCGGCGAAGCCAAATGGGGGCGGCTCTGCAACTTGGTCATGCTGCTGCCCCACGGCTACGAAGGCCAAGGCGCGGAACACAGCTCAGCACGGCTGGAGCGTTATCTGCAACTCTGCGCCGAACACAACATGCAGGTCTGCATCCCCACCACCCCCGCACAAATATTCCACCTGCTGCGCCGCCAGATGCTGCGCCCCTACCGCAAACCCTTGGTGGTGATGTCGCCCAAAAGCCTGCTGCGCCACAAGCTGGCCACCAGCAGCCTGAACGAATTGGCCAAAGGGCATTTCCAAAACGTGATCGCAGAAGTAGACCCGCTGCCCGACGAGGCGGTGACACGCATCGTGCTCTGCTCCGGCAAGGTCTATTACGAGCTGCTGCAACAGCGCCGCGCTCTGAAATTGGACAACGTCGTCCTGATTCGCATCGAGCAGCTCTACCCCTTTCCGCGCAAAGAGCTGGAGAAACAACTGCAACGCTACCCCAATGCAGAAGCCTTTTACTGGTGCCAAGAGGAGCCGATGAACCAAGGCGCGTGGTACTCCAGCCAGCATCACATTCGCAAACTGCTGCCCAAGCCCCACTATTTAAGCTACGCCGGTCGCCCCGCCTCCGCCGCCCCCGCCGTCGGTTATCCCAGCCTGCACGCCCAACAACTCAAAGATCTGCTCCGTGCGGCTCTGGGGCACGAATAACAACCACAAGGATTCATCATGTTGACTGAAATCAAAGTTCCACCTCTGCCCGAGTCTGTCAGTGACGCTGTGATTGTTGGCTGGCATAAAAAACCCGGTGAAACGATCCAGCGCGACGAACCGCTGGTGGATCTGGAGACCGACAAAGTGGTCTTGGAAGTGCCTGCACCCTGCGACGGCCAACTGGCAGAGATTCTATTGGCAGAAAATGAAACCGTCACCAGCGGCCAACTGCTCGGCACCCTCAAAGCCCTCGCCACAGCCCCCGCTGAACACTCCAACCCAAGCAACAACCAAAACATCACCCCCGCGATGGGGCCGGCGGTACGCAAGCTACTGCTGGAGCACGATCTGGATCACCACGACATTGCACGCCAAAACCTCAAACGTCTGAATAAAGAAGATGTGTTAGCCCACCTAGAACAACAGCCCAAAACCGAACCGACTCCTAAGCCAACCCAACCCAAGGCCGAAACCAAAACCGAAGCCGTTAAAAAACCCACACCCAAAGCCCAGCCCCGCAGCGTGACGGACACCGAAGAGCGCCCCCACAAACGGGTGCCCATGACACGGCTGCGCTCACGCATCGCCGAACGACTGCTGGATGTGACCCAAAACACCGCCATGCTGACCACCTTTAACGAGGTCAATATGGCGGCGGTGATGGAGCTGCGCAGCAACTACCAAGAAGCGTTTGAAAAGAGCCATAATATTCGCCTCGGTTTTATGTCCTTTTTTGTCCGTGCCGCCAGCGAAGCCCTAAAACGCTTCCCCGAGATCAACGCCTCACTGGACGGCAACGAAGTGGTCTACCACGGCTTTTGCGACATCGGGGTCGCCATCTCCTCCGAGCGCGGCTTGGTGGTGCCCATTTTGCGCAACAGCGAGCGCATGAGTTTGGCCGAGGTGGAAAAACAGATCAGCGCCTACGCCGACAAGGCGCAACACAACCGCCTCAGCATCGACGACATCAGCGGCGGCACCTTCACCATCACCAACGGCGGTGTGTTTGGCTCCTTGATGTCCACCCCCATTCTCAACCCACCGCAGAGCGCCATTCTCGGTATGCACAGCATTCAACAGCGCCCCATCGCCGAAAACGGGCAGGTGGTGATTCGTCCCATGATGTATCTGGCGCTCTCTTACGATCACCGCATTATTGACGGCAAAAGCGCGGTGCAGTTTTTGCGCAGCATCAAAGAGATGTTGGAACAACCCGCTCGCATGTTGCTCGACCTTTAGGAGGCTGTTATGGCTCATTCGTACGATGTGATTGTGATTGGCGCAGGCCCTGCGGGTTACAGCGCTGCCATTCGTTGCGCCCAATTGGGTTTGCACACCCTCTGTCTTGACCGCTGGCGCAGCGGCGAGCAACCGGCGCTGGGCGGCACCTGTCTGAATGCGGGCTGCATCCCCTCCAAAGCCCTGCTGGAAAGCTCGCAGCTCTACCAAACGCTGCAACAACAGGCGGCGCAGCACGGCATTTTGCACGACACGCTGCGTCTGGATCTGAAACAGATGATGCAGCGCAAAGAGCAGATCGTCAGCCACCTCAGCCGGGGCATTAGCCAACTGTTCCGCGCCAATAAAATCGACCATCTGCACGGCGATGCCACCCTACACGCTGAACATCACGTCCATTTTATGGATGCCAACGGCCATGAAACAACCTTTCAGGCCGAACAGGTTATTCTCGCTCCAGGCTCCGTGCCCACAGAGCTGGAGAACGCCAAGTGGCTGGAGCAACGCATCGTCAATTCTGCTGGGGCATTGAGTTGGGAGCAGGTTCCGCCACGGCTGGGCATCATCGGTGCGGGGGCGATTGGTCTGGAGCTGGGCAGCGTTTGGCAGCGCCTCGGTGCCAAGGTCACGCTGCTGGAAGCGCAAGATCAATTCCTTACCACCACCGACCGCCAAATCGCTCAACAAGCGCAGCGCGCACTGCAAAAACAGGGGCTGGAAATTCGCCTCAATGCGCGTCTGCTCAGCTGTCAGGCCGAGCCCAATGACGGCATAAAACTGCACTACGAAGACGGCGAAGGCAAACACGTCCTGACGGTGGATCGGGTCATCACCGCCGTGGGTCGCCAGCCCAACACCGACACTCTTTTCAGCAGTGAGGTGGATCTGCAACTGGATGAACGCGGCTTTATCCATGTGGATCGTTACTGCGCCACCAGTCTGCCGGGCATCTACGCCATCGGCGATGTGGTGCGCGGGCCGATGTTGGCGCACAAGGGCAGCGCCGAGGGAGTGATGGTGGCGGAACGCATCGCCGGTCAGCAGAGCGAGTTGGAGTACCAGCACATTCCAGCGGTGATCTACACCCAACCGGAGATCGCATGGGTGGGGCAAAACGAAGAGCAGCTCAAAACCAGCGCCACCCCTTACAAAAGCGGCCAATTTCCTTTTGCTGCCAACGGGCGCGCCAAGGTGATGTGTGAGAGCCACGGCACGGTAAAAATCCTCAGCCACGCCGACAGCGACCGAATTTTAGGGGTACACATCATCGGCCCACACGCGTCCGAGCTGATCGCTCAAGCGGTGATTGCGATGGAGATGGAGGCCAGTTGTGATGATCTAACGCGGATGGTGTTTGCTCATCCGTCCTTGTCTGAGGCGTTGCATGAAGCGGCTTTGGCTTTGGATGGACGAGCGATTCATTTGCCTTGAAATGTGATGAAATCTAGGGTGACAGGCGTTGTCGGTAGCACGACAACCTTAAGCAGTTTCTGCTCCTAGGCTCACACTTTTTTCAGCGCAGTGAAACAGCGCAGTATTTATTAGCTGTAATTTCGCTCTCTGCCTTCTCTGACAATATCTACAATTTCTGCTGAACTAATCCCCAGGTCAACACCTTTAACATCAAAAGGTGATTTCTTCGATATTGCAGGCTTTATATAAAATGTCTCTCCATCTCTTTTTTTAATACAGACAACACCTTCTCTTCTTGCTTCTTCTAAAATAGATGCAAAATTCTGACGGGCTTCAGTAAAGCTATATTCTCTCATTTTGTAACTCCAAAATATGAATCCCCATTGCTTTTGCTGCTACCTTTAACCCCTTGTCTAACGTAAGCAGTGAAGTGCTGGTAAGTTGAGCGCATTGAATAAGGTATGCATCATAAGCATAAATATTTAATGCGTGAGAAATCTCCAATGTTTGCTCAAGTGGAACATCAATAAACTTGATCGGAATTTCACGATATGCGGCCAGAGCAAACTTTGCCATCTCAAGACTTAAACTTCTTCTTTTGAACATAGCAGAAAACGCACTGCCCATTTCCCAATGAACTGAAATGGGCGCACAAAGTGAGTAACCCTTTGTTATTTCTATAATATTTTTCTTAGATGCTTCATTGCCAATAACAGCAATCAAAGCAGAAGTATCCACTGTAATGCTCATTTAACACCATTATTGATGTACATATGTACACAACATAGCCAATGTATGCCACTTTGTACAGCTAACGCAGCGAACAAGAACCAAAACCACCCGTCTGAGACACATTGCTCGACCTTTAAGAGGCTGTTATGACTCATAAAACACTCTTTTCAGCAGTGAGGTGGA
>JAUZRS010000282.1 GCA_030950195.1 Gammaproteobacteria bacterium | reverse complement strand
GTTGACGTGGCTGTTATCGCCGTTGCAGTTTCAGGCAGATATGGGTCTGTTGTTGGCTTTTATGTTTTTATTGAACATGCTGGCGGCTTTGGTATTATTGCCCGCGTTAGCCTTTTTTTTTGCAAGAGAAAAAAACCGTGGGTGGAGTAAATTGCTAAGCAAGCCATAAGTTGATTGGGCTTATGATGTTGCTGGTCTTGTTTTAGATAAAAAATTGAAGTGAAAAATTGGAGGATGTATGCACGTTAAAATGATTAAAAATTCTGCTCTGGGCAGTGAATTAAGTGATGAGCAATGTGCTTTATTGGGTGCAAAAGTAACCACTTGCAGTTTGAAAGATCGAGATTTTTTAGTGCAAGAGGGTGATGAGGACGATACCTTACACGTCATTGTGAAAGGCCGTTTGGAGGTTTTAAAACAGTCTGGAGCCGGTGACTGGTTGACCTTGAACATGCTTTCCGAAGGCGATTTGGCTGGTGAGTTGGGTTTCTTGGATGGTCTGGCGCGCAGTGCCGCCTTGCGTGCGGTGGGAGATTGTGAGGTCTTCTGCCTGAAACGCAGTGATTTTGAAGCGTTGTTAAGCGAAGATTGTGATCTGGTTTATAAAGTCATGCGTTCCATTGTGCGTACCGTTTACGCGATTTTGCGCCGCATGAACAGTCAGCACGTTGAGATGAACAATTACATTCTAGGGCAGAACGGTCGTTACTGATTGCTGGCCTTTTAGCGGATAGATAAAACCGTCTTTTGGGCGGTTTTTTTGGTTTTGGAATAAAAAAATATGAGCGGTGCATCTTCTGCTGAGATTCAACCTTTGTCGGTTGAATTGATGCCTTTAACGGGAATTAATTTAATCGAAGCTAGTGCAGGAACGGGCAAAACCTACACCATTACCGGCCTTTATTTGCGCCTGTTATTGGAAAAATCGTATTCGATTGAACAGATTTTGGTCATGACCTACACCGAAGCAGCCACCAAAGAGCTGCGTGAACGGGTCTGGACACGTCTGCTGGAAGCCAAAGAGGCTTTTTCATTGGGTCACAGTGACGATCCTCTGTTGCAGAGTTTGTTAACTCATTTTTCGGAGCGAGACAAAGCGCTGCGGATTTTGGAGCAGGCGTTGCACGGCTTTGATGAAGCGTCGATTTTTACTTTGCACGGTTACTGTAAACGGGCGCTGGATGACGCGGCGTTTGAGAGTGGTTTGGGCTTTGAAGTTGAGTTGGTGGGGGATCAAACGCAGCTTCTGCAAGAGATTGTGGAGGATTTTTGGCGTGTTCAGTTCGCCAAAATGTCAAAACTGTTTGCCGCATACGCGCTGAAACAGTTGCACGATCCGCACAGTTTGGCGGCTGATATGGCACCGCATATCGCCAAATCGTATTTGATTTTGCCTGATATGATTGCCATTAAAGATTATGAGATTCGT
Source organism: Gammaproteobacteria bacterium (assembly GCA_030950195.1). Taxonomy (GTDB): domain Bacteria; phylum Pseudomonadota; class Gammaproteobacteria; order JAUZRS01; family JAUZRS01; genus JAUZRS01. The sequence goes on along the minus strand of JAUZRS010000282.1, from coordinate 2,688 downwards.
TATACACGTTGTTTTCGAGCAGCGCAAAAAATATGGCAGACTGAAGCCGAGTCGATTTCTGCCTTGATTGTTGATAATAAAAGTTTGAATGGCAATAAATACCGTAAAGCTTCCATACCGAAGTGGTTGACTGGATTGAAGCTGTTTTTTTCCTGTGATGCGGTTGATTTTGATCTGTATGAAAATGCCGCTAAATTTTCTCAAACGGTGTTAAATGATGCTTTAAAAAAAGGTAAAAATAATCCTCCTACACATGATTTTTTTCTCAAGATGGAGGTTTTGGTAGAGGTTTATGAGCAGTTAAGGGTTTCTTTATCAGGGCAGTTGAGTAACTTTAAAATTGATCTGATTCACTACGCCCGTGAGCAGTTGACGCTGCGCCAAAAGAGAAAGCAGCAGCAATCTTTTGATGCGCTGCTGAGTAATTTGCAAACGGCATTGCTGAGCGAGCAAGGTGAAGCGCTCAGTGAGCGTTTGCGCCAGCGTTACCCTGTAGCGTTGATTGATGAATTTCAGGATACAGATCCGATTCAATTTGATATTTTTCGTAAACTTTATTTAGAGGCCAATTTGCCGGTGTTTTGGGTCGGTGATCCAAAGCAGGCCATTTACAGTTTTCGTGGTGCGGATATTTTTTCTTATCTTGAAGCGCGTCAGCAAGCGGATCAGTGTCACACATTGCAAGTGAATTGGCGCTCACAAGCAGGGCTGCTGTCGGCGGTGAGTGCTTTGTTTGATTCTGTGAACAAGCCTTTTCTTTATCAGAGTATTGAATTTCCAGCGGTGATGGCGGCAGAGAGCGCGTCAACGGGATTGCAGTTGCGGGGTGAAGATGGCAACGAACTGCACCTCTGGTGGTTGAATGACGAAGAGGATCAAGAAAAAGAGGCAAAAAAAGAGGCAAAAAAAGAGAGTTTAAACAAAAATCAAGCGGAAGAAAAAGTGTCAGCGTTGATCTCCGCAGAAATTCAGCAGTTGTTGTCTTTAGGTCAAGAAGAACAGGCTTTAATCGATGGCCGCCCCTTAAACGGCGCTGACATTGCTATTTTGGTGCGCACTCATCGACAAGCGGCAGTGGTACGAGAACATTTATTATTACGTGGCATCTCCAGTGTGCAGCAATCACCGCGTTCGGTATTTCAGAGCGAGGAGGCGCTGGCTTTGGAGTGGGTTTTATTGGCCATCTCTCAACCGCACCGTTCTGGTTGGATAAAAGCGGCTTTGGCGACGGACTTGTTGGGGCTTTCTGCGCTGGACTTGCATGGTCTGGCGGTAGACGAGCAGGCTTGGGAGCAGCAGCAGAGTCACTTTTATGAGGCGAATCGACTTTGGCAAAATCGGGGTTTTATGCCGATGATGCGCTACTGGATGCAGCACAACGATGTGGCACAACGTCTGTTGCGTTTGCCTGATGGGCAACGTCGTTTGACCAATTTACGCCATTTAATGGAGTTGTTGCAGGGCAGTCGTGAGGCTGCTTTGAATATGGAGGTGCTGCTGCATTATTTTAGTCAGCGCCGTTTGGCTGAGAGCCCTCAAGATGAACATCAATTGCGTTTGGAAAACGATGAAAATTTGGTGCGCATCGTTACTATTCATAAAAGTAAGGGTTTGGAGTACGGCGTTGTTTTTTGCCCTTTTTTATGGGGTTCTATGGGCGTTAAACCACGACAAAATCGTTCTACGCTGGATGTCACTTATCATGACCATGATGTTCATCAGCGTCGTTTGGCTCTGCAAGAGTCAAAAGATTCAATGGCCGTGGAGCAGGCCTCAGAAGAGGCTTTAGCGGAAGAGCTGCGTCTGTTGTACGTGGCTTTGACACGGGCTAAATACCGTTGCTACTTGCCGTGGGGGAACATTACCGGCATGGAGCACTCTGCTGCGGCTTACTTGCTGCATCAGGACAAAGAGTGTAAAAAAACCGCTGCTGAGGATCTGTATCAGGATCTGGAAAATCTGGCGCAGCAGCAGAGTGGAATGATTTTAAGCAGGCCAGCATTGGCTAAAAATTCTATTTTGCTTGAAACAAAGAGCAGCTCAGTGCCACAAGTGAAAAAATTCAAAGGACAACTCTATTCCAATTGGCGCATCAGCAGTTTTTCAGCACTGTTTTCACACGGCTCAACAGCGACGGTGGAGTCACCTGATTACGATGGCACGGAATCCAAGTGGCTGCACAAACCAAGCGACCGTCTGGATCGTTTTGGTTTTCCTCGTGGGGCGCGTGCGGGTCAGTGTTTGCATCACCTGTTTGAGCATCTCGATTTTTCTGCGCCACTGGAGCAGGCAGAATCCTTAATTGAGAAAACGTTGCAGTTGTTCCGTTTTGACCTTCAGTGGCTGCCGGTATTAAGCGAATGGTTTGAGCAGATGTTGCATACGTCACTGAATCGGGATTCCGGTCTGGTTTTGGAGAATGTGTCAGCGCAGGCACGCTTGAATGAGTTGGAGTTTTATTATCCAATGGCGACTTTTTCAATGCTGAGTTTTAGGCAGATTTTGCAGCAGCACGGCTCTGAATTAGAACAGCGGTTAGCCCAGCAGTTGACCTCGCGGCAAGAGCGGCAAGTGCGTGGTTTTATGAAAGGTTTTATTGATCTGGTATTTGAATTTGAGGGTCAGTTTTACCTGTTGGATTATAAGTCCAATTATTTGGGTGATGAATATGCAGATTACCGCGTGGAA
>JAUZRS010000281.1 GCA_030950195.1 Gammaproteobacteria bacterium | reverse complement strand
GATCTCCAAGGGTTCTGTGCAGACGGTCACTTCAAAATCGTAGGCTTTTAACAGGCTGGTATAGAACTGCACCTGTTCGATGGCATCCTCAATGATCATTACCCGATAGGGGTGGGTACTGTTGCTGCCGCAGAGCGAGGCTATTTTATCCAGCAGTGTCGGCACTTCAACGGGGGTGACAAAAAAAGCCGAACCGCCCGCTTTAACCGCTGCCAAACGGTTTTTCATGCTGTCGTCGTCGGAGATCAGTAGGGTTTTAACCGGTAATTGGGGCAAGAGTTTTTGTAAATTATGTGGCGTGGGTAGGCGATCGCGGTAGAGGTCAACGTTGAGCAAGAGCAGGTCGATGTTCTGCTGTTCGATTTGCTCCAATAAGGGTTTGTCGTGCTGCATTCGTGTGAGTCGATAGCCCTGTTGTTGCAGCGGCTCCCAAAGTGCCGCTTCGCTGAGGGGATCGAGTGCCAGCAGCAGGGTGGTGGGGTTGTGGGGAATGTGGGTTTTGGCTGGAGGGCTTTTTTCCAGTGGGTGTTGCTGTTCAACCTGCTGTCGTAATGTGTTTAGGGTCTGTTGAATTTTTTTTTGGTTGCTGTCGTTTTTTTTGCCTTGTAGAAAGTCGTGAAACAGCGCTTGTAGTTGGCTGATGCTGGGGTTGATGTCGGGTAGAAGGTGAGTAAGGTTGGAGGGGGTGAGTTTTCTAAGGGTTTGTTCTAAATTATGTTTTGCCTGTTGGTCGAAGTTGTTCAGGCGAAAGGCTTGCCAAGCGGATTCCAGTTGAGTCAGTTGTTCGGGCAGTTGTTTTTGATAGTTTTGCTGTAACAGGGTGAGTTGTTGTCGGTAGTGGTTGTCTGCGGATGCCTGTTGCATGGAATCGTCCTTGAGGGTGGGGCAGGTGATGTGGTTCCCATCCTAGCGCGAATCGCTTGTCTTTTTCTTAAAAAAATGGAATGGACTTCGTAGGGCGACACTAACCGAAGGGCAGTGCGCCGATAAAGCAGGCAAGAGAAGATTTCCCATAATTAGGCGATACACTGTAAATCATTGACCACCAATTTTTTTCTGCCAAAGTTGCGCTTTCTTGATGATCTGCGTCTCATCCAGAGTGGTTAATTGACGCTCTTTGAGCAGCTGTTTACCGGCTACCCAGAGGTGGGTGATCTGATTTCTGCTGCTGGCATAAACCAGCTGTGAAACAGGATCGTAGAGCGGTTGAGTCTCGATGGTATTGAGGTCAATGGCGATCACATCGGCGGCTTTGCCCACTTCCAGTGAGCCGGTCTGATCGGCAATGCCTAAGGCTTTCGCACCGTTGATGGTGGCCATACGCAGAGCGGTGGTGGTCGGCACGACGCTGGCATCGCCCGCCACGCCTTTGGCCAACAGCGCGGCGGTGCGCATTTCGGCGAATAGATCCAGATCGTTATTGGAGGCGGCTCCGTCCGTACCCAGCGCCACATTGACTCCGGCTGCCAGCAGCCTGGCGATGGGGGCAAAACCGCTGGCCAATTTGAGGTTGGATTCAGGGCAGTGAATCACCTGCACACCGTTGTCGGCCAGCTGCTGAATTTCCTCGTCGCTGAGTTGGGTCATGTGAACCGCTTGTAGGTTGGCGTTCAGCATTCCCAGCTTATCCAACCGTGCCAGTGGACGGCAGCCGTGCTGCTTTTCGTGTAGGGCGATTTCACCGGCGGTTTCGTGCAAATGAATGTGAATGGCGCTGTTGTGTTGTTGTGCGGCCTGTTTGAGCTGCAACAGAGGTACATCGGAGACGGTGTAGGTGGCATGAGGGGCAAAAGCGGTGCGGATCAGCGGGTGATCTTGGTACTTTTGCTGAAGGGCGAGGCCTTTTTGCAGATACTCCTCAGGACCGCTGCCCCACGCGGTGGGGAAGTCGATCATCATCAGGCCGATACTGGCACGCAGTCCGGCTTTCTGCGCGACCTGAGCGGTGATTTCGGGGAAAAAATACATGTCGTTAAAACAGGTGGTGCCGCTGCGAATCAGTTCTGCCATCGCCAGTTCGCTGCCGTCGGCGACAAACTGTTCATCGACCCAGCGCCCTTCAGCAGGCCAGATCTGTTGTTCCAGCCATTCCATCAAGGGCAGGTCATCAGCAAAACCGCGCAACAGATTCATGGCCAGATGGGTGTGGGCGTTGATCAAACCGGGCATCAGCAGTTGCTCGCCCAGATCGTCCACTTGATGGGCGCGGTAGCTCTGTTTGGCCAACTCGGTGGGCAGAATGTCGATGATCTTGCTTTGATCAACCACCAGAGTGTGATACTCAAACAGGTCGTTATGTTCATTGACCGTCACAATCCAGCGTGCGTGCAGCAATTGATCAACCTGTTTCATAGTGTAATGAGCCTTAAATGAGCTGGAAATTGAAAGTGGGAACGATACGATGATTTTTGGGTTAGGTCTAGGGTAACGTGTTTATTGATCCCAATAAGGGATCCCCGCAAAGCGTTTGGCCAAAAAGTCCACAAAGGCACGCACCCGTTTTGAGAGATGATGGGTTTGTGGGTAGAGGGCGTAGGCCGAGAGTCGGAACGGTTTGTAGTGGGTCAGCAGTGGCGTTAAGCGGCCAGCTCGAATGTCCTGATAAACCATAAACGTGGGCAGAAATACAATGCCCCTGTCTGCCAGCGCCGCTTCTTTGAGAAAATCACCGCTGTTGGCGCGCATAGCGGCAGTCAGTTTGACCCGTTCGATGTTGCCTTCTTGATCATCAAACTGCCAGACATCGCCGTCGCGCATCAAACTGTAGAGCAGGCACTGATGCTGTGCCAGATTCGTTAAGGTGTGGGGTGTGCCTCTTTTTTTGAGGTAGGCAGGGCTGGCACAGATAACCAGTTTGATCTCGGTCAGGCGACGTGCGATCAAACTGGAGTCGGGCAAGTTGGCGATGCGCAGCGCCAGATCAAAGCCTTCATGCACCAGATTGACTTCACGGTCATTAAAATCCAATTCAAATTTAATCTGCGGGTGCAGCTTTAAAAAATCATCAATCGCAGTGCCCATGTGCAGCAGGCCAAAACTGGAGGGCAGGGCGA
>JAUZRS010000280.1 GCA_030950195.1 Gammaproteobacteria bacterium | reverse complement strand
GGGCAGGTGCAGTTCTGGCACGATGGCTTCAAAGTCATGGCCATCGGCTCCCAAGCCGTGCAACCAAATAACGCTGTTTCTGACCTGTTTGGCAGTCTGTAATTCGACGCACTCTAGGATATTGCTTGTTTGCTGCATTGAGATTTTCTACCTGTGAATTTATATCTTGAGACTGATTATTTTAACGCTTTGATTTTCACGAAGATAGTCAACCGTTATACTGTAAAAAATTGAATCAAGTGAGTGAATGGCATGTATTTTTGTTGGTCTCGGTGGCTCTTTTTTGCGGTAGTGGCTGGTTTGGCGCTGTTGAGTATGTTGAGCGGCTGTGGTTTGAAAGGACCACTTTACTTGCCGACGGAACCCGTTGCTGAGCCTGTGCAGGCGCAGGAATCTGTGGCTCAAGATAATAATAGGAAGTAGGATGGATTTTTTTGATTATAAAAACAAGCGGTTGTGTGCAGAAAGCGTTGATCTAAAAGAGTTGGTAGCGGAGTACGGTACACCGTTGTACGTCTATTCTCGGGCGACCTTGGAGCGTCATTGGCGTGCTTTTGATGATGCGCTGGCTGAACGTCGTCATTTGGTCTGTTACGCGGTTAAAGCCAACTCCAATGTGGCGGTGTTGAATGTACTGGCGCGTCTGGGTTCGGGCTTTGATATCGTCTCCGTGGGTGAGCTGGAACGAGTCTTGGCGGCGGGCGGTGATCCCAAAAAGGTGGTCTTTTCCGGGGTGGGCAAACGTTCGCTGGAAATTCGACGTGCGCTGCAGGTGGGGATTCGTTGCTTTAATGTCGAGTCCTTGCCGGAATTGGAGCGGATTAATCGAGTGGCGCTGACTGAGGGGAAAGTGGCTGCGGTGTCGCTGCGGGTCAATCCCGACGTGGATGCTAAAACACACCCCTATATCTCTACGGGTTTGAAAGAGAACAAGTTTGGTATCGCGGTAGATCAGGCGTTGCAGGCCTATCAATATGCGGCTTCGTTGTCGAATTTACAGGTGCTGGGCATTGATTGCCACATCGGCTCTCAATTGACGGAGATCGCTCCTTTTGTGGCTGCGTTGCAGCGTGTTTTGGCGCTGGTGAAAAAAATCGAAGCGGCGGGCATTGAGCTTCAGCATCTGGATCTGGGCGGCGGTTTGGGAATCTGTTACGACGATGAAACGCCACCAGAACCACGGCAGTGGGCTGAGGCCTTAAATGCGGTGCTGGGGGATCTGGATAAAGAGATCATCATCGAACCTGGGAGAGCCATTGCCGGTAACGCGGGGATTTTATTGACCGAGGTGGAGTTTTTGAAACCCACCGATAGCCATAATTTTGCCATTGTGGATGCAGCGATGAACGATTTGTTGCGTCCGGCACTCTATCAAGCGTGGCAGAAGATTGTGCCGGTTCTGTCTCGTGAAGGTAAAACAGAGCTGTACGATGTGGTTGGACCGATTTGTGAAACGGGTGACTTTTTGGGTAAAGGGCGTGAGCTCTGTTTGCAAGAAGGGGATCTGTTGGCGATCCGTTCATCAGGTGCGTACGGTTTTACCATGAGTTCCAATTACAACAGTCGTCCGCGTGCCGCTGAGGTGATGGTGGACGGTGAGCAAGCGCATTTGGTGCGCACTCGTGAAAATATGCAACAGTTGATGGTGGGCGAAAGCCTGTTGCCGGAGTGAGAAAAGATCATGTTGCTTAATTTTACTAAAATGCACGGTTTAGGTAATGATTTTGTGGTGATTAATGCCTTTGAAACCCCCGTGAATTTAGGTGTTGAGCAGTTGAGGTTTTTAGCGGATCGTCATTTTGGTGTGGGCTGTGATCAGATTTTGCTGGTGGAGCGGGCGCAGAGTGAACAGGTGGATTTTCGTTATCGCATCTTCAATGCCGATGGCAGCGAAGTGCAGCAGTGTGGCAACGGTGCGCGCTGTTTTGCCCGTTTTGTGGTTGATGAAGGTTTAAGCAGTAAAGATATAATTCCGGTGGAGACGGCGGGTGGGACAATTGTTTTGCACCTGCAGGAGGATGGCCAGGTGCGAGTCAATATGGGACGACCTTGTTTTGAGCCATCGGTACTGCCTTTTTTGGCCGCCGAAACAGCGCCCTCTTATGCTTTGGAGGTCGAGGGTGTCTCTTATCAAATAGGGGCGGTCTCGATGGGTAACCCTCATGTGGTGTTGTCGGTCGCAGATCTTGAGCAGGCTGAAGTCACCCGTTTGGGGGCGTTGATTGAAGTCCATGAACGTTTTCCTGAGCGGGTGAATGTCGGTTTTATGCAAATTGTGGATAGTGATTCGATTCGGCTGCGGGTTTTTGAGCGTGGTGCGGCAGAGACCTTGGCCTGTGGCACCGGTGCGTGCGCGGCGGTTGCGATAGGGCAACGGCAAGGTTTATTGGCGGATAAGGTGCAAGTCACATTAATAGGAGGTTCTTTGTCCGTTGAGTGGCAGGGAGAAGGTCATGATCTCTATATGACTGGGCCAGCAGAGCGAGTTTACCAAGGAGAGATTGAGTTATGAAAAACCAGTTGAACCCAGCACAGTCCACAGAACTGCCCAGTGAGGCGGAAGTGAGGCGTTATCTTGCTCAGAATCCTGATTTTTTTGAGCGTAATGCGGTGTCGTTAGAGACGTTGGAATTGAAACACGCTTGCGTCCCAGCAGCTTCATTGATTGAACGACAGGTGCAACAGTTGCGAAGTCGTTCACAGCAGTTGGAGTTGAAGTTGCAAGAGCTGCTGCGGGCGGCGGGCAATAATGATCGTCTGGCTGAGGCGCTGCAACAGTTGGCTTTGGGGCTGTTTAAGGCCAAAAGTGTCGCGGCGGCGCTCTCTTTAACCGAAGATTTGTTAAAACAGCAATTTTTGGCAGATCAGGTTGTGGTTCGTCTGCAGGTTGAAATGCCCAAACGCACGGCAAAAAAAATCCAACACTATTTTGTCGCTGAGGCTGAGAACTGGATTGTGTTTGAGGATCTGTTGTTGAGCGGTCGCATTGTTTGTGGGCAGTTGTTACGTGATCAGTTGCGTTTTTTCTCCCTACACGGCGTGCCACAAAGGGGGTCTTATGCGTTGATGCCTCTGCTCAGTGGGGAGCGAATTTTAGGAGTGATGATGATCGGCAGTCATGATCCCGATCGTTTTAGTCCAACTATGGGGGTTGATTTTTTAAATCACTTCTCCCAATTGCTTGCCGGTCGTTTGGCGCAGTTTTTTAAATAGTTGCTGGTTTTTTATAAAGATGTCCTCTGATTTACAACAGGATATGCAGCAGTTTTTGCAGGTGCTTTCTGTGGAGCGGCGTTATTCTTCCTACACCATTAATGCTTATCAGCATGATATCAGTGATTTTTTACGTTTTTGTCAGCGTGTTTCCTTGTCCAGTTGGAAAAGCGTGGGGCAGGTCGAAGTGCAGCGTTATATCAGTATCAGTCATCAACGAGGTTTGAGTGGTCGTTCTCTGGAGCGTCGCTTGTCGGCGTTACGTTCGCTGTTTAAATTTTTATTGCGTGAAAAACGGGTGGTACACAATCCGGCAGTGATGGTGCACGCCCCCAGAGGTGAATATACCTTGCCGGTGATTCCGGATGTGGTGCAAGTGCAGGCGTTATTAGAGACAATGTTGACAGGACGTTTAGGCAGTCGTGATCGAGCCATGATGGAGCTGTTTTACTCTTCGGGTCTGCGTTTGATGGAATTGACCTCATTGAATATCACCGATTTGGATCAGCCTGATGGCTCGGTACGAGTGCGGGGTAAAGGCAGTAAGGATCGCATTGTGCCGGTGGGTGAAAAAGCCTGGTCAGCGATTCGTGCTTGGTTTGTGGCGCGAGCCAGTATGGCCAATGCCGATGAGACGGCGCTGTTTGTTTCGCAACGAGGAACGCGTATTTCTGTGAGGGCGATTCAGTCGCGGTTACGTTATTGGTCAGAGCAATTGCAATGGCAACACGCATTGCATCCGCACATGTTGCGCCATGCGTTTGCCAGTCATATTTTGCAATCCAGTGGTGATCTGCGTGGGGTGCAGGAGTTGTTAGGTCATGCGGACATTGCAACCACGCAGATTTATACTCATCTTGAGTTTCAGCATTTGAATGAGGTGTATCAGCGGGCGCACCCTCGGGCACGGAAAAAAGACTCAGAGTCTTGATTGAGACGTAGGGTTAGATGTTATCCCAAACCGAATCGAAATAACCGTCCTGTTTTTTCTCTTTTTTCTCTACATGTTCATCGTCGCTGGTATTGATGTGGAACTGAGTAAAAAATCCCGTATGGCGCAAAATATCTTTGAATTGAACGTGCATGTCTTTGTTCATGATTTTGATATTGGCACGACTTCCAACTTTATACATGTGTGATGGCGTCAGCAGAGAGGTGGGCTGATCCAGAGACATATCTTCAGGAAAAAAGAGACACTCCTGCTGTTGTTCGCTGGCGAAGGTTGGGTTTTTAGTTTCTACATTGACCGCAAAAGCACGGGATGAAAGCGCTTGTACGCCGATTTCAAAGGTCTGTTTTTCTAGAAAACGCATCCAGCGAATGACGCCAATTCTCCAAGAGGCGTTGCCATTGCGATCATTTTCTCTTAGGCCGAGAATTTCACCAACGTGAGCTTTGGATTGGCTGGAACCCCGTCGAAGTAGGCCAAAACCACCTGGGCTGGTATTGAGCAGACTCCACTGTTGGTCGTCTTTTTTTGCTTGTGGTTTGTTGATCTGTTTTTTGTCGGTCTGCGTTTTGTCTTCTACTTCTTGACCGTAGAGGTTGTTAAAAACATTACCATTGGCAATGCTCTCCCAAGGGTCAGTGGCGACCTGGCCGCCTCGAGAACCAGGATGATTGACAAAACCATTGGTACCGGAGTTGCGCCGCTCTTCGATGGAAATAATTTGCAGGTGCATCATGTCAGGATTGAAGGCATCACGGGCTACTTTTGGTTTGTTTGCCGCAGGTGTGCTGGTGGCAGCAACCTCAGCCAGTATGCTGTCGTGAATTGCTTTCAGGCCGATCTCGACGATGGCTGAGGTTTTTTTCGGAATACGACTATGAGCGCGTTCGATGCTCATGCCCCAATTAACCCACAGGCGTTTTTGAGCGTTGGGAGAGAGGCCATCACCTTCCATCAAAGGGGCGTTGACGTCTTCATCTTCGTTCATGTGGGTGCTGAGTTTGGCCAGCAGTTTGCGCACATCTAACCAGCGAATTTTTGCTCCAAAGGTGGGGCGTAAATAATCGAGGCTGACAGGCGGTTTGTCGCTGTCCAGATTGACTCCAAATAGCCGTCCCAGAGGCGCTGTATTTTGGCTGAGTTGCAAATTACAGAGTTCAGTCCACTCTTCTAGGTCGGTGTAAATGCGTTCAGCTTCACCCCGATGCAGGGTTTCAGGGTGTGCTAAGGCGAGCATCAAAGCGCGTTTGTAGACCTGGCTGATGCTGAGTTTGTCACGTCGTTGCAGCTCGTTGTCTTTGATGGGCAACTCGTGCAGTTGTTTCTCTTCGGCATAATGGTAGAGCTGATGCAGGTCGTACCAAAGGCTTTCGGGGATCAGGGTGTAGACCTGAGCGCAACGCAACATGAGGCTGGAGAGGTAGTTCATGGCGCGTTGCAGACTGAGAGTGATGTAGCGATTGTTCAGCTGTGAGCGCTCTTGGATGCCGTCATTAACTACGATTTTATAGCCGTAAGCCATCTCTTGTAGCAGCGCCAAGTTGAGATCAAAAATTTTGCGGGATCGTTCAGGTAGTGGCAGACTCAAAGAGAGGTAACGTTTCTGTAAGTGATTGTTGATGGCGCGGGCCATGGGGCGAAAGGATTCGAGGTACTCCAGGCGTTGGCGAGGGGCAATGATCTCTCGGTTCATCTGTTTCAGGGTGGTAAAAAATTCACGTATCGATTTTTGCACCGTGTTCTCTTGTTGTTCCATTAACCACCGTTTCACCAGACGCGACGAGCCGCAGAATGCAGAAAATTTGGTTTTTTCTTGGCTTGGAATACAGAGCTTCATGATCGATTGGAATGCCTTGGGCTTAGCGTAAAAACATAACTTACTTAAGTTCGATGAATTGTACCAGTTTCCTGAATGGCACAACATAATCTGTTTTTAACCCAAGGAATGCGGAGAGTTTTTTATCGGTTTCTTATGGGTAATTTGTCAGATTTGCTGTTCTTGTTAAATTTTGGCTTGTGCTGTGGAGGATTGATTAGGGAAAGCAAAAAAGGGGGAGGTTGTTTCGAGTCTCTTTGGTGTAGAATTGCTGCCATTCGATTAACGGGAGAGTCATCTTGCAGCAGTATCGTGGAACCACGATTATCTCCGTTCGACGGGGAAATCAAGTCGTTATTGGCGGTGATGGTCAAGTGACCTTGGGTAATACGGTTATGAAGGGCAACGCGCGTAAAGTGCGCCGTCTCTATAATGATCGCGTGATTGCCGGTTTTGCTGGCGGCACCGCCGATGCGTTTACTTTGTTTGAGCGTTTTGAAGCCAAGTTGGAGATGTACTCCGGTAACTTGACCCGCGCTGCGGTGGAGATGGCCAAAGATTGGCGTACCGACCGCATGTTGCGCCGTTTGGAAGCTTTGTTGGCGGTGGCGGATGCGGAGAGTTCGTTGGTGATTTCGGGTAACGGTGATGTGATTGATCCAGAACAGGGTTTGATTGCGATCGGTTCTGGTGGCCCATTTGCCCAAGCGGCAGCGCAGGCGTTGTTGGAAAACAGCGAATTGAGTGCGCGCCAGATTGTTGAAAAGAGCCTCAATATTGCGGCGGATATCTGCATTTACACTAATCACAACTTGACCATTGAGGTGCTGGAGACCGAGTAAGGTCTCTTTACCTTTTAGAAATTCAGTTTGTTTGAATTGCATTTTACCCCCTAGGAAGTGTGTTAAAGCTATGTCACAGATGACTCCGAGAGAGATTGTTCAAGAGTTGGACAAACACATCATTGGCCAAAATTCCGCCAAACGCGCGGTGGCTATTGCCCTGCGTAATCGCTGGCGTCGTCAGCAGGTGGACATCAGCCTGCGCAATGAAATTACTCCGAAAAATATTTTGATGATCGGTCCGACGGGGGTGGGTAAGACAGAAATCGCCCGGCGGCTGGCAAAACTGGCCAATGCACCGTTTATTAAAGTGGAAGCGACCAAGTTCACCGAAGTGGGCTATGTAGGACGCGATGTTGAGTCGATTGTGCGCGATCTGATGGACGTGGCGATTAAAGTGACCCGCGAGCAGGAGATGGAAAAGGTTCAGTTTCGCGCCGAAGAGGCAGCGGAAGCGCGTATTCTTGATGCTCTGTTGCCGCCTTCACACGATGAGTTTGGTAATAAAGAGCGTTCCAGCGAAAACGGCACACGGCAGAAATTTCGCAAGATGTTGCGTGAACATAAATTAGATGAGCGTGAGATTGAGATTGATCTGCTCGCACCCAGTATGGGGGTGGAGATTATGGCTCCTCCTGGCATGGAAGAGATGACCCAGCAGTTGCAGGGTATGTTCCAGAACATGGGGAATCAGCAGAGCAAAAGCCGCAAATTAAACGTGGCCGAAGCGTTCAAGCTGCTCACCGATGAGGAAGCGGGCAAATTGGTCAATGAAGAGGAGATCAAGCTCAAGGCGTTGGATAACGTGGAGCAGAACGGCATCGTTTTTCTGGATGAGATTGATAAAGTCACTCGTCGTGGCGAGCAGAGTGGCGGCGATGTTTCTCGTGAAGGAGTGCAGCGGGATCTGTTGCCGTTAGTGGAGGGCTGTACGGTCTCGACTAAGTTTGGCATGGTGAAAACCGACCACATCTTGTTTATCGCTTCGGGCGCGTTTCATCTGGCCAAGCCTTCGGATCTGATTCCTGAATTGCAGGGTCGTCTGCCGATTCGAGTGGAATTGCAGGCGCTCAACAGCGACGACTTTGTGCGTATTTTGACTGAACCCGATGCCTCCTTGACCGAACAGTACAGCGCGCTGCTGGAGACCGAAGGCGTGCCGTTGAGTTTTACCACGGAAGGCATCCAGCGCATTGCTGAAGCGGCATGGCAAGTAAACGAGCGCACAGAAAACATCGGTGCCCGTCGCCTGCATACGGTGATGGAGCGACTGCTGGAAGAAGCCTCCTTTGCAGCGGCAGACTTGCCCTCAGGAGAATCAATTACGGTGGATGTGGCCTACGTTGATCAGCACTTGGGTAACTTAGTGCTGGACGAAGATTTGAGCCGTTACATCCTATAACGAATTTTATTTTTTTGGAGTTACTTTTATGCCTAAACCTACTGATATTACCTACCACAGTACCTCTCGCATGTTGGATTTAATCTTTGATGACGGTTATTCATGCAGTTTGAGTGCAGAGTATTTGCGTGTGTTTTCCCCTTCAGCTGAAGTGCAGGGGCACGGTCCTGGTCAAGGGGTGCTGCAATACGGCAAACAAGATGTGATGATCAAAGGCATTGAGCCGGTGGGTAATTACGCGCTGTTGTTCCGCTTTGATGACAACCACGAGACGGGTATTTTCTCCTGGGAATATTTGTATCGTTTGGGGGAAAATGCCGACACTAACTGGGAAGATTACCTGCAACGTTTAGCTGCCGATGGCAAAAAACGCGATATGAATGAAGGCTCTGTTTAAGGGTCGAGTGTTACTGTGTAAGCCGAGTAGATTATGAAAAAGCAGACGCATTTTGGTTACCAGAAGGTGGCCGCCGAGGAGAAAGCGGGCAAAGTGGCGGAAGTATTTCACTCGGTGGCGAGTAAATACGATGTCATGAACGATCTGATGTCGATGGGTGTGCATCGGGTCTGGAAACGTTTTGCCATCGGTCAATCGGGGGTCAGAGCGGGGCATCGGGTGTTGGATTTGGCCGGTGGAACCGGTGATTTGGCGGCTAAGTTGGCGGATCGAGTCGGCCCCAGTGGCGAGGTGATTTTGTCAGACATCAACGCCTCCATGTTGCTGGAGGGGCGAGATCGTCTGATTGAGGCGGGCAAGATCAACAATACGCGGGTGGTGCAAGCCAACGCCGAATGTTTGCCTTTTCCAGACAACTATTTCAACTGCATCACCATCGCCTTTGGTCTGCGTAACGTCACGGACAAAGACAAAGCGTTGCGTTCCATGTTGCGGGTCTTGAAACCTGGTGGTCGTCTGCTGGTGCTGGAATTTTCTAAACCGACGGCTCCGGCTCTTGCGCCTATCTATGATTTTTACTCTTTTAAACTGCTGCCGTTGATGGGTAAAGTGGTGGCCAATGACGCGGAAAGTTACCGTTATTTGGCTGAATCCATTCGTATGCACCCTGATCAAGACACATTAAAAGGCATGATGGCCGGTGCTGGTTTTGAACGCTGTGAATACTTTAACCTCAGCGGTGGCATTGTGGCGCTGCATCGAGGTTATAAATTTTGATCCTGCCGGATCCCTTGATTGATCTAATTGAGACTGCGTTTAATGCCTTGTTGGAGTTGGATGAGGGGGTGGCTCCTCGTCTGAGGGCGATGCAAGGCAAAGTGATTACGGTGCAGATCGACGGTTTTGATTTGCTCCTGCATTTTGCCCCTCAGGCTTCGGGTATGCAGTTGTTGAAATCTTTTCAAGGGTCGTCTGACACCTTGATTTCAGGTACGCCTTTCTCTTTGTTGTCGTTAAAAAGCCAGCCGGGCCGCGCTCTGTTTCGTGGTGAGGTTTCTATGCAGGGCGATGTGGTGTTGGGGAAAAAATTCAACCGTCTGTTTCAGCAATTGGACATTGATTGGCCTGAGCACGTCTCGTTTTTGTTCGGTGATTTTTTTACCTATCAACTGGAGCGCGGTGTCAAACAGCTGAAAAACTGGGGCGTGCGCAGTGGTCGTTCTGTGCAGCAAGACATTTCAGATTACTTGCAAGAGGAGGCTGAGGCGCTGCCTACTTCCTATTGCGTTGAAGATTTTTTAGCGCACATCGAAGCGTTGCGCAGTGATACGGATCGTCTGCAGGCGCGGGTCGAACGTCTGCTGAGTTTGTCTGTTAAGGAGTCTGTCGAGTGATCGGTCCGACACACATTTTACGTCTGTTTCATATCAATCGAGTTTTGTTACGCCACGGCTTGGATGAGATTGTGTTTGCCACTCACCTGTTTCGCCCGATTCGTTTTCTGTTGTTGTTCTCGCCTTGGCACTGGTTTAAAACAGAACAGCGTTCTGCTCCGCGTGGGGTTCGGATTCGAAAAGCGTTAGAAGAGCTGGGGCCGATTTTTATTAAATTTGGTCAATTGCTCTCCACCCGTCGCGACGTGTTGGTCGATGACATTGCTGATGAGTTGGAAAAATTACAGGATCGGGTGCCACCGTTTGATGCCCAGCAAGCGCAAGAGCTGATTGAGGCGGCATTGGGTGAGTCGGTTGAAGAGGCTTTTGCGGAGTTTGAAAAAATTCCGCTGGCCTCGGCTTCTATCGCACAGGTGCATGCGGCGACTCTAAAAAATGGGCGGCAGGTGGTGGTTAAAGTGTTGCGCCCCGATATTTTACACGTGATCAAACGGGATGTGGCGTTGCTCTACATTGTGGCCGGTTTGGCGGAGCGTTTTTGGTCAGAAGGGCCGCGTTTGCGCCCTCGTGAAATTGTGGCAGAGTACGAAAAAACCATTTTGGATGAGCTGGATTTGGTGCGCGAAGCGGGTAACGCCAACCAGTTGCGGCAAAATTTTATCGACTCGGATATTCTCTATGTTCCTGAAATCATCTGGCCGATGACGCACAAGAAGGTCATGGTGATGGAGCGGATCTACGGGGTGCCGGTGAGTGACCTCAAAACTCTGCAGGCGCGTCAGATTGATTTTAAAATCTTGGCTGAACGGGGGGTAGAGACCTTTTTCACACAGGTGTTTCGGGATAATTTTTTTCATGCGGACATGCATCCAGGTAATGTATTTGTTAATTGTGATGATCCTCAAGATCCGAAATACATCGCAGTGGATTTTGGCATTGTCGGTAGTCTTTCGCCGGACGATCAGCGTTATTTGGCTGAGAATTTATTGGCCTTTTTTCATCGTGATTACAAACGGGTGGCACAGCTGCATGTGGATTCTGGTTGGGTGCCGGTGGGGACTCGGGTGGATGAATTTGAAGCGGCGATTCGCACCGTTTGTGAGCCGATTTTTGAACGCCCCCTGAAAGAGATCTCTTTTGGTCAGTTGTTGGTGCGTCTGTTCCAGACCGCACGCCGCTTTGATATGACCGTGCAGCCGCAATTGGTGCTGCTGGAAAAGACCTTGCTGAACATCGAGGGGTTGGGTCGCCAGCTCTACCCTGATCTGGATTTGTGGCAGACTGCCAAACCCTTTTTGGAACGCTGGATGAGCGAGCAAGTGGGGCCGAGAGCGGTGTTGAACTCGATTAAGCAGGAGTTGCCTACTTGGGGCGAGGCGCTGCCAAAACTGCCTGGTTTGCTCTATGAGTTGCTGCAACACGCGCACGAAGATCGCCTTAAAGCCAGTTCGCAAGTGGATGAATTGGCGCGGCTGAGAAAAGAGATGCGACAAGCCAATCGGCGCAGCGTATTGGCGATTGTGGGGGTGGGTTTGCTTGTGAGTGCGGCGGTTATTTTTGGTCTGGATGGGTATCAGCCGCTGATGTTGGCGGGTGCGCCCTTGGTGAGCTGGGCATTGGGTTTGGCAGGTGGTGTGTTGTTGGTCTTGGCTTTGTCTGAGGTGAGAGATTAGTTATATTGGCCTGTTATAACGTCTGTTTAGCAGCCATGTAAGGTCACATGCCATGTCCAGTGTTTCATTTTCTCGTTCGTTGACTCTGCCTATCTCAGCTTGCAAAGTTGTTAAAGTTCAAGCTTTGAGCAGAGCTGCCTCGGCCACAGAAAAGCAAGCTTCTGCTGGTGAATACATTGCGGCAGAGACGAGGATTGATGCTGTTAGATCTGTGAATAAGCGGCTGATGGCTACTGCAAAACAACTGGATTTTTATCAGCAACATCAAATGCTTGAGATCAACCCCCACTCTTTGTTAGGTCTAAATATTGACTGTTTACTTTGATGTCGGCTGCGGCGTCTGTTTCATCTTGTCTCGATTTTTCAACAGCAACAGAAGAGTGAACAGCAATACCCCTCCTTGCAGTAATAGACCTTGTATATTGGGGTAGATCCCGAGCAGTTCAACAGTAGGTAGGTCAATAGGAGTGAGTGGTAAATTGCCACTTTTTTGCAGAGCAGAGATGCCCTTGCCGATAAAAATTGTACTGACCATCAACATGCAGAGTGTACCTGCTCGCAGGGCGGAGAGGGATGTAATGTTGTAACAGAGTCGCTGTAGCAGCCAGAGTATGATGGTGAAGAGAATTAAAGCGCTGATAAAACCTAATAAGATCAGACTTTGGCCTTCAAGGTTGGTTTGGTTCCAGAGGCTGGGATAGGCCAACAGCAGTTCAAAAATGTCTCGGTAAGCAACCACAAAGACTAAGATAAACATGCCGGATAAGAGTTTATCACTGAGTGCCTTATCACCACTTTTATCTTTTGGGTGTTGCTGATGAGCTTCGTTATTGAGACGTAAGGCGTTATAAATCAGTAGGGCAGTGGCAAGTAGGGCGGTTAAGAACTCTTTGGTCTCATTACCAGAGCCGAAGGAAAGGTTTAACTCCTTAGCAAAAAACCAAGTAACAAGGCTGAGTAGCAAAGCACTGACCAAGCTGAGGTACAGCAAGTGATAAACACCAGAGGTGCTGGTTTTTAACAGAAGCATGGTGACAATTAGAATGATTAACAGTGCCTCAAAGGCCTTGTTTAGTAGTAGAAACAAGGCATTTTTATAGGCTGTTGTGGCATTGATTAGAGTCGTTGAGAGTCTCTGTTCGGTTTTTTGTAGTTGATCGTCGAGTATTTCAAGCTGTTTTTTTAACTCTGATAGCTTTTTAGCACCACGAATTGATTTACGATAATAGATCATATTGACCTCAATATCGCGTAACAGGCGTGGGTCGATGGCTCTTAAGTTGTCTTCTACCGCTTCAAAACCTTGCAGATAAGCATCTACTGCCAGTTGATAGGCTTCTTGTTTGTCGCCGAGCTGATAGGCGTGCAGGCTTTTTTGCAGTGTGTGGCGCGCTTTGTTTAGCGGTGAATCGGAATCGCTAAAAAACAGCACGCGTGGACTAGATCGCAGGAAAGCCAGTAGTGAGAGGCTTTCGTCGCCGTATTTTTCTATTGCTTGATTCGGGGTGATGGTGGCCAGAGTTTGAGGGTTTGAAAGTGGATGTTTTGTGCCGACGGCTTGCCACAGCTTCTGTCCCTGTTGATATTCTGTTTCGCTGGTTCCTAGCTGGCCGACATAAAAGGCCAGGCTCCAGCGTTCAAGCGAGTTGAGCTGTGAATAGGCTCGCATAGAGCTGTTATCGACGCCCATGGTGATGGTGCTGTAAAGACCGTACAGAGTACGTTTCAGGTAGCGGTTTCGATCAAGGAAGTTGATTGGCGGAGGTGAGAGGTTCTTCGCTAGGGGGCCGTTACCGTCTCCTTGTTTACCATGACATTGGGCACATTCTTGAGTGAAAATTTGCTCAGCTTGTTCCATATCCAACTGTGAGTTGGGTACGACGATTACATTAAACTGGTTGATCAATTCAAAGCGCAGCTTACCGATTAAATTACTTATGATTTTGCTGTTTTGTTTCTCTTTGATACGTTGACGCAGGTTTAAGGCGAGAGAAACGATTTCACTTTGACGGAGACCAACAGGGAGTAGCTCTGCCAAAACAACAACGGTATCCGAAAATTCCAACATCTCCTTGTATTCGCTGCGATTTACAATCGTTCCATTATGAATCGCTTCTGGATAGTCGATAGCAACGTAATCGATCATCTGTAGCAGTCGCTGTGCTTTGGGGCTAGGAGATGCAACGACACTGATATTGACGAGTAACAGCAGTAAAAATAAAATTCTTGGTATTTTCATGATGGACAGTACGTTCATAGAGCAAGACTAACGAGGGTTTGATAGTAGAGAATTTATTCTTGCACAGCAAATAGGTTAAAACCAACAAAGTCTTTGCCGCAAGGCTAAAGTAGGCTTTTGTTAGGATGTCAATTGATGTACCTTTTTTAAGGTAAGTTGTTGAAGTTGTTTTATTTTTTTTCTATTATTCATTCTTTTTTCAAGATAATCCAACAAGCTGAGAGCCTCTTGATAGGCAATGACAGCGGTTTTATCGCGTTTTTGGGTGAGCTGTAGATTGGCAAATGTAATTAAATTCAGTGCCAGTCGATGTTTGTTTTTATCGTTATCCTGTTTCTGATGTAGACGGCGACGGATTTGCAGAGCAATTTTGCAGTAATGTAGAGCACGGCTGGACTGTTTCTGCTGGCGATAGAGGGTGGAGATTTTTTCTAAAATTCGGCCTAAATTCAGCAATATTTCAGCTCTATCACCGTCTCTAAGATGTCGTTCTTGTTCCAGTTCTAGGGCATTTTGGTAATGGGTGTGTGCCTCTTTTGGGCGATTGTGCTGGGCAGCACGTTGTCCTTGTTGGCAGAGCTGTAAAGAGTGTTGTTGAGTTTTATTTATGGTGTTGCTCTGTTCTGTTGCCATGATTGCCAACATAAGGTTGCAGTGAGAAGGTGAGTGTATGCCTTTTTTGCACGGAAAGCTGTGCCGTTGGGTCACAGTTTTGTTGCCGAACAGGCTCTTGGCAGCCGCTTTTGTTACACTGCTTCGTCATGGAAACCTCAACTTTATTAGAGCGTTTAAACGACGCGCAACGGCGTGCGGTGAGTGCCGCTGCCGATCAGCATTTGCTGGTGTTGGCCGGAGCGGGCAGCGGTAAAACCCGCGTTTTGACTCATCGCATGGCATGGTTGTGTCAACAACATCACCTTTCGCCTTACAGTTTATTGGCCGTGACCTTTACCAACAAAGCCGCAGCCGAGATGCGCTCGCGTCTCGGCGAGCTGTTGCAGATGCCCGTCAGTGGCCTCTGGGTGGGAACGTTTCACGGTTTGGCGCATCGCCTGTTGCGCCTGCATTGGCAAGAGGCGGGGCTGCCGCAGAACTTTCAGATCATCGACAGCGACGATCAACTGCGCTTGGCAAAACGCATCGTTAAAGAGCTGGGTCTGGATGACAAACGTTGGCCACCGAAACAGGCGGTCTGGTTTATCAACGCGCGCAAAGAAGAGGGGCGGCGAGCGGCGCATCTGGAAGCGCACGGCAACCCCATCGAGCAGGGTTGGATTCGTATTTATCTGGCTTACGAAGCCGCTTGCCAGCGTGGTGGGCAGGTGGATTTTGCCGAACTGCTGCTGCGGGTGGTGGAGCTGCTGCGTGACAACGACAGCCTGCGTGAACATTATCAAAACCGTTTTTCACATCTGTTGGTGGATGAGTTTCAAGACAGCAACGAGCTGCAATACGCTTGGTTGCGTCTGCTAACTGGGGAGCACGGTACGCTGTTTGCCGTCGGCGATGACGATCAATCCATCTACGGCTGGCGTGGCGCTAAAGTCGCCAATCTGCTCAATTTTGAGCAAGATCTTAAAGGCTCAGAGGTGATCCGATTGGAGCAGAACTACCGCTCCACGGCGCTGATTCTGAAAGCGGCCAACGCCTTGATCAGCAACAACGATAACCGGCTCGGCAAAGAGCTCTGGACGGCGGGTGAGGAGGGCGAACCACTGACCCTCTACACCGCTTACGATGAACGGGACGAAGCGCGTTTTGTTTGTCAGCAGGTGCAAAATTGGGTTGATAATGGTGGACGGCGCGATGAGATGGCGGTCTTGTACCGCTCCAATGCGCAGTCAAGGATCTTTGAGGAGGCGTTGATTTCGGCGGTCATTCCTTATCGGGTTTACGGCGGCCTGCGCTTTTTTGAACGCGCTGAGATCAAAGACAGCTTGGCCTATTTGCGTCTATTGAATAATCCGCACGATGACATCTCTTTCGAACGGGCAGTGAATCATCCGCCTCGTGGCATCGGCGTGCGCACTGTGGAACAGATTCGTTTGCAAGCGCAGCAGGGGCAGGTTTCCTTGTGGGAAGCCACGGAGCAGTTGTTGGCTGCCAAGACGTTAAAAGGTCGAGCCGCCAGTGCCTTGGCCGGTTTTCTAACGCTGATGGAGCAGATCAATACGCACTGCAACGGCTTGGATTTGGGCGCGCAGGTGGAGCAGGTGGTGGAAGGCAGCGGCCTGAAAATCCACTTCGAAAAAGATCGCAGCGATAAAGGCCGAGCAAGAGTGGAGAATTTACAAGAATTAGTCGGAGCGGCAGGCTCTTTTCAGGGCGATGCTCATGCAGAGATGTCGCCTCTGGATGCTTTTTTGGCACACGCCGCTTTGGAGGCCGGTGAGACTCAAGGCGGTGAGTGGGAAGATTGTCTGCAATTGATGACTTTGCATTCGGCCAAGGGTTTGGAGTTTCCGGTGGTCTTTATGGTGGGCATTGAGGAGGGTCTGTTTCCCCATCAGCGCACCTTGGAAGAGCCAAAACAGTTGGAGGAGGAGCGCCGCCTCTGTTATGTGGGCATCACCCGCGCACGACAGCAGCTCTATCTTTGCCACGCTGAAAATCGCCGTCTTTATGGTCGTGAGTTGTATCCGCAGCCATCGCGCTTTTTAGAGGAGCTGCCTGCCGAATGTCTGCAAGAGCTGCGACCGCGCTTGAATGTGCGTCGTCCGGTTTATCGGAGCGCGGCTTCAAATCAAGCCGCAGCGCCTACGCCTCGGGGTCGAGGTCAGGGGGTGGGTAAACGTGTACGGCACAGTAAATTTGGTGAGGGGGTTGTCACCGACACTGAAGGACAGGGCGATCATGCGCGAGTGCAGGTTAACTTTGCCACAGCGGGCAGCAAGTGGTTGGTGTTGTCTTACGCCAAGCTGGAGTATTTGTAGATCAACTGTTATTGCTAAAAATGTGTTGTGTAGATAAAGATTCGTAGGGTGTTTGTCTTTTGAGTATGGATTCTCGTTTGCACGGGAATGACGATTTTGCTGTTGAGGAGTGAGTAATGAAACGACGTGATTTTATCGGAGTCGGTGCCGGTGCTTTGGCGGCTACGGCTTTGAGTGCCTGTGGTGAATCGCCTCAGAGCGGTACGGCGGCGGTTATGAAACCCGCTGAGACGATTCACTGGAAGATGGTCACCACGTGGCCAAAGAACTTTCCGGGTCTGGGTACAGGAGCTAATTTTCTCGCCAAGCTGATCACCGATATGTCCGGTGGTCGGATCAAGGTCAAGGTGTACGGTGCCAAGGAGCTGGTGCCGCCCTTTGAGATCTTTGATTTTGTCAGCAACGGCGGGGCGCAGTTGGGTCACGGTGCGTCTTATTATTGGAAGGGTAAATCGGAGGCGGCGCAGTTTTTCTCCGCTGTGCCGTTTGGTCTGACGGCGCAAGAGATGAATGCATGGCTCTATCACGGTGGGGGCATGGCGCTGTGGCAGGAGGTCTATAAACCCTTTGGTCTGGTGCCGATGGCGGCGGGCAATACGGGGGTGCAGATGGGCGGTTGGTTTAATAAAGAGATCAACAGTCTGGCGGATCTGAAGGGCTTGAAGATGCGCATCCCCGGTTTGGGTGGAGAGGTGTTGCGTCGTGCCGGTGGCACGCCCGTGGGTCTGCCAGGCGGTGAGCTGTTTACCTCTTTGGAGCGCGGCACCATCGACGCAACGGAGTGGGTCGGGCCGTACAACGATCTGGCCTTTGGGTTTTATAAGGCGGCCAAATATTATTATTCACCTGGTTGGCATGAGCCGGGTACCACGCTGGAGTGTTTTGTGAATCAAAAGGCGCTTGAGGCTTTGCCAGATGATCTGCAACAGATCGTCAAAAACGCCGCCCGAGTGGCCAATCAGGATATGTTGGCGGAATACAGTGCGCGCAACAACGCCGCTTTGCAGACCTTATTGAAGGAGCATAATGTGCAATTGCGTCGCTTTCCGAAAGAGGTGTTGAGCCAATTGCGTCAGCTTTCGGAGCAGGTGGTGGCGGAGATTGCGGATAAAGATCCGCTGTCGAAAAAGGTTTATGAGGCGTATCAAAATTTTCGGACGCAGGCGGTGGCGTGGAGTGATTTGTCGGAGCGGGCGTATTTGAATGCTCGCTCTGAGAGTTAGAGCGAGGTGTATGATGAGTGGTTTAATGAGGAGAAAAATATGGCTCAATTGATTCAGCAGTTTGATCTGTCGATGTTGCCTGAAGAGGCGCGTACTGAGTTGCATGATTTTTATCTGTTTTTAAAACAGCGTTATGGTCACTCATCTTCACTTGTAACTGAAGAAGTACGGCATACAAAACGATTAGAATCGTTAAAAGTAGAACATTTTGAGCTTATTAGCAGAGATGATCTTTATGAGCGATAAGGTTTTTCTGTGATGAGTTCCGTTGCTGAGCAGTTGAATTTTTCTGATTTGTGGTCAGAGCCGCCTTTTATCAAACAGAAAGAGACTTCTTTTGATTTCATTGATCTGTTTGCCGGTATCGGCGGTTTTCGTTTGGCGATGCAAAAAGCCGGTGGGCGCTGTGTTTTTTCTAGTGAGTGGGACAAAGACGCTCGGAAGACCTATTTGGCTAATTTTGGGGATCTGCCGGAGGGTGATATTACCAACATAGCCGCTGAGGACATTCCTGATCATGATGTTTTGTGTGCGGGTTTTCCTTGTCAGCCCTTCAGTCTGGCGGGGGTGTCAGCGAGAAATTCACGGAATACGGCTCATGGTTTTGCCTGTGAAACTCAGGGGACACTGTTTTTTGATGTTGCTCGAATTATTGCAGAAAAACGTCCCAAAGTAGTATTTTTAGAGAATGTGAAAAATATTATTAATCACGATAAGGGTAATACTTTTAAGGTGATTAAAAAAAATATTGAGGCGTTGGGGTATTCATTTTCATATAAAATTATCAATGCAGCGTCGTATGTACCGCAAAAAAGGGTGCGGTGTTATATGGTCTGTTTGCGTGACAGTAGCGAGGCTTTTGTTTTCTCAGAGAATGAGGCTGAGCCATTGCCACTGAAATCCATTCTTGACTCACACGTAGATGAGAAATTTACCATTTCAGATAAGTTATGGGCGGGGCATCAAAGGCGTACAGCGAATAATTTAGCCAGAGGTACAGGATTTACGGCCTTTTGTGCGGATGTGAATAAACCCGCAAATACGATTGTGGCTCGTTATGGCAAAGACGGCAAAGAGTGCCTGATTCCACAAGCAGGTAAAAACCCGCGCATGTTGACTCCGAGGGAGTGCGCTCGGCTTCAGGGTTTTCCAGAAGAATACAAAATTGTTGTTTCAAAAACAGCGGCTTATCGACAGTTTGGTAATTCTGTTGCTTTGCCCGTGATTGTTGATATTACAAAAAGCATTAAGCACTATTTGGATCGAGAATAGCTGATGAAGTTTGGTGAGAGTCAGAAGGTAAAATTTGATTCTGAAAGTGGAGCGTACTCTATTGTTACGCAGAGAGAAAATTATGATTCACAAATCACCATTACAGATGCGGAATCAGATCTTTTGCTTGTGTTTTTTGGCCAAACAAATATTCAGATAGGGAATGTTAAATCAAATCCAGCTAAGGCAAAAAAGCGCTTTAAACACTATCCTGATGGAAAAAATATAGACCTTAATTTGGTTTACCCTAAACCAGAAAAAGCGGAGTTAAGATTGTATATTTCAGCACGCGCAGGGTTTAAACCTGAAGCGGGAGATGTTTGGTTTCTGTTTGAAAAACAGGGTGTGATGTGGATAGGCTCAATGAGTGAAGCGATTTGGCGTAGTGAAAACCAAATCTTGATTTACGATCAGAGTGAAGCTGAGTATCAGGATGGATTGCAAGCCTTGGATGAGGTTAAGATTACCAAATTAAAAGCACGTGACCAGTTTACTAGAGATCGTCGCAAGGCATTAAGACGAATGGAACAGTCAAATTATCAATGTGAGTACGATACCAGCCACAGGCTATTTGTTTCACACTCTACTAAAAAGCCATATTTGGAAGCGCATCACTTGATACCGATGTCGATGCAAAAAAAGGTGAGTACTTCTTTGGATACCTTGAGCAATATTTATTGTTTATGTCCTCACTGTCATCGTGCGATTCATCATGCAGAAAAACCGAAGGTAAAGAAAATCATCGGTCGCTTAATTTCAAATAGATCGGAGGTGTTGGATTTATTGGGCAACAGTGTTGAGGATATTTACTGTTATTATGCAGTTGAAGAGATTGTACGGTGAGGCAACCAGCCTATATTTTGATAAACTTGGCGTCGATGCCCGACACCCAAAACAAGTACGACAAGGCGGTTGTTTTCAATATGGCAAATGGCGCGATAATCACCAATGCGATAACGCCATAAACCTTGTCGTTCATAACGCAGCGCACGGCCAAAACGTTTGGGGTCTTCGGCTGTGCAGATACGCTTAGAAAAATAATTCAGAATATGGCGTTGGGTTGATTTGTCCAGACGACGCAGTTCACGTCGAGCACGTTCATCTCATTCAACTTTCCAGATCAACACCGGCTTCCAGTTCTGCTTGAGTCCAGCGTTTGCTTGTTGTAGCGAGGCGATCCGTTGCCATAGAAGCATCTTCTAAATCGGTGAGATGCAGTTCAATGGCTTCTTGGGCATATGATGTTGTGCTGCGTCCGGTTTTTTCTGCCAGCGTGTTTAACCGTTGTTCAATGTCAGCAGGTAGATGAAGGGCTAACATAATGTCGCTCCAGAGGCTGTTTATAGGGTTATAGCATAACCTCATTTGATGGTCGGTATGTTGTGGTTTAGTTTTTGTCACTCTGATCGGCCAAATAATCCCCCGACTTCCCGCCGCGTTTCTCCAACAGACGCACTTGACCGATCACCATGCCACGATCCACCGCTTTGCACATATCGTAGATGGTGGCCAAGGCGACCTGCACTGCGATCAAGGCCTCCATCTCCACCCCAGTGCGCTCTAAAACCTCAGTGCGTGCCGCACAGGATATGGTGTTGCGTTCGGTGTCGGGCAGAAAATCCACCTCAACGCGGGTCAGGCTGATGGGATGGCAGAGGGGGATCAGCTCGGAGGTTTTTTTCGAGGCCATAATGCCTGCGATGCGCGCGATGCCCAGTACGTCGCCTTTTTTATGGCTGCCGGAAAGGATCAGATTTAGGGTTTCTGCTTGCATCTGAATCTCGCCACCGGCAACGGCGATGCGATGGGTGATGCTTTTTTCACCGACATTGACCATGTGAGCTTGGCCGTCGTTGTTAAAATGAGTCAGTTTTGACATGGTTTTAATTCCTTTTTAATAAAAGATCTACTCTCTGTTTTATGGTCTAATTGTCCCGTTATCAAGTCAATGTTTATGAGGCCGATTGAATATGAAGCAAATAATCAGAGTTCTGTTGTGCTCTCTTCTCATCTTACCGTTTAATAGCATGGCCTCAGAGCTGACCCATCTGGTCTTTCTCTGGTTAAAAAAACCGAATGATGCCGAAGCGATCACGGCGATCAGTACCGCATCGCGCTCCTTTGCTCGTATTCCCAGTGTGCAGAAAGTGAGCATCAGCCGTGCTGAGCCGAGTGAACGCGCCATTGTGGATGACTCTTTTGATCTGGCCATCTCTTTGACGTTTCAACATCGGGCGGCGCTGGATGGCTATTTAAAACACCCTCTGCATACCTCGACGGTACACGATGTGATTCGGCCCTTGATTCGCAAAATTGTGGTCTACGATTTGGCAAACGTGGCCAGTGAATGATCCTCTAACACAGGACGTTTTTGTTACACTCTCCGCCCCTCTTTCTTGACCCTTGGAGCCAGATCATGGCGCAAAACAGCCCCCTCATTTTGGTGGACGGTTCGTCCTATCTTTACCGTGCTTTTTTTGCCATGTCGCGTGCTGACTTGCGTAACGAACTGGGCGAACCCACCGGCGCGGTTTACGGTGTGCTAAACATGCTGAAAAAACTGCTGGAAGAACACCAACCGACGCATTTGGCGGTGGTGTTTGATGCCAAAGGCAAAACTTTTCGCGATGATCTTTATGCCGAGTACAAATCCCATCGCCCCCCGATGCCCGACGAATTGCAGATGCAGATCGAACCGCTGCACCAAGCGGTGCGGGCGCTGGGGCTGCCACTGCTGATGGAGTCAGGCGTGGAAGCAGACGATGTGATCGGCACGTTGGCCAAACAGGCCGCCAAAGAGGGGATGGCGGTCTTGATCTCCACTGGCGACAAAGACAT
Source organism: Gammaproteobacteria bacterium (assembly GCA_030950195.1). GTDB lineage: Bacteria > Pseudomonadota > Gammaproteobacteria > JAUZRS01 > JAUZRS01 > JAUZRS01. Next base: position 13,389 of record JAUZRS010000280.1, on the reverse strand, counting down.
GGCGCAGTTGGTGGACGACAACATCACCTTGATCAACACCATGACCGATACGGTTTTAGATCCGGCGGGGGTGGTGGAAAAGTTCGGCGTGCGTCCCGATCAGATCATTGACTACTTGGCACTGATGGGCGACAGCGCCGACAACATTCCCGGAGTGCCGGGTTGTGGAGCAAAGACCGCGCAAAAATGGTTGGCTGCCTACGACAGCGTGACCAACCTCATTGCCAACGCCGATAAAATTAAGGGCAAAATCGGCGAACGGCTGCGTGACAACCTCGAACAGTTGCAACTCTCTCACACCCTGACGACGATTAAATTGGATCTGCAGCTGCCCGAAGGACCGCAAGATCTACAGGTGCGTGAGCCGGATCATGAGGCTTTGATGGCGCTCTATGAGCGTTTGCAATTCAAAACCTGGTTGGCACAGTTGCAAGAAGGAGGGGCAGAGGAGAGTGTTTCTGAGCCTGTGGTGGAAAAAAATTATCAGCTTATTTTGACCCAAGCTGAGTTGGATCAGTGGCTGCACCGTCTTCAACACGCCGAACTGTTTGCCTTTGACAGCGAAACCACCAGTCTCGATATTATGCAGGCCGAGGTGGTGGGGGTCTCCTTTGCGCTGAAAAGGGACGAAGCGGCCTATCTGCCTTTGGCACATCGTTATCTGGGTGCGCCAGAGCAGTTGGATCGAGAGGCGGTGTTGGCGCAGCTCAAGCCACTGCTGGAGAATCCAGAGCTGAAAAAGGTCGGTCAGAACCTCAAATACGACCGCAGTGTGCTGTTAAATCACGGCATCGAATTGCGGGGCATCGAACACGACACCATGTTGCAATCCTATCTGCTCGATTCCGTTGGGCGGCACGATATGGACAGCTTGGCGAAAAAATACCTCAAGGTCAGCACCACCTCTTTTGAGGATGTCGCAGGCAAAGGCAAAAAGCAGCTCACCTTTGATCAGATTGAGATAGAGGTGGCCGCTCCTTATGCCGCTGAAGATGCAGATGTCACGCTGGCTCTGCATCAGATTTTTTGGCCACAACTGGACGAGTTGCCCGCGCAAAAAAGACTCTACCAACAGACGGAATTGCCCTTATTAACGGTGCTGTCGCGCATCGAACGCACAGGGGTAAAGGTGGATTGTGAACTGCTTCACGAACAGAGCCGCGAGTTGGAGGCGCGCTTACAGAGTTTGCAAGAGGCGGCTTATCAAGAGGCGGATCAGGAATTTAATCTCAACTCACCGAAGCAGATTCAAGCGATTTTTTTTGAGCAGTTAAAACTGCCGGTGATTCGCAAAACTCCTAAAGGTCAGCCCTCCACTGCTGAGGATGTATTGGAGCAGTTGGCGCTGGACTACCCGCTGCCCAAATTGATTTTAGAACATCGTTCGCTGAGTAAATTAAAAAACACCTATTTGGATCGGCTGCCTGAGCAGGTGAGCGATGTGGATGGGCGCATCCACACCTCTTATCATCAAGCGGTTACTGCCACCGGCAGGCTCTCTTCCTCTGATCCAAATTTACAGAACATTCCTGTGCGGACGCAGGAAGGGCGGCGCATTCGGCAGGCTTTTGTGGCTGCGGAGGGTGGGGTGATTTTAGCTGCCGATTATTCGCAGGTAGAACTGCGGATTATGGCGCACCTCTCCGCTGATGAAGGGCTGCTGAGCGCCTTTGCTAACGGTGAAGATGTGCATAAAGCCACTGCTGCCGAGGTGTTTGCTGTGGCGCGGGAGTCTGTTAGCAACGATCAGCGCCGTGCTGCCAAGGCGATCAATTTTGGTCTGATTTACGGCATGTCGGCTTTTGGTTTGGCCAAGCAGTTGAGTGTTCCTCGCAGGCAGGCGCAGGAGTATGTGGATCTCTATTTTGAACGTTATCCTGGAGTGAAAGCGTATATGGAGCAGACCCGCGAATTTGCGCGCGCGAACGGTTATGTGGAGACGGTCTTTGGTCGTCGTCTCTATCTGCCGGAGATCAACGCCCGCAACGCTCAGCGTCGCCAATACGCCGAACGCACGGCGATCAACGCGCCGATGCAAGGCACGGCAGCGGACATCATCAAGCGGGCCATGATTGCGGTGGATTCGTGGTTGCAAGGCTCTGATCTACAGAGCCGGATCATCATGCAGGTACACGATGAACTGGTGTTTGAAGTGCCTCAGGAGGAGCTGATCACGGTGCAGAAGAAGGTCACGAAGCTGATGGAATCAGCAGCGCAACTGGCGGTGCCGTTGGTGGTGGATCTGGGTGTGGGGGCGAATTGGGAAGAGGCGCATTAGTGGCGATGATTTCAGAAGAAGTATTGGCAGATATCATGTCTGTCTCTAAGCGTACCGTCGAGAGCTGGAAAAAAAAGGGCAAGATTAAGCCGCTAAAAAATGGCAAGTACGCTTTAAAAAGTTTGTCCGAGTTTCCGCAAATTCAAGCTCTTCTTCAATCAAAATGGAGTGAAGAAATAAAGGTTAAGCCGATCAGAGCGTATCGTTCGATTGAGTTGTTTGCCGGAGCGGGTGGCTTGGCCATCGGTTTAGAGCGTGCGGGATTTGATGCAGTGGCGCTGAATGAGATTGATAAGGATGCGTGTAAAACATTGCGAGAAAATCGTCCTGATTGGAACGTAATTGAGGCTGATATTAGCCGTATTGATTTTAGCACCTACAAAGATGTGGATTTTTTATCCGGTGGTTTTCCTTGCCAAGCTTTTTCTTACGCAGGCAATAAGATGGGGTTTGAAGATGCGCGGGGGACGCTGTTTTTTGAGTTTGCCAGAGCAATCAAAGAGGTCAGGCCGAAGGTTTTTCTGGGTGAAAATGTTCGTGGTTTATTAAACCATGATGGCGGTAAAACTCTGGCAGCGATTAAAGCGGTGATTGAAGATATTGGTTACACCTTGATTGAGCCAAAGGTCTTGAAGGCTATTTTTTATCAAGTGCCGCAAAAAAGAGAGCGGTTGTTTTTAGTCTGTATTCGCAATGATCTGTTTGAACACGCTGAATTCAGTTGGCCTGAGCCTTATTCTAAGGTGTTAACGCTCAGAGATGCGTTGAAAAAAGGCGCTCTGTACGATTCCGATTGTCCCGATTCTCAGGGGCAGGTTTACCCTAAAAGAAAAAAAGAGATATTGGATATGGTTCCGCCAGGAGGCTGCTGGGTTGATCTTCCTGATGAGGTGCAGAGAGAGTACATGCAAAAGAGCTATTTTTTAGGTGGCGGCAAAACAGGCATGGCTCGACGACTCTCCTATGACAGCCCCAGTTTGACCCTGACCTGCGCACCCGCGCAAAAACAGACCGAGCGTTGTCACCCCGAAGAGACCCGACCCTTGACTGTGAGAGAGTATGCGCGGATTCAAACCTTTTCAGATGATTGGCAATTTGTGGGGTCGGTGAGCAGCCAATACAAACAGATTGGCAATGCGGTGCCGGTTAATTTAGCTCATGCGATGGGCAGACGCATGATTGCTCTGTTGAACAGCATTGAAGATAACAGGGCGCTTTCTGCAACAAAGCGGATGGCTAATTTGAATGCCCAGATGGCGCTTTTTTAGGTATGTTTCGCATTTTTTTATTGGTTTTTTTATACCTCTCTTTGGTGTCTTTTTCCTTTGCCAGTGAAACGCATGGCTGGTTTAACGGCGTAGTGCAACACGACGGCTTGCAGCGCCAGTTTCGATACTATTTGCCTAAAGACCTACCTGACTCTGCGCCTCTGGTGATTTTGCTGCACGGCGGCAAAAGAAACATGGATAAGCTGTTCCGGCGTTTTTCTGGTGGCAGCAAAGAGTGGCCGCTGTTGGCGGAAGATGAAAAATTCATCTTGATGGTACCCAACGGTGTTAATGCGCGTACGCAAAAAGCACGGGGAGGTTCACGCAACTGGAATGATTGTCGCATTGCGCTTAAAAAAGGCATGGCTTCAGATGCGGATGATGTCGGTTTTATCAAAAAATTGTTGATTTGGAGTCAAAATCACCTGTCCATCAACGTTCAGCGAATTTACCTCAGCGGTGCTTCCAATGGCGGTTTGATGAGTTATCGTTTGGCCACAGAGCTGCCTGATGCGTTTGCCGCCGTGGCGGTGTTTATTGCCAACGGGGCAGCGAAAGGAGAGTGCCTGCAGGCGACGCAAGCGGTGCCAATCATGATAGTTAACGCCACTCAAGACCCTTTGATGCCTTGGGCGGGGGGTGAGGTAAAAGGCGGTGGTGGACGTGTGCTCTCTGCCGAGGCCACGCTTGAGTATTGGTTAAAGGTGAACAAAGTTAAGCGTGATTTAGGTGAGAGAGTATCACTGCCGGATCTCAATAAGAACGATGACAGTCGAGTGGTTAAACGTCTTTATCCAGCGAGCAAAGCGGGTGAGGAGGTCTGGTTTTATGCGCTGAAAGGGGCAGGTCATGTGAGCCCTTCTATAAAGCATGAAGTCCCTAAATGGATACAGAGAGCACTGTTGGGAAAACAGAATAAGGACATGGAAGGAGCCGCTGAAGCTTGGCGGTTTTTTCAGCGTCATTGACGCTGATGGATTGTATAGGCCGGTCTAACCTTTGCCTCGCCACGGCACCAGAATTTTCTCTGCTTTGCGCATTAATAGGTCAATGCTGTAACCGATGATGCCGATTAAAATAATCCCCATCATGACCACGTCGGTCTGCTGAAATTTAGAGGCGGCAATGATCATTTTGCCCGCGCCTTTTTCGGCGGCCACCAGCTCGGCGGCCACCACCGTTCCCCAGCAGATTCCCATTGCCACCCGAGCACCGGTAAAAATTTCAGGCAGGGAGTTGGGGATGATCACATGCCGCAGAATTTGTATCTTTGAAGCCCCGAGTGAGTAGGCGGCGTGGATTTTGACGATGTTCACACTGGAGACTCCCGAGCGTGCCGCAAGGGTCATGATCCAGAGCGCGGCCAAAAAGAGCAGACTGATTTTGCCGCTCTCCCAAATGCCAAACCAGATAATGATCAACGGGATTAACGCCAGAGGCGGCACGGGACGCATGAACTCCACAATGGGATCAAACCAACCGCGAAACCAACTGTTCAACCCCATGGCGTAACCGAGTGGAATGCCCACCAGACAGCCGAGCAGAAAACCGGCTAAAACCCGCAGCAGCGACCAGCCAAGGTGTTCAAACAGGCTGATGTTTTGATAACCCTCACTGGCGATTTCAATAAAGCGTTTAAAAACTGCTTCTGGTGCTGGGAGCCAGATCGGTTCCATCTGCCAGCCTTTGTCGGGGGTGAAATTTAGGCTGCCTTTGCGGGTCATGCTGACCGTGCCATCGGTTACGTTGACGACCTTGCCGGGTTGAATTTTCTGGCCATCAATGTGAGTGATCCGATAGCCCTTTTCTTTGCCGCCGTGATCGTTGCGATGAGCGCGGATCAGTGTATTACGCCATGCGCTACTGGTGGCGCTGTCGTCTTTTGCAAAGCCGCTGGCGGTGTTGCTGACGTTTGGTTTTTCTGCTCGCTGAGCAAAGGGGGCGACTCGAACAGTGACCGTTGCTGTGGCCATCTGTTGTTGTGCATTGATGGCGCTGTAGCGAAAACTGGTCTCGCCAACAAAAGGGGCAGGAACGTGAAAGGGGGAGAGGCTGGAGCCGGTAAAGGCAGCCCAGATCAGAAACAAACTGCCAACGGAAAGTAGCGAGGCCGCTCGGTTGGGTGTGACTGCGCTCTCATCGCCAAAGGTGACGGTTTTGTTATTGCGCTGAGCGGGGTGAGTGAGCACGTTGCTAATGAGCTGATGGCCAAAATAGGCCAGTAGAAACAAGCTGATGTAGATCAGTAACAGGGTCATGTTTTAAGCGCCTCCGGCCATAATCTCTTCTTCCATCTGCCAGATCATACTGAGGATTTCGTCGTGTTTGTCGAGATAGTCCGGCTCTTTTTTAACTTCGCGTAGGCTTTTTTCCGTGGCCATTTTGGCAAAGGGCAGTTGATACTGTTTATGAATACGCCCAGGGCGCGGTGCCATCACCAGCAGTCGCTCACCGAGCAGCAGCGCCTCTTCCACCGAGTGGGTGATTAGGAGGATGGTTTTGCCGGTCTCGCGCCAGAGCTTGAGTACCAATTCTTGCATCTTCTCACGGGTTAGGGCATCCAGCGCCCCCAACGGCTCATCCATTAGAATCACGTCAGGGTCATTGGCGAGGCAGCGCGCCAACGCCACCCGTTGCTGCATCCCGCCGGAGAGTTCGTAGACCGCCTTGTCTCCAAAACCATGTAGGCCGACGGTTTCCAGCAGCTCATCAACGCGCTGTTGTGTCTGTTTTCCATCTTTGCCTGCCATACGTGGCCCAAAACCGATGTTTTGGCGCACGTTCATCCACTCAAACAGCGCACCTTGTTGGAATACCATGCCACGTTCTGCGTGCGGGCCGGTAACGGCGTGGCCATTTAGGCTCACTTCCCCTGAACTTTGGCGCAGAAAACCGGCGATGATGTTGAGCAGAGTGGTTTTACCGCAGCCGGAGGGGCCGAGGATGGAGAGCAGCTCGCCCGCTTGCAGTTGTAGATTGATGTTCTTCAGCGCAGCCACGCTCTGACCGTTGGGCAGATCAAAGCTCATGGCAACGTTGCTGAGCTGGAGGCCGGTTTGTTTGGAGGTGGTCAAAATGGGCTCCTTTACAGCTTGGCAGCCGCTTCTAGGTAGCTGGAATCAACGGCACGTTTGTAACTGTCGAGTGCCTTGGGGATGGTTTTTTGTTCGACAAAAAAATCGCCGACGGCTTTGAGGAAGGTTTGTGTGCCGCCGCCAAGCCATTTGTCGCTCAGCTGTTCTTTGATGCTGGGAAAAACAAAGGTGCTGAGGGTCTGTTGGCTGGTTTTTTCATCCATGCCTGCGGCTGTGGCGATGACCGGCAACATCTCTTTTTTCCCTTCTGGGGTGGCGTAGCGGGCGTTCATGTCGGCGCTGACCTTTAGAAAACGCGCCAGCAATTCGGAGTTCTCTTGCGCCCATTCGGCAGAGACCGTGGTGGCATCAAAGACCTGAATACCCAGTTGCTCTTTTTCTGCGCCTGTTAACAGCACGTTGCCGTGCTCTTTCATTCGTTGCAGCGCGCCACCCCAACCGCAGACCATATCGAGGTTGCCGTTGGCAAAGGCGGCGGCTCCGTCGGCGGGTGACATATCGACGATGTTCAGCGTACGAGTATCAACGCCAAAATGCTGCATTTGTTTGAGGAAACCGTAATGGGCGGCGGTACCGAAGGGCACCCCGACCTGTTTTCCTTCCAGCTCTTTGGCGTTTTCTTGGTCGATCTCCAGTGTGTCACGCACCACGCAGTTTTCGTTGTCGGAATAGGAGACGGCAATGTCCACGATGTGTAGATCTTGTCCGGCAGAGGTGGCGACCACAAAAGGTGGAATGCCTTGCGAGAAAGCGATCTGCACATCACCGGAAGCCATCGCTGCTGACATTGCGGTACCGGCATCAAAGGCGACCCATTTCAGCTCCATGCCCAGCTCTTGGTCGTAAATCTTTTTTGCTTGGGCGTATTGGCTTGGGGTCGGCCATTCGAGGAAATAGCCGACGGTCAAAGTTTCAGCGGCAGCGGTGGTTGAGAGGCAAAGGCTGGCGGCCAACAGTAGGGTAGTGTTACAGAGGTGGAGTATTTTTTTCAGGGTGAGCATGAGAGATCCTTGGCTTGGGCGTGGGGCTACTATACAGGATATTTATTGCCCTAATTTTTTCTGCAACAGCGCCAATTGATTCTCCATGCCCCATTTTTCTACCTGATCCATATAAGTTAACAGCGGTAATATCTGCTGCGTTAAGGTTTTTATGTGCGGTTGAATTATTTCTTGTTGCCCCTGTTTTAACAGCCAAAACGCCGCTTCAAGGGGCATTGTTTCCGTGTTGATGAACGACGCTGTTTTTATTTTTTCCGGTTCTATTTTGATATCTTTGATCTGCTGCTCACCCAGTTCCAATTGATTGCCGTCGTTTTTAATCGCAATCGAAAGGCGATCTTTGGCCAGTTCTAAAATCTCTGAAAAGCGTTCTACGGAGTGAATATGAGGAGCAGCTAAGCTGATGGAAATGCTAAAACGCACTTCTTTTTGCTGATGGCGAAATTGTGCGTTGCGGACTTTGTTTAAAATCCGTGTGGCCAGCTCTTTACCGCCAAATTCATCGCTCATGGTGGCGATTAGGCCAAAGTCATGGTGGCTCAGACGCGCCACGGTGTCCTCTTTGCGAAGTTCATTGACTAAAAAATGGCCGAGTTTTTTGATCAGCTGACCACCAACTGCTTTGCCGTACTGCTCTTCGAGGCTTTTGTAGTGATCCATGTGGACTAAAATCAGGCTCAGGTCTTTATTGTGGCGCTGGGAAAAAGCCAGATCTTTTTCGCCACGCAGAGAGAAATAGTGGCTGTTGGCCAGACCCGTTAAGGGATCAAGTACCGCGCTCTCTTCGGCTAAGGTTGTGTCGGTGTTGCTGTCGGGATGGCCTTGTTCGAGGCTCTTTTGTACCGATTGACGCAGCAGAGTGGAGTTAAACGGCTTGCTGATGACTTCCGTTGCTCCGCTTTGCAGCAGATCTTGGCGAACGGTTTCGCTGTCGATGTGGGCGCTAACCACCAACGCAGGCAGTTGGCGCAGTTGAGTATCTTGCGATGCGCGCAGCCGCTCCAGCAAGCCGTAACCGTTGAGATTGGGCATCTCCAGATCGGTGATCAGCAGTTGAATGGGGTTGTCGTGCAGCATCTGCCATGCCTCAAGGCCGTCTTCTGCTTGGAGTAGATCGTAGTCGTTCGTCAACATTTTGCATAGGGCAGAACGCATGATGGCGGAGTCGTCGGCAATCAACAGTTGTGGTTTGTTTTGAGGTGTTGCGAAGTGGGGCATAGAAATGAGCCTGACAGAGTAATGGGTCTCTGTTATCGGCTCAAAAATGTGGGGGCGTAGGGGCAGATTCAATATCTGCCCTTGTTGAAAGAGTGATTAGACTTTAATAGGGTGGATATGGAATCCACCCCTACAAAAACCTACTTCTTAGCACGACCGGCGCGTTTGCGGTCGTTTTCCAACAGCAATTTTTTACGAATGCGGATAAAGTTGGGGGTTACTTCCACCAGCTCGTCGTCGTTGATGAATTCCAAGGCTTGTTCCAAGGTGTAGACGATGGGCGGTGTTAAGACGATGTTTTCATCGGTACCGGAGGCGCGCACGTTGGTGAGCTGCTTGCCTTTCAGTACGTTGATGATCAGATCGTTGGTGCGAGGGTGAACGCCGACCAACATGCCTTCGTAAACCTCTTCACCGTGACCGATGAACATGCTGCCACGGCCTTGCAGATTGAAGATGGCATAACCCGCTGCTTTGCCTTGACCGTTGGAGATCAACACGCCGTTGCTGCGTTGACCGACGTTGGTTTTCTGATAAGGGCCGTAGTGATCGAAGACGCTGTAGAGCAGACCGGTACCGGAGGTCATGGTGAGGAAGTCGGTACGGAAGCCGATCAGGCCGCGTGCAGGGATGATGTAATCCAGACGCATCCGACCTTTGCCATCAGGCTGCATGTTTTTCAGATCGCCACGACGAATGCCAAGCTGTTCGATGACGGAGCCTTGATGTTGCTCTTCGATGTCTACGGTGAGCTGCTCATAGGGTTCTTGGGTTTGGCCATCAACCTCTTTCAGAATCACCTCAGGGCGACCCACCGCCAGCTCGTAACCTTCGCGGCGCATGGTTTCGATCAAGATGCTGAGGTGCAGCTCACCGCGACCGGAGACGCGATAGCTTTCAACGTTGGGAATCGACTCAACACGCAGGGCAACGTTGTATTTCAGCTCTTGTTGCAGACGATCCCAGATGTTGCGGCTGGTGACGTATTTACCGTCTTGGCCTGCAAACGGTGAGGTATTGGCTTGGAAGTTCATGCTGATGGTGGGTTCATCCACGCTCAGCGGTGGCATTCCTTCGATGGCCAGTGGGTCACAGAGGGTGTCGGAGATGTAGAGTTCATCCATACCGGTGAAGCAGATGATGTCGCCGGCATAAGCTTCGGTCACTTCGACCCGTTCTAGCCCTTCAAAACCGAGAATTTGCAAGATACGACCGTTGCGCACCTCGCCTTTGTCGTTGACCACTTTCAGTGGGGTGTTGGTTTTGACGCTGCCGCGATTGATGCGACCGATGCCGATCAGACCCACGTAACTGTCGTAATCCAGTGAGGAGACTTGCATTTGGAAGGTGCCGTCACGATCCACGTCAGGAGCCTGCACATGCTCTACAATCGCTTCGTAGAGCGGGGTCATATCGCCTTCGCGTACGTCGTTTTCTAAGCTGGCGTAGCCGTTGAGAGCTGAGGCGTAGACGACGGGGAAGTCGAGCTGTTCGTCGGTGGCACCAAGGTTGTCAAACAGATCAAAGGTTTGATCGAGAACCCAATCAGGACGCGCGCCATCGCGGTCAATTTTGTTGATTACCACAATCGGTTTGAAACCCATTGCGAAGGCTTTTTGGGTTACAAAGCGGGTTTGAGGCATGGGGCCGTCAACGGCATCCACCAACAATAAAACCGAATCGACCATTGAGAGCACGCGCTCCACTTCACCACCAAAGTCGGCGTGTCCAGGGGTATCGACGATGTTGATGTGGTATTCGTTCCAGCGGATAGCGGTGTTTTTGGAGAGAATGGTGATGCCACGCTCTTTTTCCAGATCGTTGGAGTCCATCACTCGTTCAGCGGGCGCTGCGCGTTCTCCCAAGATACCGGATTGCTCCAGTAGTTTATCAACCAAGGTGGTTTTTCCATGGTCAACATGGGCAATAATGGCGATATTTCGCAGCTTCTCAATCACAACAACACTCCAACAGAATCACAAAAAGGGGCGGATTATACCTGCTTTCTGTTAGATCGGTACGATTCAATAATGAGCGGCTTTAACTGTTTGAAAGCAGGGTGTAATAATCAACGGGCATTGCACCTGTTTTTTCATAATGGCGTAATGCCCTGCGGTTATTACGCCCTACAGAATTGCGCGGGGAAATAGGATTTAGGTGGTATTAAACCCGAAAATCCAATGCCTTTAATAAATCAGCCAATTCTCCTTGAGCCTCAGGCAGTTGCAATTGATATTGAGCAAATTCGCGCCGCTCGGGGTACTGTTTGCGCAGTTGGTCAAAAAAGAGTCGCTGTTGGTCGTGGCTCTGGGCTTTGATCAGACGCATATTGGCGTCGTCACGGCGCACATCGTAGGCGCTGAGAACCGTTGCGCTCAGATCCGCTTGCCAATCGCCGCTGGGGGTTAGAGTAAATCCATTCACAATGGGCGCGGGCAAGGCATCTTCGGCGCTCCAGCTGGGAGCTACACCCAAAAACTGGCAGGCGGCTTGATAGATCATCTCGGTACCACGCACTTTGCCATCAAGGCTGTAACCGGCGATGTGGGGGGTGCCGATCTGTACGTAGTCGAGCAGTTCGGTGTTGATTTGTGGTTCGCCTTCCCAGCAGTCCCAGATCAGATGCAAGTCGTTCTGCTGTTGCATTCGTTTTAAGAGGGCGTTGTTGTCCACCACTGCCCCACGGGCGGCGTTGATGAGGATCGTTCCTGAGGGAATGTGTGCTAAACGTTCGGCGTTGAGCAGGTGGTGGGTGGGGAAATCGCCCTCTTTGCTCAAGGGGGTGTGTAGAGTAATAATGTCGGCGGTGAGGGCGTCCTTTAAGCTGACAAAATCGCCGTTTGGCTCTTGTTGTTGACGCGGTGGGTCGTTGACCAGACAGGTGACACCCAAGGCTTGCAGCCGTTTCAGTACCCGTGAACCGACGTTGCCACAGCCGATGATGGCGACGGTTTTGTCGCGCAGTTGGAAGCGTTGGCGCTCGGCTAAAACCAGCAGGCTGCTGAGGATGTATTCGGCGGCGGAGATGGCGTTGCTGCCTGGCGCACGGGCGAAGCCGATGTTGTGTTGCTGGAGGTAGTCGAGATCAATGTGGTCAAAGCCGATGGTGGCGGTGGCGACAAAACGGATTTTGGAGCCGCGAAGCAGGCTGGGGGTGACGCGGCTAACGGAGCGCACCAGCAGCAGCTCGGCATCGGCCACGTCGGCGGCGCTCAGATTGCGTCCAGGCAGCAGGGTGACTTCGCCTAAGGTGGAGAAGGCTTGTTGAGCAAAGGGGATGTTTTCGTCGGCTATGATGTTCATGGGGTAGACATTAGCGTAAATTGGGTGTTTGATTCAACTATCAATGGCATTGGTCTAGATAGTAGGAGTGTGAAATAGGAACGAAATGGAAGACTTTTCGCTCATAAAAATTGACATTAAAAGTAGATAAATGGAGAAGTGGCGTGCGTCAAAAAGGTAAAATAATTTCTTGGAATGAGGATAAAGGATTTGGTTTTATTGATCCTAGCTTGGGTGGGGAGAAAATTTTTATCCATATTAAGGCATTCAAAAATCGAAATCGTCGTCCAGAAGTAAACACGTTAATCACCTATGCTTTATCTTCCGATAAAACCGGTCGTCCACGCGCCATTCAGGCTCAATTTTTTGCTGATCGAGTGTTAAATACAAACAGTCGAACACAGAGGGGTAGGTGGCCTATTATGGTTTTTTACCTGTTTTTTATGACTATTGGAGTTTCTGTTTTCCTTGAAAAAATCCCGCTGTTGCTCTTTGGTATCTACGTATTGATGAGTCTGTTGGCGTTTGCCCTGTATGCGAAAGACAAATCGGCAGCGAAACGAGGTGCATGGAGAACAGCAGAAAGCACTTTGCATGCAGTAGAACTGGTAGGAGGCTGGCCGGGGGCATTGATGGCGCAATACACACTGCGACATAAGTCTAAAAAACAATCTTTTCTCGGTGTTTTTTGGTTTATGGTACTCATAAATATTTCGGCATTGGTCTGGTTGTTTACCCCCGAAGGTGCGGATTTTCTGCATGTCTTTATTCAACAGAATTTTATAGGATAAGAGTGTTTTTAGTAGGGGTGGAATATTTTCCACTCAAAGGTATTTATGTTTAAAATAAAATCAACAATCACACTTGTTTTAATCATTTCTATCATCTTCGTCTGGAATTTGCCGCCAATAGCCCAAGACACCCATTACCACCTGTTTGCTGACAAACGAACCATCCTCGACATTCCAAATTTCTGGAATGTCTTATCAAACCTCCCCTTTCTGTTTGTGGGTCTTGCTGGACTTTATGGTCTGCTGCGCTCCAAAAAAATCCAACTGATGGATGAACAGAAAACAGCCAGTGTGCTGTTTTTCTTCGCAGTGGCATGGGTTGCTATCGGTTCGGGTTATTATCACCTTTGGCCGGACAACAGCACCTTGTTGTGGGATCGACTGCCCATGACCGTGGCCTTTATGGCGCTGTTTTCCATCGTATTGAGTGAATTTGTCTCGACTCGATTTTCCAAA
>JAUZRS010000028.1 GCA_030950195.1 Gammaproteobacteria bacterium | reverse complement strand
AGTCGCCCATATCAAGGTCGCCTTAATTGAGGTTAGAGGATTATCTATGTGCAAAAGGTTATTGCTGGTCTGTTTGTTGGGGTTGAGCGGTGCGGCTTGTAGTGGCGTTCCTAGTGTGTCTCCATCGTCTTCACCGCAGATGGCCTCTGGCGTGTCGGCGCAGGATCTGGAAAATCGAAAGGTTCGTCGGCGCGAAGAGGCTTTAAAGGCACCTATTCCTTTTAGTTCGGCGGATGATCCCGAGTTAATCTATCGCGTGTTGGTAGCAGAGTTGGCGGGTCGGCGGGGTAATATGTCCTTGGCTTTGCAGCAATATTTGATCGCTGCGGAGTCCTCTAATGACGTGCGTTTGGCGCGTCGTGCGACGCGAATTGCGCTGTTTGGCCACGCTTGGCCACAGGCTTCGCAAGGCGCTGCGCGCTGGTTGGCGTTGGATCCTGAGGGTCTGGAAGTGCATCGGATTCTGGCGGTGGTGCAACTGAAACAGGGCAAGACGGAGCAGGCGTTACGGGCGTTTAAAAAGATGATCGCCCTGAGTTCAACGGACAGCGTTGCTCAGCAGCAGGTGCTCTCTTTGGTTGCTGCTATTTTATTGCAAGAGAAAAAACCTACGGTGGCCTTGCCGATTGTGACTGAGTTATTAAAGCGCCATCAGGAGAGTGCGGTGTTGCACTTTACTCGGGCGCGTTTCGAGTTGCGAAATAAAGATCAAGAGGCAGCTTTGGCCTCTTTGGATAAGGCGCTGTTATTGGAACCCAGTGATGCTGAGGCGCTGTTGTTGCGCGCCAAATTGTTATTGAACATGGGACGCTCTGAACAGGCCATTGCTGGTGTGTCGGATGCCATTGAGAAGAGCCCTGAAAATCGCTCCCTGCGTTTGGGTTACGCACGTCTGTTGGTGAAGGCGCGTCAATACGAACGTGCCGCAGTGCAATTAAAAGCTCTGTTTGAGCGTTATGCCGATCAAGAAAATGTGGTGTTTGCTCTGGGTCTGTTGGCGGTGGAGTCGCGTCGTTACGATGAGGCAGCTGAATATTTCACTCAGTTATTGACTTTGGGTCAGCGTATTGATGAGGCAAATTATTATTTAGGCCGCATTGCTGACAGTCGTCGTAATTATGAGAAAGCGCTGGGGTACTACCAAAACGTAAAAGAGGGTGAGGATCGCCTTGACGCGCAGGTGCGGATGGCAGAGATGCTGGCTAAGTTGGGGCAAACAGAAGCCGCACGTTTGCATTTAAAACGTTTGCGTTTGATGTACACGGAATCGTCGTATGCGGTGCGTTTTTTCCTTACTGAAGGGGAAATATTGCGTGCGGCAGGCGAGCATGAGCAGGCTTTGAAACTGTTTGATGAGTCTTTACACGCTCAGCCAAACAACGTTGACTTGCTTTATGCACGGGCGTTGGTGGAGGAAAAATTGCAAAAATTTGAGCGTTTTGAAACGGATCTCAAACAGCTCTTGACGCTGGAGCCAGAGAACGCCCACGGTCTGAATGCCTTGGGTTATTTTTTAATCGAACAGACAGGGAGATTACAAGAAGCAGGTGATTACATCCGCCGAGCGTTTGCCTTAAGTCCAGATGATCCTGCGGTAATCGACAGTTTGGGGTGGTGGCACTACCGTTCTGGTGATCGAGACAAAGCCTTGGGGCTGCTCAGCCGAGCACATAAGCTATTGGAAGACCCTGAGATCGCGGCTCATCTGGGGGAGGTGTTGTGGGTCAGCGGTGATAAGCAGCGCGCCAATACGGTTTGGAATCACGCGTTAAAAAGTGCCCCTGACGATGACATTCTTAAAGAAGCGATGCAGCGTCTTAA
>JAUZRS010000279.1 GCA_030950195.1 Gammaproteobacteria bacterium | reverse complement strand
TTGGCGCATTGCCCTTTGGTTAATGCGCCCTACGTTGGGGTGTTTTGCAAGCTTGTGATTTTCGTTGGGTTGGTTTTAATCTGTTTTAATGGGGTTCTTTTTTAGAGGGTAAAAACATGGCTGATTTTGCTGATGTGAAGTATATGGCGGTGAAAGGGGTTAAGGCGGTGAGTGCGGTGGGTGTGGTTGCGGGTGTGTTTAGCTTGTTCAGCGACGACTGAGGTCGGTTTGCCCTTCGGGGCTTGGTTGAAGAGTGTTATGGGTTGGTTTGAATCTGAATTTTTAGGAGCAGTAACTGTGTTTTTTTTGATTATTATTGTAGGTGGATTGGCTTTTTTGGTGGGTTCATTGTCTGCAACGTTGACGAACTCTGATCGTAAAGATCGGTAGGGTTTAACTGTTGTTTTTTTTGTTTTGTTTGTTTTGTTTAATGTTAAGGAGAGTGTGATATGTGGTGTGAAATCGCTAAGGTTGTCATCGTCATAGCAACGGGTTGTAAACGCTAGGATCGTTCTGGCTTGGTGCTGTTGAGGTTTTTTCCATGCCCCTTTTTGGGGCTTTTTTTTGTCCTTAGAATTAATAGCAGCGTTTGGGTGTGCGGGGATTTACTTGCAAGCTTGTTGTTTATCCGCTCTTCGGGTGTTTGGGTTTTAATGGCTCATCGACAAAATGAAGAGAGTGAATAAGGTCATGTTTCAGGGTTCCACTAAGGCGATTAAATTGCGCTTGCTGCTTACCAACCGCTGTACGGCGAGTTGTGATTATTGCCACAACGAAGGGCAGGATAAACAGGCGGCGCGTTCTCGTCTCTCGTTGCAGACCATTCGTGACATTCTGGATAACTTGGCGGCGGCAGGGCAACGCTTGGATGAGATTGTGCTCAGTGGTGGTGAACCGACGTTGCACTCGCAGCTTTCTGAGGTGGCGGCGTTGTGTCGTTTGCATACGGATCACCTGTCGATGGATTCGCACTTGGGGCATCCTAAATTGCTGGCGGCGGCGTTGCCTCATCTGGATGAGTTGAAGATTCACCTCGACTCTTTCGATGCCGCCGAGCAGCAGCGGAGCATGGGCATTGCGTTGGCTCCGGTGTTGGAGAGCATCGACCTGGCGCAGAAATTCCCCATTCAGCTCTGCATTAATCACCCGTTTATGGCCGTTGAGAGTACGCGCCATTTCATCAGAAAAAGTGCGGCGCTGGGGATCAATTGCAAAATCATTGAGCTGTTTGAGGATGAGCGCAGTGTGCCGTTGGCGGCGTTGCAGTTGGAGCGGATGGGGTATCGCTGGCAGCGGGATGGTGTTTGGAGCAACGGTGCAGGGCATCAACTGTTTACCAAGCGGTGTGGGGCTGAGCATAACGTGGATCATGGAAGTCTGTTTGTTGGTGCCGATGGCATTCGTTACGCGGTGGATGGGCCGGTGGTGGGTGACGCGGAGCGGTTTGCGGAGTTTTTAGCGCCTTCGGCTCAGGGTGTGTTGGATCGTTGTGAGGCGGCGTAGGAACGGCTTAAGTCGGGTTAAATTCGCTGTTTTTAATGCTTGAGGAGATGGGTATGTGGTGGAAAGTTGCATCAGCGGTGGTTGTTATTATCTTTGGTTGATGCTCTGGGCAAGGGGCTTTTTTATTTTTTTACCGAGTTACTGTTTCGCAGTGAGTGAGAAACTAAGAGAATCTCAATCCACGTCAGTCCCGCGAAGGCGGGAATCCACATGAATCTATGGCAAGAGCCTATGGATTCCCGCTTTCGCGGGAATGACGAGCGAAAAATAAACCTCCCAACCTTGTTGCATTTTAATGCGGTGCAGGCGGCACACGGGGCGGGGCTTGATCCTTTGTTGGGGTTTTATCATGAGCCGAGTTATGGCCGTGAGTCGTTGGCGTGTGATGTGATGGAGCCGTTGCGTCCGCGTTTGGATCGTTGG
>JAUZRS010000278.1 GCA_030950195.1 Gammaproteobacteria bacterium | reverse complement strand
TTGGTGGATCATCTGGCTCCATTGGAACAGCAGAGGGTGTTGGATCTCTCCACCGGCACCGGCATTGTGGCTCTTGAAATTGCTCAGCGGCATCAACAGACTCAGATTGAAGCGTTGGATTTGTCGGAGGGGATGTTGGCTCAAGCGCGGCAGAAAGCCACCGCGCAGGGTGTGCAGAAGGTGCATTTTCAACAAGGTGATGTGGAGCAATTACCTTACGACGACGGCTCATTCGATCGCATCAGCTGTGGTTATGGGATGTTTTTTTACCCTGAAATGGAGCTGACCTTTCAGCGTATTTTTCGTAAGTTAAAAGCAGGGGGGCGTTTGGTGTTCTCCTCTTTTACTGCCGATGCGTTTCAACCTTACGCTGAGCTGTTTTTGCAGCGCATCGAAACTGAATATCAGATCGAAACCCCGATTCGTTCGCTGGCGCGTTTGAAAAGCGTTGAACAGATGCGTGCGCTGTCGGCTTTGGCTGATCCCGCTAAGATCAAGGTCGAGGTGTACCCGATTGCTTATTCAATCACCTTGGCCGAGTGGTGGGCGCTGCTCAACAGCGCTGGTTACAAGGGGCTGTTGGATCAATTGAATGCCGAGCAACTACCGCGTTTTAAAGCGGATCATTTGGCTGAGGTGGCGGCGTTGGCAACGGACGGTCGGCTTGATTTGAATGCGGATACGATGTTTGCTGTGGTGGAGGCTCGACCTTAGGCGGTTTTAAAAATGAAACCGCGTACTGATCAGGGTGCGCTGTTCTTGGTTGTTGTTTAGATCTTGGCTGATTCCGCCTTCCAGCACCCAGCTTTGTTGAATCCATTGCAGGCCGAGGGTCAGTTGATGAGTGGTGTTTTGCTCTTGCTGCCAGCGGCCATTTAATTCCACTACCGTATTGATTTCATTGCTAAAGCCCCATTCGGGGCGCTCGCTTGGCGTGAGTCGATATTGCCAAGAGAGGTCATAACGACCCCGATCAAGGCGCTCTCCGGTGCCGATTTGATAGAGTGCATCAAGGTCTATTTCATGGCGTTGTTTGAAATGGGTGAAGACAACACCGGCTTGCAAAGCAGTATCTCGTTCTGTTTCGGTGGGAAAAACAGCACCACCTAATAAGGCCAGACGGTCGGTGCCATTGAAGTGATCTTGTTGCCACAGAATGTGCCGGTAGAGCAGAGAGAGGTCTCCTTGGCGTTTTTCACCGGCGGGTGAGAGCCGGTAGGGCAGGTCGATTAGTACCGTCTGTTTGCTGCCCAGACCGTAAGCCACGCCTGTGCTGAGGGTGTCTGTTTTGCTGTCGGCAGTGCGTTCGATGCTGATGCGCATAACCGCGCCGCCCTTTTCGACGGGTAGGGCGACAAAAGAGCGTAACGCCATCGCGTAAGCGTTGCTGCTCAGCAGCAGGGTTAGGCCGAAGGCGGTCACTGAGGCTCTTGTGCAGTGCCTATTTTGCACTCTCATCTCCTTGAACCGTGATTTTTACTGGGGTGAAACCGGTCTCTAGCACCGCTTGTTTGAGGCTTTCTAAGCTGGGTTGGTTTGGCTCTGTTTCAAGGCGTATTTTTTTCTGTTTTAGGCTGACATCGACCTTAGAGACGGCGCTCATTTTTTCAAATGTGCGTTGCAGACTGTCCACACAAAAGGCGCAGGTCATGCCGTAGACATCAATTTCGACTACTCTGGCTTGAGTTGTTGGGCTTATCCAGAGTGTGGCAAACAGTAGGCTAACAATGAGGTTTTTCATGGTCTTACTCCTTTAAAGATTGAGAAATTGGCGTAGGGGTAACAGTAAAATGCTAAAGAAAAAGCCGATGCACCAGACGCTAAAGCTGAGCCAAAAAATGCGTCTGTTCCATTGCTTTGAGGTTTGACATTGAGCGGCCAGAACAGGGTCAGTCGGACAGCTCTGATTGGGTCGCCAGATCACCCACGCCAGAAAAGCCAGCAGCAGAGCGGCGAGGCTCAGTGTCCAGAGTTTCTGTTCGGCCAAAAAGAGCAGACCGGGTACGTTGTAGTTCAGGCTGGCCACCACAGCTCCAAAGCCGAGTGAAACGAGCAGAACGGGCAGAGCGCAGCAGATGAGAGTGCCGCTGCTGATAAACAGGGTGAGCCACTTTAACTGGCCGGTGCTGTGCTCTTTATTAAGCTTCATATCTCTATTCCTCTGTTGTTTGTTGCTGTTGAATGGGTGGGCAAGGTACGGAGCCGTAGGAGCAAAAAACGCAGCAGTCGCCTTGTTTGGGTTTGAGCACGATTTGGCAGCCGCTGCATTGATGAAACCAGAGGCAGGCATCGGTGGGCATGGTGAGCTGTTCTTGATGGCCGCACTTGGGACAGGTGAGGGTGGATTGTGTGACGGTGGTTTTCATCGTGCTTTTGCTCTTGTTGTGATTTCTATCTGCTACTATAAAACCTGTAGTTACTACAGGTTCAAGGGTTTTTTTATCATGAGTGAAAAAAAATTTAGCATCGGTCAATTGGCTAAAAAGGTGGGCTGCAAAGTGGAGACGGTTCACTACTACGAGAAGGCCGCTTTGCTGCCAGAGCCACCGCGTACGGAAGGCGGCCATCGGATTTATGCCTTGGTTGATGTAAAACGCTTGCATTTTATTCGCCGTTGCCGAGAGCTGGGGTTTCGCATTGAGCAGATTAGGGAGCTGCTTAAATTTATTGATGAACCGGGTCACTACTGCGGTGAGGTGAAGGCGATGGCGATGGTGCAGGCGCGTGAAGTGCAGCAAAAAATAGAGGATTTAAAACGGCTGCAAGGGGCGTTGAACGATATGGTGGGGCAGTGCAAGGGCAGTGTGTATACGATTGATAATTGCCCGATTATTGATGCGCTTTATGTGGAGTGATCGGGGTCTTTTTGTGTTGAGAGTGTGTTGATAAAGGCGCGGGCGGCGTTGGAGAGGGTGCGTTCTCGGTGCTGGACGTAACCGAGTTGACGGCTGATCTGGATGTCGCTGAGTTTGAGACAGAATAGATCATCGTTGCAGAGGCTCTCAGGCAGCACGCTCCAACCGAGACCAATGCCAACCATGCTTTTAATCGTTTCCAGATAGTGGGTCTCTAGGGCAATTTTGAGCGGTGTGTTTTGAGGTTGCAGCGCTTGGTCGATGAGGTCGCGGGTGTAGGTGCCTTGGCTGGGAAGAATTGCGGGGTAGGGCAGTAGGTCTTTTAGCTTTAAATTTTTTTTCTGGCTCAGAGGGTGGGTTTTGTTGACCATAAAGAGCATGGGGTCTTGCCATAACAGATGGGTTGTAAGGCGACGGTTGCTCTCTTGCGGCAGCGTCACCACCGCCAGTTCCAAGGCTCCGCTCAAGACCTTTTGACAGGCCTCTTCGGAGTCGAGAAAGTGCAGATCAAGTTCCACCTCGGGGTAACGGTGTGTAAAGGTCTGTAGATGAGTGGGCAGCCGATGCAGGCCGATGTGGTGGCTGGTGCCGATGCTGAGGGTGCCGCCGATGGTGTTGTGTAAGTTGTGCATTAATTGGCGGCACTGTTCGACTTCGCCGATGATTTTTTTGGCGCGGGGCAGCAGAAGGTTGCCCGCTTCGGTGAGGTTGATGTGACGACCGATGCGATCAAACAGGCGGCAGTTCAGTTCGTTTTCGAGGCTGGCAATGCGCTTGCTGATGGCCGATTGGCTCAGATGCAGGGTGAGGGCGGCCTTTGAAAAGGAGTTGCTTTTGGCGACGGCCAGAAAGGCCTGTAGAGTTTGAATTTCCATATTCTGCTCATTGTAACGCGCTTGCTTTCCAACGTATCATCCGAAAGATGAAGGGTGTGATTGAATCTGCTCTCCTCTGATTTATTTTATTATTATTATCTGGATCGTTGCCATGTTGAAAACGGAACTGCTGGAAGTCATTGCCAATGGGGAAAACTCTGGGGTTGAGTTTAAACGCGATGATATTCGACCGGAGCAATTGGCAAAAGAAGTGGTGGCGCTGGCTAATTTTCAGGGGGGGAAAGTGCTGTTGGGGGTTGAAGATGACGGCAGCGTCAGTGGCATTCAACGCAATAAATTGGAAGAGTGGGTGATGAATACGCTGCAAAGCAAAATTCATCCGATGATGTTGCCTTTTTACGAAGAGATAAAAGTGGCCGAGGGAACGTTCGTTGCGGTTATCAGTTTTCCGCAAGGGATTTCTAAACCTTATGTGGTGCGTGATCGTGGTAAAGAAGAGATTTTTATCCGTGTGGGTTCGACCTCTCGTCTTGCGACCAGAGAGCAGCAGATGCGGCTGTTTGAGTTGGGGGGGATGTTGCACACGGAGGTGATGCCCATACCTCGTACCGGCATGGCGTGCTTAGATGAAGCGCGGTTGTTGAATTACCTGAAAGACATTTTGCGTGATCCAGATCTACCCACAACACCCGAGCAGTGGCAGGTGCGCTTGCTGGGTCTGGGTTTTCTTACCGAGGTTGCGGATCAGGTTTGCTGCACCATTGCGGGCTTGGTTCTATTTGGAAAAAAACCACGGCGCTATTTAAAACAAGCGGGGTTACGGGTGTTTGTCTTTCAGGGTGAGGATAAATCGTATCAGGCGCTGTTGGATGAGATTTTAGATGCGCCGATGGTGGGGCGTTGGGACGTGGATGCGGCGGGTAAAACGCTGCTGGACGGGGGGCTTGTCGAACGGTTTATGGACGCGATTAGCCCGTTTATTTCACAGCAAGGCAGTGAAATAAACTTCGATTTGCGTCGAGAAACGCAGTGGTTTTATCCGCTGGAAGCGGTGCGTGAAGTGCTGCTGAATGCGTTGGCGCATCGAGATTGGACGCGCTTTGTGGAGATCGAGGTGGGCAGTTACCGAGATCGCTTTGAGGTGATCAGCCCAGGCGCGTTGCCCAATTCCATGTCCGTTGAAAAGATGAAAGCCGGTCAGCGTTCGCCGCGAAACAGCATTATCATGGAGGTGCTGCGGGATTACGGTTATGTGGATTATCGCGGCATGGGGGTGCGAACAAAGATTGTGCCATTGACACGGGCATTGACGGGCAAAGAGCCGGACTTTATAGCCTCTGAGGATGCACTGACCACGGTTCTTTACCGTTAAAATACCATTATGCAAAAAAAGTTAGAGGTGAAACCGGCTCTGTTGGAGTGGAGCGATAATGACCCATTTTCTATCAAAGGAGAGGACTGTTATTACGCTCACGGCTCCGGTTTGGCGGAGAGCAAATATGTGTTTTTGCAGCACAACAATGTACCACAGGCGTGGTTAGGCCAAGATCAATTTACCGTTCTAGAGACCGGTTTTGGCACAGGGCTGAATTTTTTGGCCACTTGGCAGCTCTGGTCTCAAACGGCTGACAAAGGCGCGAGATTGCACTTTATTTCAGTGGAAAAAGCTCCTTTGAGCCGAGCGCACGTGCAAAAAGCCTTGGCACCTTGGTCTGAGTTAGCGCCTTTTTCAGCGGCTCTGCTGGATTCTTATCCCACGGTGTTGGTGGACGGTTATCATCGTCTGGATTTTTCCAATGGGGTGACACTGACGCTGCTGCTGGGGGAGGTCTCTGAGGTGTTGCCGTCGCTGGTGGCGCAGGCGGACGTTTGTTATCTGGACGGTTTTAATCCGGCTAAAAACCCCAGTATGTGGAGACCAGAGACCTTGGTTCTGGTGGCGGAAAAATTAAAGCTGGGGGCGACGTTTGCCACCTTTACCGCAGCGGGAAACGTACGCCGTGCGCTGACAGCGGTGGGGTTTGAGGTTAAAAAAGCCAAGGGTTTTGGTAAAAAGCGCGAAATGCTGTTTGGGCGTTTATTAAAAAAACCGGCGCAGAAAAAATCAGCGCCGTGGTTTGATCTGCCGCCTCGGCAACTGGCCACTTCGGTGGCGGTGATCGGTGCAGGCATTGCGGGAGTGGCGGTGGCGGCGGCCTTGGCTGATCGGGGCTACGCAGTGACGCTGTTTGAGGCGCAGGCTGAGTTGGCCGCCGGAGCTTCGGGTAATCCGCAGGCGGTGGTTCTGCCTGCCCTGACTGCCGATGAGAGCCTCTATGGGCGTTTTTATCGAGCGGCGTTTTTGCACACGCAGAAGCGATTGGAGGCGTTGCAGCAAAAAGAGCCCAAAATGGCGTGGCAAGGCTGTGGTGTGGTGCAGTTGGCGTTTAATCAGCGGCTGCTCAAACGTCAGCGGGCGGTGGCAGCGCATTATCAAAATCAGCCCTCCCTCTGTCGTGCCGTGAGTGCGGCGGAGATTGAGCGGCTCTCTGGGGTGTCGGTATCGCACTCGGGTCTGTTTTATCCTCTGGCGGGGTATCTCGATCCGACTGAGTTGTGCAAGGCTCTGCTGGCTGAGGCGAAACCGATTGAACGCATTTTTAATTGCCCGGTTGAAAAAATAGAACGTAAAAAAGATCAGTGGCAGTTGCAACAAAAAAACAGCGAGCAGGTGTATCAAGCTGACTTGCTGGTGTTGGCCAGCGGTGCGGAGCTGAAAAATGTGGCGCAGGCGGGTTATCTTGAGCTGACTCCGGCGCGAGGGCAATTAACGCACATTCCAGCGACGACGGAGAGTGAAAATTTGGCTTGTGTGCTTTGTCATGAGGGGTATTTACTGCCCCGTGTTGGGGGGCAACATTTGATCGGTGCGACCTACAGCAGTGAGGATTTAAGCCTTGACTTGCTCGCAGAGGATCAGCAGAAAAATTGGCAGATGTTGCAGCGTTATTTGCCTGATGTTATGGGTGCGCAGCCCGAAGCGTTATCGGGGCGAGTGGCTTTGCGGGGAACAACGCCGGATCAATTGCCATTGGTGGGTGGTTTGCTGGAGCCAGAAGAATTTAATGAAGTGTATGACGATCTTTGTCATGGTCGATCAGGTGAGAAGTATTCAATGCCGCCTTACGAAAAAGGGCTTTATGTTTTGGCGGGGTTGGGGTCAAGAGGCTTGAGCAGTGCATTGTTAAGTGCAGAGTTGCTTGCCTGTCAGATGAGTGGTGAGCCGTTGCCACTGGAAAAAGCGTTGCTGGATGGGTTGAATCCGAACCGTTTTTTAGTGCGGAAGTTGAAAAGAAAATAAGCAGGAAAGGGGAGAGTAGAGTGAAGCGGTTGCTTCACCCAAGGTGCTTAGTTGAGTGTTCCGGTGAGAGGGCGGAAGTTGTTGCTGTAGTGATCAGTGAAGGTTTTGATGTCAGCCGCGCTTAAAGTGAGGTGCTGGCTGAGAACAGTCCATTCAACGCCTTCGGTGCAGGGCGGTGTGGTGAAGGAGCCATTGTAACGATAAGCGGCACTGCCATCGCTGATGATGTTGGCAACACTGATGGCAATGGGGGTGGTTTCAATAACGCCATCGGCGGGTAGGGCTGCGGCCAATGCTTTGGCCAGTTCAGAGTTGCTGCTGGTTCCTTGGTCGATGAAACCACCAACAACGGCGTATTTTGTTGCCGCAGGATCACTTGTATTGGCAAAGACAAAATGAACTTCCATCGGTGCGTATTGACCGTGATCTTGATGCTCACTGTTGGCGTGGAAGTGAAATTGCAGCAAGGTGTAAGTGATGCTGTTGATGGTTATGGTGGCGCTGTTAGCGGCATCTTCCTCTTTTAATTCGATGGTATGACCGTTGTTTTCGCGAATAAACTCCAGTTGACCTGCGCCACCAATGCTTAAACCGAGTGTGACTGCGGCGGAAGTGCCAGCAAAATTAATAGGGGATTGGTGATTGCCGGTGAAGTCATTTGAGAGGGCGTTGCCATTGCTGCACGTTGCCCAATCCGTACTCAGCGTTCCCCAATGTTGGGGGCCTGTGCTATCAGCGGCACCGTAGGTGAAATGAGGCGTGGTGTTTGTGGTGTGGCCAGCGGCAGTATCTGAAGTGCTGTTCGTAGTGCTACTACAACCTGTAACCGCGATACTGAGAAGAGCGGAGATGCCTAAAGCGATCAGTTTTTTTGTAAACACGAGATTTCCTTTTATAGTTAAAACAATACGAGGTTTTCCCGTTGAAAACGGGCGGAGTGATTTAAGCTTAATTTTCTTAAAAATAGATGAAAAGGATGGTTTTTCGATATTTTTTTCAGGTGAAGCGGTTGCTTCACCTGAAAACAGAGTGAGGCTTGGTTTAGTTTAAAGTGCCTTGAATCGGACGGAAATTGTTGCTGTAGTGATCAGTGAAGGTCTTGATTTGTGCAGCGCCGAGGGTGGCGTGTTGCGCCATCACGGTCCACTGAACGCCTTCTGTGCAAGGTGGCGTGGTGAAAGAGCCGGTGTAACGGTAGGCCTTGCCACTGTCATTGAGTATGTTGGCTACGGCAATATTGATCGTTGCTGAGTCGGTTTGATTGGCTGCGGGCAGAACGGCAGAAAGGGCTTTTGCCAGTTCTGGATTGTTCTCGCCTTGGTCAATAAAGAGCCCCACTACGGCGTAACGAGGCGTCTCTTTGTCGTTGTTGGCAAAGACAAAGTGAACTTCCATCGCACTTTGTTGACCGTGATCGCTGTGTTCACTGCCTGCGTGGAAATGGAACTGCGCTAAGGTGTAGGTGACGTTTTTCAGCTCAATGCTGATCGCACCCGCTTCGTCGTTTTCATCCAGTTGGATGGTGTATCCGTTGTTTTTACGGCTGAAATTGAGGCCACTGTCTGCACCTGTGAGGGTCAAGGTGATCAGCTTGGCATCACCGGCAAAATTGATGGGAGACTGGTGAGACACGTTTTTCTTCACCATTGCTGAGCTGTTGCCTGCTTTGCAGGTGGCCCAAGCAGCATCCAGATCACCCCAGTGTGCCGGTCCGGTTGCACCGCTGTAGCTGAAGTGGGGTTTTGCGTGATCGGCTCTTTTTTCAGGCTTGGGTGCGGGTTCCATGGGTGCTTCATGTTCCATCGGAGCATCGCTATTGACGGCGTTAATGCTGTTCAGAATACTGGACATATCCGCGCTCTCTGCGGGTTCTTCGGCAGAGGTCTTGGCTGCTGTTTCAGTTGCTGGTTCTTCTTTTGTACTTATTGATGAGGTTACCGAAGTGGCGTCGCGTTCAATGGCCGAATTTTTTTCCGTGCTTAACGTAGGGGGTTCGGAGTCGCTGCCACAGCCTGTGATGTTGGCTATGAAAAGGGCTGTTATGGCTGGAATAAAGAGGTTTTTATTGAGCACGAGGCACTCCTAGTCGATTGGAATTGTTGAGGTTCAAACGCTCTTTTGGCGTTATTGGTAGCATAATACCGTTTTTCACCCTTAAAGATCGGATAGAGCTTAAGTTTGACTTAAATGGGTATTCATTACACATTCCTAAAGGGTATTGGTTGTATGAAAATTATGCGTTTGAGTAATATCAAGGCTGAGGGTAGGATGGCGAATCCATTTTGTAGGAGATCGGTTGGTGACTGCTAAAAATTTATACGACAAACTTTGGGAATCTCACTTGGTGCGCACGGAAGAGGGCGGTACGGCATTGCTGTACATCGACCGTCATTTGGTGCATGAAGTCACTTCGCCACAAGCCTTTGAGGGTTTGGCAGTGGCGGGGCGCAAGCCGTGGCGTATTGAGACTATTTTAGCGGTGCCGGATCACAATGTGCCGACCACCGATCGAGCAGCAGGCATTGCCGATCCGG
>JAUZRS010000277.1 GCA_030950195.1 Gammaproteobacteria bacterium | reverse complement strand
TTTAAGCACAAAAAAGCGGAGCACAAAGGCTCCGCTTTTTAAGTCAATAAATTGACTTAACTGGCTTTAGCCAAACGTATCAGAGGTGATATTTTTGAACCAGCTGTGTGCATAACCCACTTCACGCTTGCGGAAAGCAGGAGTTGCATCCATCGGTGTCAGGCCACCAGAACCCTTAACCTTAATGATTTTACCTTCTGCACCGAGACGATAAACCATTGCAACAGAGATACCCCAATCTTCGCCAGGCACACTGTAACAGGTGTTAACGTAAGAAGGCGTAGGTGCATCATTGCCATTCAACATAGCAACAATGGCGGCTGCACAGACTTTGGCTTCAGAACTGGCCGCATAACCGGATTTCGGCATAGGGCTAGCGACTGAAGAGTCTCCAATGACGTGGACATTTTTGTGAATGGTAGACTCGAACGTCTTCTGATTCACAGGACACCAACCTTTATCGTTGGTCAGGCCCGCAGCAAAGGCGATTTTACCGGCTTTCTGAGCAGGGATTACGTTCAAAACGTCTGCTTTGTGATCGGTAAATTCAGTGAATGCCATACGCTTGTCTGCATCAACACGATTAACCAGACCGTCGTTGGCTTTAGAAACCCACTCGATCATGCTGTTGTCGGTACCGTAACCGTACATCGCTTTCCAAGACTGAACAAACAGACCTTTTTTGGAAAACTTATCTTTAGAATCCAAAATCAAGATTTTTGATTTTGGTTTGTGTTTCTTCAGATAATGTGCGATTTGACCGGCACGCTCGTATGGTCCAGGAGGACAACGGAAAGGGTTGGGAGGAGGGGCAATAATCACCGTACCGCCGTCTTTCATTGCTTCCAGCTGTTTGCGCAGAATGATGGTTTGTGAACCGGCTTTCCAAGCATGTGGCACTTTTTCAGCGGCTTTTTCATCGTAGCCTTCAATGGTGTCCCATTTGAAGTCCACACCAGGAGAAACGATGCAATGATCGTACGCGAACGATTTTCCGCTTTTGGTGTTCACTTTTTGTGCTTTAGCATCAATACCGGTTACCCAGTCATTGACCACTTTAACACCGTGAGCAGCCAAACCACTGTAACCGAACTTGATTGAATCCATGCTACGGCCACCGCCTAGCACTTCATTACTCATGAAACAGGTGTAGTAATGTTTGTTGGCTTCGATCAGGGTCACTTCGATTGAAGAATCACCCATACGAATGTATTTAGCAGCTGTTGCGCCACCCATACCACCACCAATTATCACAACCCGCTTGGTTGCACCCAAACTCAAGCCAGGAGCACCCAGCGCGCCAACGGCGGCGGCAGCACCTGTAACCTTGAGGAAATTACGACGTGTAAATTGACTCATATTAGTCCTCTCCCCTACTTCTCGCTGGCATAAAAGTTCATGAGTTGATCCATACCGGCATCACCCGCTTTTTTATGCATTTTTTCCAATTTTTTCTTCATTTTTTTAGGCATTTCTCGGCTGCCATCCATGAAGTCTTTCATCGTGTAATGCAGGTAAGGTTCCCACTGACCAGCTAGGATACCTGCATCGTCTTCACTGGAAGTACCACCGTCTTCATGGCATTTTTCACAATATTTATCGTGCAGTTTTGCACCTTTTTTGGCTTTGCCTTTATCAGACACCTGCATACCGGCTTTGAATTTTTGCTCGGCAAAAAATTTCGCCATCGCATCCACTTCTTCGTCGGTGTAGCCTTTTGCAATACGACCCATAATGGTAGAGGGGCGATCACCGCTCTTATAGGCTTTCATTGCATCGACAAAATAGTCTTTGGAAATACCTGCAATAGTCGGTGTCGCAGGCCCTTGGCTATTGCCATTGGTACCATGACAACCGGCACAAGTATTACCCAACATCTCACCGCTGGGTGTCGCGGCCCAAGCCGTTGCACTCAACACTAAACCACCAATCAACAAGGCAAGTTGTCTCTTTTTTTGCCTCATAGTCTCCCTCCTCTCGCATTACAGCGTGGGTTAATAAAAACAGTGTTATTTTACTTTTTGACGTGCAGACCTACTCTGAATCTTCCGGCTCATCCGGTTCTTCGTGAGCAATGCCTTTATGACAATCAATACAAGTTTTTCCCTTTTCTGTAGCACGGCGATGCTTTTTAGCAGCCATCTTATCCTGCTCATCAAAATCCATATGTTCAACATTATGGCAACTACGACACTCGCGAGAATCGCTGGCTTCCATTTTCGCCCAGACCCGAGAGGCCATATCCCAACGATGCGCTTCGTATTTTTCAGGCGTGCTAATCGTGCCTAAAATTTCATGGTAAACGTCTTTGGCCGCCATAATTTTAGCGTACAACTTAGGACCAAATTCTTTAGGAACATGACAATCGGCACAGGTGGCTTGCACACCGGAACGATTTTTAAAATGAGGGGTTTCTTTATACTCATTGTAATTGGTCTGCATCGTATGACACGAAATACAAAACTCCATACGGTTGGTATAACTGAAAAAAGCATTAACACTGGCCAGTGCTGCTGCACCTGCCAAAAAAATTAAGACACCAATCCAGAGGCCTTTTTTAGCCGCACGATCTACCATAAAATGACATCCATAGAACAAAAATTATTTATCGAGAAGAATATTTTCAAGAGTCTCCGCTCTGTCTGAAAACCGTTTAGCCCGTAATTGCATTTAAACAACGAATTAGCCTCTGGACGTTATTTATACCACGACTTATTCATAGAAACCACAACTTTCAGTTTTTTTTAAGTTAAAGCACCGTTGAGCAAAAGTCTCTACTCAACAGCCTATAAAAGCACGTTTAAACGTGGTTCTGCTTCTCAGTGCTGTCATCAGACATGCTTGAACCCACACTGATGCACCCCAGTGGAATCACGATCAAAGTCAAAATCGTCGAAATCATCACCCCAAACAGCAGTGAAACCGCCATGCCTTGGAAAATCGGATCACTGAGGATCACACTGGCACCGCCCATCAAAGCCAATGCCGTGATCACAATCGGACGGGTACGGGCTTTACACGCACGCAACACCGCCTCTTCCACAGGAGTGCCCATTTTCACTTCGGCAATAGAAAAATCCACCAGCAAAATGGAATTACGCACAATAATGCCTGCCAAAGCAATAAAACCGATCATCGAGGTGGCAGTAAACTCCGCCCCCATAATCCAGTGACCCGGCACAATGCCCAACAAAGTTAAGGGGATCGGAGCCATGATCACCGCTGGCAAGACAAAATTACCGATCATGCCCACCACCAGCATGTAAATAAGGATGAGAGCAACACCAAAAGCGATGCCCATATCACGGAAGGTGACGTAGGTAATCGTCCACTCACCGCCCCACTCAAAAGCAGATTCACCGTTATCCTCAGGCGCGCCGGTCATAAAACCGGACATCGTTACCCCATCGGGGGTGGTGTAGTTTTCCAATAAGGTATCAATGTCACTCATGGGATAGATCGGTGCGGCCAAACGCCCCACCGCATCGCCCACCACATACTCCAAGGGGCGCAAATCTTTGTGGTAAATCACCGGATCTTGAGTCACTTGAACAAAACGCCCCAACTCCGCCAGCGGAATCAGCTTGCCATCGCTGCTGGCAATAGGCAGTTCATTGAGATATTCAGTGCGCGAACGCATGGAAAGCGGTATTTGCAACACAATGTAGGTCGGCTCCAGCGCCGCGCCCTGCTTAACGTCATCCACACGATATTCACCCATCGCCATACTCAGGTTACGAATGATACTCTTCACTGAAATACCCAGACGGCTGGCTTTTTGCGTATCCACCTCAAAATGCCACACCTGATGCGTTTGTTGCATGAGGTTATCTACATCGGCCAAACCATCCAAGCCCTCAAACATCTTGGTCATATCCGCCGCTACTTGGCGGCGTGTCTGTGCATCTGGGCCATAGATTTCAGCTACCACCGACTGCACCACCGGAGGTCCTGGAGGCATCTCTGCCACAGTCAAACGCCCACCCGCAGCCTGCACGATGGGCAACAACAGACCCCGCACCTCTTGGGCGATCTCATGACTGGAGCGATCACGTTCGGTTTTGTGCAGCAATTGCACCTGTAACTCACCCTGCCACGGCTCTGAACGCAAATAGTAGTGACGCACCATGCCGTTAAAATCAAAGGGTTTCGCTGTACCGGTGTAGGTTTGCACCGCCGTTACTTCTGGCACCAAACGAATCACTTCCGCCATCTGCAACACTGCATTGGCGGTACTGGCCATGGCGCTGCCTTCGGGCATATCCAAAACCACACTGAACTCTTGTTTGTTGTCGTAAGGCAACATCTTCACCGTTACCGCCGTGGTGTAAAACATTGAGCAAACCAAGAAAAACGACAGCACCAAACCGATCAAAAAGACCTTGCCGTAAAATCGGTTTTCGATCAGAGGCACCAAGACACGACGATAAAGTGAATCAAGACGTTCCTGCTCGGCGTGTTCTTTGTCTTCCATCTCTCGCAACTGGCTCAGGGAGGGTTTAATCCGCATGATCAACCACGCAGTAAAGGCAAACGCGGCAAACAGGGAGATGATCATCGCCACCGAACCCAGCGCCGGAATCGGCCCCATATACGGCCCCATCAAACCGCTCACAAAGGCCATCGGCAACAGCGCCGCCACCACTGCAAAGGTCGCCACAATCGTCGGATTACCCACTTCACGAATCGCATCCACCGCCGTATCCGTGTCCATCTCGCCTTTCATTAACCAACGCCGGTAGACGTTTTCCACCACCACGATGGCGTCATCCACCAAAATTCCGATGGAGAAAATCAACGCAAATAGACTCACTCGATCAATGCTAAAGCCCATCAAAAAAGCAGCAAACACCGTCATTAAGATCACCACTGGAATCACCAGTGTGACCACAATCGCCGGACGCATGCCCAAAGCGTACCAGACCAACAGAGTCACAATACCCGTTGCGATAACCAATTTAAACAGCAGCTCATTAACCTTATCTGCCGCGCTAGCACCGTAATTACGAGTCACTTCCACATGCACTTCTGCTGGGATCAAACGGCCTTTCAGGGATTCAACTTTGGCCAAAATTGCATCGGCCACCATCACCCCATTGGCACCCATTTTTTTCGCAATCGCCACCGTCACCGCTTGCGCGTTGTTCGCTTGATGGTTGTTGTCCGTTGCCTGCTGATAAGCCACCCCCGTCGAATAGGTCACCAATTGATTTGGCTCTTGCAACGCACGGGTTACCGTGGCCACATCTTTAATGTAAACCGGCTGGCCTTGATAGGTTGAAACCAACAAATTACCCACATCGCTGGCCGAAGCCAAAAAACCACCCACATAAAGGCTCATATGGTGGTTATTGGACTCCATCGAACCGGTTTTGGCCTCACTATTGGAAGCACGAATGACCTGCGCCACCTGCTCCAAACTGACCCCAAAACCCGCCAAACGCTCTGGCAAAACGTCCACCTGAATCTGCTCACTGCGACCGCCCACCACAAAACCCTGGCCGGTATCCGGAATCTGTTTCAAACTTTGCAGTAAATTCAAAGAGAGACGACGCAAACCGCCACCGTCCACCACATCGGACCACAGGGTCACGGTCACCACTGGCACATCATCAATGCCTTTGGCTTTCACCAACGGCGGGCTGACCCCAGGCGGCATCTGATCCATATTGGACTGCAATTTATCATGCACTTTAACCAGTGAGGTTCCTGCTTCCTCACCGACAATAAAGCGCACCGTCACCACACCTTGACCGCGCTGGCTGGCGGAATAGACGTGCTTCACACCCGGAATTTCACTCATAATACGTTCGAGTGGTTCAATCGCCAGCGCCGCCACCTGCTCCGAAGAAGCCCCCGGATAGGCCACAAACAGATCCACTATTGGCACCGAGATCTGAGGATCTTCTTGACGTGGAGTAACCATCAAGCCAATTATTCCCATGGCCATCATGGCTAAAAAGAGCAGTGGAGAAAGAGGAGAGTGAATGAATGCTTGTGCCGTTTTGCCTGCCAGCCCCAGAGGAGCGTGCGTCTCAACCGCGTTTTGAGCTGATGCGTCCTGTGCCATATGAATTGTCTTTATCAAAAAATAGGTGAGCCAAAACAGTGAGCCAAAACATACGCTTGCTCACCGTTACTGATTGTTTTTACAGAAAAAATTATTCTGCTTCAGTCGCTGCTGCTTGAGGCACGACCGTATCGCCACTTTTCATTCCTGGCAAAGGTTGCTTAACAATGGCAGCCCCCTCCTGCAAACCGGAAATCACCACCACAGAATCATCTGTCGTCGCCCCCAAACGCAGCAGGCGCAACATCGCTTGCCCCTTCTCGTCCATCACGAACACCAAGGGCAGGCCGCCTTTAATCACCACCGCTGAACGCGGGATCACCAAATCACCTTGCGCGTTACTGTTTGCTTCTGGAATCATCACTTCGGCGTACATACCGGCGACGGCGCTGGTCTTCTCAGGCAGCAGCAACTCCAAAGGCACGGTATGACGTACCGAGTCCGCCACCGGAAAAATACGGCTGATCACCGCCTGCACCACGGGACGGCCATTGGCCACATCGTCCAAGCGCACATCCAAAGTCATACCGATTT
>JAUZRS010000276.1 GCA_030950195.1 Gammaproteobacteria bacterium | reverse complement strand
GGTGAGTGGGGTGATGAAGAGCCGTTTGAGCTGTTTTTGCAACAGGCTCCAGCGGTGGTGGTGGCGGAAGATTGGTCGCGTCTGGTTGAGTTGATTCGGCCTCTGTTGGAATTGAGTGGAACGGAGTTACGCCAAACGTCGTCGTTACGTTGGATGCAGTTGTTGTTGGATCAGGGTTGTCAGGAGGTGGAGCTGTTCCGTTTTTTGTTGGCCTCAATGACTCAACAGGAGTTGACGTGGCCGGAGGCGGTGGCCGTTGTGGCACCTGCAACGCAGTGCGATGAAGAAGTACCAAAAATATCGGTGGCGCAGAAAAAAGCCTCCGAGCAGGCGTTGCAGACGCAGCAGCATATTTTGGCTCTGCCTTGTTCTGAGGAGGCGTTGCTGGGACGCATTGCATCGGTGTCTACGGTGGTGGGTAACGTCATGCGGCTGTTGTCATTGCCAGTGGAGCCGGTTTGCCGAGTACGTGATCAAGCCCAAGCTGAGCACTCTCTCAGACCGTTGTTGGGTTTTTTACAGGGGCTAAATTTATCGGCTGATGAGCCTGAAGATGAGCTTGAAAATAGGCCAACAAAGAGCGCTCCACCAAAATCCACCCCATTGTTGTCCGTATTGCCAGCGCCTGTGGAGCAGCGTAAAGCGGATCGGCGTCAGAGTGAACGTCGTCATGAGAAGGAGGTGGTGAGCAAAACCTTGAAGGTGGATCAGCAGCGCATTGATGCGTTGATGGATCTGGTGGGCGAGCTGGTGGTGGCTAAAAATGCACTGCCGTTTTTGGCCAAGCGTGCTGAAGAGCATTTTGGGGTGCGGCAGCTCTCGAAAGAGATCAAGAGTCAATACACGGTGATCAATCGCCTCTCTGAGGAGTTGCAGGCTGCGATGATGCAAATTCGCATGGTGCCGATCTCCACCGTGTTTCAGCGTTTTCCACGGCTGGTGCGCGATTTGTCGCGCAAGTTGGGCAAGCAGGTGGAGCTGAAGGTGGAGGGTGAAGAGACCGAGGCGGATAAAAACGTGGTGGAAAATCTGGCCGATCCGCTGATTCATCTGGTGCGAAACAGCCTTGATCACGGACTGGAGAGTGCGGAGGAGCGCCGAGCCGCAGGCAAGTCCGCCAGCGGTACGATCATCTTGCGTGCGCTGGGTCAGGATGATCAGGTGGTGATTGAAATCAGTGACGATGGACGAGGTATTGATCCAGACAAGATCAAGAAAAAAGCCTATCAAAACGGTCTGCTGGATGAGCAGAGTTTGGACAGCATCAGCGACCATGAGGCGTTGCAGCTGATTTTTTCGGCGGGGCTGTCCACGGCGGAGGCGGTGTCGGATCTCTCGGGGCGCGGCGTCGGCATGGATGTGGTGCGCTCGGTAATTCAGGCGGCCGGTGGCAGCGTTGAGGTGAGCAGCGAATTGGGGCAGGGCAGCACGGTGCGCTTGAGTTTGCCACTGTCGATGGCGGTCACGCGGGTGATGATGATCGAGGTGGCGG
>JAUZRS010000275.1 GCA_030950195.1 Gammaproteobacteria bacterium | reverse complement strand
CAAAAGCCACCCCTTGCACGGTAAAAAGATGCCCCTCTTTCACCGCCCCCCTGTGCCCATCCAGCGCGATGCCGGTACGATCTTGCATTTTCCACAGCACGTCGGTTTTAATCAGCTCATCATCCTGAGGTACTGTGCCCTCCAGATAACGCTGCCAACCCGCTTCTTTCACCCAAAAACCCGAAGAGGGTTTACAGCGTTCAGGCTCCACCAGCAGCGGCAATTTTTCCAAAGAGAAAGAGCTACTGACCCCCTCAGGGGCTTTGCTCGGCGTGAGACGACTCACCGTGACCTCACCGCTCTCTTTCTCGCTGACCACCAAATCGACGGGCATGGGGTAAAACGCCTCAATGTTCCCATCCGTTCGCCGTGCCAAACGAAAATCCGTGACCCGAAAAGAACCAGGGTTCGTTGGTGTACCCAACTCATGATGCGTCACATCGCCCTTTGAAAACGCCTTCAGATCCACCTTATCGTGCAATAAAATGGAGCTGCGCAGTGCCCCAGCGGCCACCGACGGCCACGGTGGCACCTGTGATTCACCGTAGCTGCCCGCCGCACCAAAGAGTTTATTGCCGCGTAAAAAGAGCAGATCCAATGGCTCAATAAAATGATAGGTGCTCATGCCTCTGCTCCTCTGTTTGCATCGTCTTTGCCTCGCCCTTCACGGGCTAAAAATTCCGCTACCGCCATAAAATTAGCCAGATAATCTAACCCTGACAACGCCGTTTTTTGTTCAACCGCATTACCATTCTGATGCGCAGCCAAATGCGCCAAATCCTGCGCCAAATCCTGCGCCAAATCCTGCGCCAAACCGTCCAGATTGTGATAATCACTGACCGATTTTTTATCACCGGCTTGCCGTTTAAGTTGATAGGCCAACAGAGTCGCTAACATCTCCGCATCGCCCTGCGGTTCGGGCAGATCTTTCATCCACGCCAAGCTGTGAAACACCGCTCGCCGTGAGACCGCCTCATGGCGCAGATAGGCACAGAGTCGCAGCAGCAGTTTCAGCGGATGCAGGGCATAAGAGGCTTGCGTCACCGCCCCCCAAGGTAAAGTCAATTGCAGCAAGTTGCCAGAACGCTTGATGATCCTCAGATGAAAACAGTTCCGCCCTGCCTTTTTCGCCGCCGTCTCCGCCGAATGCAACACCGTCATGGCCTGCTGCAACGGCGCTTGATGATGCACCACCACCAGCCCCGCACTGACGGTGGCGGTGGAACCCATGGTTCGATAGAGCGCGCCGTCTAATAGGGCAAAGCCGCTGTCGAGGATCAAACCTTTGCGTTGCGAATCTTCTGTTTGCTCACCTTCAGCGATCCCCGAATAGGCTTGCCTGAGCCGATCCGCCGCAGGCAACAGATCCGCCACCGGCAACATCGCCAACACATCATCGCCCCCCGCGTAGATCAGCTTACCCAGATGCTCCTGCTCCACCACATGACGCACGATTTTCTGTGAAAAATCGTTCAATGCGCCTGAAATGGCCATGTGCCGACTGGGAGAGACCGCCCGTTTTTGTTCTGCATATTTTTTTAAGAACTGATTATTTTTTACCTCGGCATTAAAACCCTCTTTCATTGAGCGATGAAAACTCTCAGCATAAGTCATGCTGTGCTGCTCATCCCCTGAGAGAATTTTACCCATGCGATCACCGTCCATCAGCAACAGGCTGTAATAGGTCTCCTGACGAACGCCACTGTCCAGCGCCTTGCCCAACAAGGTATCCGCCACCACCGTTCGAATCTCTTCGGCTTTGTCCGCATCATCACACTCCGAGGCCAATTCCAACAAACCCAACAACTGCTTGGCCTGTTTTAATTTATCGCCACTGCGATGACGCTCCACTAAACGTTTTGGCAAGGCAATGCCCGTTGCAGGTCCATACTCCTCACAGGCGCGTTGAAACGCTGGTGGCGGCAAACCTGGCAGCTTCAACCAGCGATTCAGTTGATGCACCAGCGCCATGCTGTGGGTGGAGACCACATAACGATCAACGGTTTTACGCCCCAAAACCCGCCCCACCTCTTCGGAAAACAGCGTCGGCCAAAGCCGTTTCAGCGCGGGCAGCGCCGCGAGGTGTTCGCCTTTTTTTGCCCAAGCGGGGCGTTTTTTAGCAATCTTTGCCCATAAGGTATTCTCTTGTTGGCGATAGGATTTTTTCAACTGCGTCTTGTCGGTGGTCAACCACTCTCCCTCGCCACTCAAAGAACAGCGCCAGCCTTTTTGCTCCAACTGATCAAATTGACGCAGGGATTTGGCCGAAGCCAACACCCGCTCTGCCAGATCAAACACCGCCGGATAAAGCACCCCCGGGGTGGGAACAATAAAGGAGCTGCGGTCTTCCCAGACCATCTTTTTTTTCAGGGTTTGCCACACCTCTGTATCTAAAAACCCACTCTCTTCATTCTCAGCAACCCCAAACAGCGGAGCCATGCTGGCCTGCAACGGCTTCGTATCCAGATCCGTTTGCCGCGCTTTATCTTGTACTTTAATCAGTGAAAAAGGCACCGCCGACCAATGCACTTCGGGGAAACCCGCCAACTGTTCGCGCATCTGCTGATAACAATAAAGAGACTCATCTTGCGTCTCACCCACCTCTTTCAGCAGACGATCCACCACCTCTTTGCCTTTGTCCTGCAACCACTGGCGTACATGCGTTTCGCACTCTTCTGCCAGTGCTTTTGCCTGATCCGCTGGCACCACCGCCACAAAACGGTTCGGCAAGGCGGCGGAAAAGAGCGGATTAGAATCATTCGACTCTTGCTGCCAGTCACAGGACTCAAACCACTCAGCAGGCAAGTCACATTCATCGCGCAACCAGAGATCCACCAAAGGCACTCCGCGCAGACGCGGGAACAAAATGGCATCAGGCCCCAGTGCTTTAACCACTGGTTTCATCGTCTCCCAAGAGAGCCGTGCCAATAGGTGCGACCCTGCCCACAGATCGGAGGTGGAGCGAGCAGCGGCAATAAAGGGCTGCACCGGCCCGATGGCCAGGGCCAGCAGGGCTGCCCCTCCTTTTGAATCTTGGTTAAACGCACCAGCAAAAGCGGACGTAAGGTCGCTGTGATCCGCCACGCTGTGATCGGGCACTCGACCATCGGAAGGGGTCATGCGCCACAGTGCGGCTAATTTTTGCGCCGCCGGATCCTTAACAGAAAAGAGGTCGGAGCTAAAACGCCACAGCGCCAAGTGACTTTTGCGTGCATCGCCGTCCACACCTTTGGTCAATTTTTTAACGTGTTCCACCACCGCGTTGGTCACGCTTTTTTCATCACAGCTGGCAAAACCCAGCTCGCTCAGATCCAGTTCATCTCCACTCAAGGGGTGCAGTAAATGGGGCTCTTCGTTCCAGTTCAACTCTGTCCAAGGCGCTTTGAGCCATTGGGGACGATCTGCGGCCACGGCCCACTTTTCGGCGTAATCAATGGCATCTTCATTGGCTCCGTCCAATTTCAATACCTTCGTCAGCGGCTCGGTAAAGGGTTCGTGCAACCGCGCTTTTAATTTTGTTTTCCATAAATCACTCATACATCAATCCTGCGTAAATTATCTTGTTGATCCAAAAACCCATGCACCTCTTGCCAAAGAGAGATCAGCTTATCTTTATCGGGCTTAAAATCAGCCGGAGGCAGGCAGGGCAGGTGGAAAATAACACCATAAAATTTCTTGTTTTCATCCCGTCGTACTTTGAAGCGTAAACTGTTGGGCAGACGCTTATTATTTCCCCAAGAGCTAACGGAATGATTTGTCACAGGGTAACTTAGCCAATGGCGTAACTCGGGCGAATGCGCACCTTTACCTGTCGTAAATTTAAACTCTGTACGCACCCCAATCTTTAGTTTGGCCAACTGGGTCATTAAACCCTCCCATGACTTAACAGAATCCGTGCGCCAAACAAACGCGCCTTTTTCATCTTGTCCAATAGCCGATGCCCACTCTCGTTCTAAACACCAAGCCAAGGTGTTATCGGCTGAAAAAACCGGGGTTAATTCAGCATCAGGCTGCGTATTGTGACCTTTAATTTCTACAGATCCCCAACCATTTCGGCTACGACCGCCTAAGGTTCCATAAGCGTGAAAAAGCTGCATTGCAACATCAAGGTCTTTTATGTGTTTTTCAGGCGCGGCAATGTTTAAAGTGCATCTGCACTCCGCCTTTATGGCTTTTCGAGCACCCTCTTTTGAGCCTAAAAAAGTCGAGCCTTGTTTATAAGACAGAGCGCCATAACCTAAATAAAGATGCCCACCTAAACGATTTGTAACCTCTGGGTGAGAAATTTTCGGATCTTCCCCCCACGCCGTCATCTGCCCAGCATCCCATTTATCCAAACGGATTCGAACCAAGCTTTTACGACCAGATACTTTTTTCCCTTCAATATCTTTATCCGACTCAAGCCAAGCGTGGCCAAACAACCGCCCTTCTTCTTCACGGATCTCTTTGTGCTGATAGTTAAATTTTTTCGCTACCGCCACCCGCCACCACTGGCGCAAGGCAGCCTTAAACGGCGGCGTGCGCCACTGGCCACTTTGCTCCGCATTGCCTAAAAAAGCCGGGGTGTTGAAACGAACCGTGTACTGTCGAGTGACCATTTTTTCT
Organism: Gammaproteobacteria bacterium; assembly: GCA_030950195.1. Classification (GTDB taxonomy): domain Bacteria; phylum Pseudomonadota; class Gammaproteobacteria; order JAUZRS01; family JAUZRS01; genus JAUZRS01. The sequence continues at coordinate 2,518 of JAUZRS010000275.1, read as the reverse complement.
TTACCCATACTCACGCCCCTTAAAGTCCATTACCCAGATCAATGTTATTCGGCTCAACGGTCAAGCCAAAATCACCAATCACATACGGAGCCGCACCATTCAAACCGAGCACCTTCTCAACTGCGGTTTTAATGCCATTTTTTCGCTGTTCAAAACTCTTACTTTTAATCACAACAAGCTTAACTTTTTCACGCAAGTTACGCTTATCAACTTTTGTTTCACACAGCTCATCTGAAACATAAGTATCACTTGATTTAAGATTTGCATAAACAGCATCTAAAAATTCAATGTCTTCCGCACCATGCTCACGCCACTCACATGCAACACCGTTCTTTTTTCTTTTCGACAACCAGTAATAAAAAGTGAAATCAATCGGTTTCATTTCGACCTTTTTGCCAGACAAAAAAACCTCTTTTTTATCCCAATCAAACTTGATGTCCACCGCGTCAAAGTCGGCCTGCGCCACTTGAACCGTTTCTTCATAGCCCATATTATTTCCAAACACCGACCCCGATTTTTTCATCACCGCCCCTCGCAATCGTACAAAAGGAATGTCTGCCAACATAACCTCCGCATCACGAGTTTCTATAATCTCCACCTCATTGGTTTGATAATCTCTTGACTCAAGGGTTTTATTTTCAATCGGAGGGAAAAAGAATTCACGATGACTTTCAAAACCTTTCGTCACCAAAACATGCGACAAACGATCATCACGATGCGCAAATAAGGTCATCGCATGACCGAGAAAAAAGCCCATCGTTTTACGCCCACCTGCAATGGAAGCATGAATGCGATTAAGCGGCTGACCGTCTTTCGTCTCTGCCGTCAATGTACGCATCAAATCCACCGTCTTATCTGCCAAACGACCGTTATCCTCAATGGTACGAATGTCATCCAGATCATTGCCCTCTTTATCGCTAATCACATGGATCGTTTCAGCATTAAAACGGATTTTATCCGCCACCAACTGGGGATACTGATCACACAACTGGAAAAACTGCCCTGTTTTTGGAGTCAATAATAGTTCTTCAATTTTCTTCTTACCCGTTACCGTGGTCAAAATATGCACCTCATCCACCACCACGGGATCATTTTTATCCATCGCCAAAGCGTACAACGTCTCAGTCACAATCTGCGGGGATAAACCCGACACACACACCAAAATATTTTTCATGTTTTTCTCTCCACTCATGCTCAATGATATTTCACTGCAAAAAATTAAAGGCTTAAAGAATAACGCCCCAATCCCATACTGCTGCCTTTGCCCGTGTGGGTCTTCTGCCCCAGCCATAAATAGGGCCAAAGCAGCGCCAACTCCGAACTGTGCAGCTCAAAAGAACCCACAATGCCACCCATTGGAATAAAACAACGCTGCCGATTAGAGTAACGCCGCCACTCCTGCCAGCGCAGCTCAGGTGCCAACAAACGCACCGATTGAGCCAGCGCATTCAAACGCACAAAATCCGTCTCCAGCGGTTCATCGCTGTGAAAATAACTCAGCAAGGAAAGACGACGCAACAAACTGGAAAAAAAATGGCCAAACTCAAATCGCTCAGGACGAATGTTTTTGCCCTCCGAACGCAACCGCAAAGGCGTATGCAAACGCACCGTCACCCGCTCTGGCGGCTTTGGCAGCGGCGCACAAAACAGCGGCAACGGCTGCAACGCCTGCCCCTCGGTATAAATACATTGATGTTCATCAGCAGCCACCCGTTGCTCCACCGAGCAGAGTTGAAAGCGCCCATTATTACGCCCAATTCCGCGCTCACCGGCCATTTTCAAGGTCTGAATAAGGTAAGCTAAATGACGATTACCGTGACCAAACAAAGTCAATTCCAAGCAGTACGCTTCATTGACTTGAATCTCTTTTGTCTCGTTGGGTACCAGCAAATAAGGGTGCGGTGCGGCCACGTAATTACGCATTTTTTCGCTGTTTAAGGGTGGCGGAGTTTCAAACAGATAACTGTAAACACAGCCCCGATACAACAGACAATCAGCGCAATTTTTCTGTTTGGTCACACAGGCCAAGCGTTTCAAAGCATGACCCAGCACCCCGCGCCACGCTGAGCCGCTGTAATCCGGCAAACAGATACGTTCCAAAGCACGCAGCGTCACACGGTACTGCGCCAACGGCAATGTGGGTTCTGATAACGCGCTTGATAAAGACATATCACACTCCGTGGTTAAACAATGCACAGCAGCCTACCCCAGCCAATCAGTATTTAAAAGGATAATTTATTGGACAAATCTTAAAAAATAACATTTGTCAGATACAAACGCCCTCTCCAACCAACACCCTAAAACAGCGATATTAGGCCAGATAGGCGCACTCAGTTATCTGAAAATAATGACGATTTCTTTCACAAAATCAAACATGCCAGCCTCCTTATTTTTTAGATTAAACAGAGCCCTGCAAAGGGCAACGAAACACAACGATCTCAGTCGTCGCCGAAAAAGCTAAACAAGCCCGTCACCACACCCACTGCAACCAACGCCGGAGCCGCCACCGTCACCCCAA
>JAUZRS010000274.1 GCA_030950195.1 Gammaproteobacteria bacterium | reverse complement strand
AGCGGTGATGGTGGGCAAGGTGGTGTCTTCCACCGTCACCAGCTGTGTTGCCGTACTGCTCAAGCCATTGGCATCGGTGGCTGTCCAGATCACCGTGGTATCGCCGACAAGGAAAGTAGCCGGAGCGTTATTTGTTATCGTAACTGCAGAAGCATCAGTGGCGCTGGCGGTGCCAAGAGCCGCTGAACTCACAGTGGTATTGGTACCGGTTGCCTCAACGATGATAGGCAAAGGTGCAGTGACCACTGGGACAGTGACATCATTGACCGTTACATCAACCATGGCTGTGGCGGTCAACGCTGTCGCCGCTACGCCACCGCTGTCTGTCACCGTTAGCTAAAAACGAAAAGGCAAAACACTGTTTGCCGTCAATGTCGGTGCGGTAAAGGTAGCGGTGGCGGTGATTGCTCCTGACAACACAACCGTATCCCCTGAAACTTGTGTCCAAGCATACGAAGCAATCGTACCTGGTGCCGTATCTGTACCCACACCACTCAAAGTCACCAGATCACCCTCATTGACCGTCTGTGCAAGGCCCGCATCGGCGGTGGGTGCAACATTAACCGAACTGCTGGTAACAGAGGCGTTGTTAAGACTTTCACTGGCAATCACACTGGCGGTGTGATCCGATAACAATGGATCTGTCACATTTGCCACCATCGCAATGGAGGCTGATGTGTTGGGTAATAAGCTGCCTAAATTACACTCAACATTGGCAGGCTGAACGGGTAAAACAGCTGCATTCAAATCAATGCAAGGTGTCCCTTGTGTTGGCGTGGCTGAAACAAAGGTCAATCCTGCGGGCAGTTGATCGGTCACCACCACGTTGGTGGCTGTATCTACGGGGTCGTTGTTGGCCACAGTGACGGTGTAGGTCAGTTGAGCATTCGCAACGGGTACGGTGCCAGCAGGTAGGCTGTTACTAATTTCCAGCAGCACCGTGGCCTCTTTTACTGCGGCAGAACCGACATTGTTATCCACAACACCATCAGCAACGGCACCTGGAGCAGAACCCGGTGCTGGAAGATCCGTATCCAGAGCAAAGCCACCGGCAACATAGGTGGTATTGGCTCCTGCCACACTGTAACCAAACATGTCATCAATTGAACCTACAGGCGACTGCCACAACGCGGCGGGGGTCAAAACAGGGTTATACACAGCCCAACTGGCCGCTATGGGTTTGTCAAAGATATAAGCTCGCCCCTGTGGCGCATTGGCTGCCGTTGGTGCCAATGCATTACCTGCCAAACCAAAACCACCCACAATGGGATCCGCTCTCAAAGCAGGGTTAGTAAAGGTACCCACCAAAACACGATCTTTTGTCACTGCCACACTGCGTCCAAATGACTGAAATGCGATTGGAGTAGGCGCTGTCAGCATTTTTGTTTCAAAACCAGAAACCCAGCCAGCCAGCGGTTTTTCAAAAACAAATACGGCTCCCGCATCTTTAGAAACCGTCCCCAAAAGCGAAGTCACATCAAAACGCGTCGCACCAGCAACCACCGTATCGCCTTTAATATCCACATCAAAACCAAAACTACGTGATCCATTTTGACCATTATCCAAAAGATCAATAGCTGGGGATAAAGTCAGAGTCGCCGTCGGCGCTGCATTAACCCCTAAAGAAGCCCACCCACCTACAACTAGCGCAGGTTTTTCATACAAATAAAGCGCCCCAGCTCCTAGCAAATTCCCTCCCACGACCACCGTCTCGGTACCCGCAACCGGATCTGAATCAATAGCCACACTCATACCGAACTGCTCTGGAACTGTGCCTAGAACAGGAGCGATCGCAGCGGGATTAGCGCCGATCAAAGGCTGCAAAGTTGCTGTCTGCGCAAGAGGAACAGCGGAAGCCCACCCAGCAGCAGGACGCTCAAAAATATAGGCAGCCGGAACACCACCCCATTGTCCCACAACCACAGTGCCACCCTTCACATCTACCGCATGACCTAAATAAGTATTAGATGCAGACAGCGCCACTCCGGCGATCAAGGGTAATAATTCTGCCGTTTCTGTCGTAATGGCCGCATTCGACCAACCTCCAACGGGTTTTTCAAAAATATAGGCTCGACCTTGTTTATTTGTTGCTCCATCGGCACCCACCACAATGGTATTGCCATCTACGGCCACACTGGCACCAAAACCGTCCTTGTCTGCACCGGCACTGGCCATTAAAGTGGCAATTTGCATCCAGTTGCTATTGACGTCTCGCTGATACACATACGCCTTACCGGGAGCCTGTAAAATAGTTGGATTCACTGGCGATGTCGTAAGAAGATTGGCACCAAAAGAATTACGATTTGCGCCCGCCATCTGCGGCGCACCAATAACCAATGTGACACCGTCCGTGGCGACACTCAAGCCGGTCAGATCTCCTGCCTGCTGAAAGGCTTCCGGCAACGGAAAACCACCCACCG
>JAUZRS010000273.1 GCA_030950195.1 Gammaproteobacteria bacterium | reverse complement strand
ACAACAACAAAAACTACCTACATCAAAGGAATCATCATCAAAGCAACGATGTTGATGATTTTGATCAAGGGGTTAATCGCAGGCCCGGCGGTGTCTTTGTAGGGATCACCAACCGTATCGCCAGTCACGGCGGCTTTGTGCGCAGCGGAACCTTTGCCACCAAAATGACCATCCTCGATGTATTTTTTGGCGTTATCCCAAGCTCCACCGCCAGTGGTCATGGCAATGGCCAAAAACAGACCGGTGACAATCGTACCCAGCAACATGCCACCCAAGGCTTGTGGCCCCAAGATCAGACCCACCAACACCGGCACCACAATCGGCAACAGTGAAGGCACGATCATCTCTTTAATAGCTGACTTGGTCAGCATATCCACAGCGCGAGAATAATCCGGCTCTTGGGTGCGATCCATAATACCCGGCATCTCTTTAAACTGACGGCGCACTTCCTTAACAATGCCACCCGCTGCTCGACCGACCGCTTCCATCGCCATCGCCCCAAACAGGTACGGCACCAACCCCCCAATAAAGAGGCCGATAATCACCAAGTGGTTGGAGAGATCAAAACTGACCTGAATGCCCGCTTTTTCCAGACCGTGGGTGTAATCAGCAAACAGCACCAACGCCGCCAATCCAGCCGAACCAATAGCATAGCCTTTGGTTACTGCTTTGGTGGTATTGCCCACCGCATCCAACGGATCGGTGACGTTACGCACACTCTCATCCAACTCCGCCATCTCCGCAATGCCACCGGCGTTATCGGTCACCGGCCCATAAGCGTCCAGCGCGACAATAATGCCCGCCATCGACAACATTGCCGTAGCCGCAATGGCGATGCCATACAGACCGGCCAACTCATGGGCGCTCCAAATCGCAGCACAGACCGCCAACACAGGCAACACCGTCGAACGCATGGAGACACCCAGACCGGCAATCACATTGGTACCGTCACCGGTAGTAGACGCTTCTGCAATGTGACGCACTGGAGCGTATTCCGTCGCGGTGTAATATTCAGTGATCACCACCAACAACGCGGTCAAAAGCAAACCCACCAGAGCCGAACCGTAGAGTGCATTGACACTCAAATCAGCGTTGTTGCCCATAATCATCTGGGTCACCGGATAAAACGCCGCCGCAGATAACACCGCCGCCACAAGCAAACCGCGATAGAGGGCGTTCATAATCTTGCCGCCATCATAGGCTTTGACAAAAAATGTACCGATGATTGAAGCGATAATAGAAACCCCACCTAAGACCAGCGGGTAGATCACCGCCGCACTGACATCAGCGGCCTCTTTAAAGATCAAACCACCCAATAGCATGGTAGCAATGATGGTCACTGCGTAGGTCTCAAACAGATCCGCTGCCATACCGGCACAATCACCGACGTTATCCCCAACGTTATCGGCGATCACAGCGGGGTTGCGGGGATCGTCTTCCGGAATACCCGCTTCCACTTTACCGACAATGTCCGCACCGACATCCGCACCCTTAGTGAAAATACCGCCGCCCAGACGCGCAAAGATGGAGATCAAAGAACCACCAAAAGCCAAACCCACCAGCGCGTGCAACGGATCAGCCACTTCCATCTGCTGCAAAACCAAGTAATAACCGGCCACACCCAACAGACCTAGACCCACCACCAACATACCGGTGATTGAGCCACTCTTGAAGGCCACCTGCAGAGCGGGGTTAATCCCCTCATGCGCTGCTTGCGCGGTACGCACATTGGCACGCACCGAAACGTGCATCCCAATATAACCGGCCAAACCCGAAAGCAAAGCACCAATGGCAAACCCCACCGCCGTATAAGCATCTAAGGCCAAATAAAGAGTAACAAACAGAGCCCCCCCCACCCAAGCGATGGTGGTGTATTGACGTTTCAAATAGGCGGTTGCGCCTTCCTGAATCGCAGTTGCAATACGCACCATCTTCTCGTTACCCGTTGGCAACGCCATAACCTGGTAGATAAGATAAATGCCAAAAATAATGGCTGAAAAAGCACATAACAGAGCAAACACTAACGATGTTGTCATATAAAACCTCTTAAATTTACGATCAGAATAACAAGCACAAAAAACAGGCCAATACCCATTCAGCGACCCCAAAAAATCACAACATCATTGTAAAAGCGTATTAATAAAACATCCCTATAGGCCACACCTCATGCTGCATTGCACAGCGTTTCAGGACTCCTTTTTTACTTATAAAGAACACACATCCTCTGCCTCAAAAGTAGGAATATCAAGAACTATAATGTCTTTATCACGACAACTGTGCCGTTACAGGCATAAGATTGGCATCACGGTAAGAACCCAAGACTGCAATCACGGTAGAAAACAACAATGAAAAAAAATCTAAATATTCCTAAAAAAAAACAGGACGTTAAACTCTGGGTGCATCCAGAAGGCATCGTTATGGGCACAATGTTTCTCGGTTACGAAAGCGATTTTCATCCAGGCGAAGAGCTGCCCGAAGACATCCTTAATCAATCACCGCCACCCTCACCGTTTATTGTGCTGCAACATCGTGATTACCCCTCACCGCGTTTCTACAACAAACAAGCCATTGTCCGCTTGGAGTACCAACGCAGCGCACCCAACAGAGAGAGCATCTCCGTACAGCTACCGATACGACTCTATCTCATGGATGGCTCCATTATCGACGGTGACGTGCTCGAATCCCTACCAACCGACCACAGTCGTCTGTTTGATTATCTCAATCACCATAATGACCATTTCGTGCGGATTTTTTCCACTGCTGAACAGGTCACTTTAGTGAATAAATCTTACATTGTCAGAGTCTCGCACCACGAACCGGAACACAACAATAACGCTTTGGAATCATGAACGCTGCTAAACATCTGATTCACAATAGTGATAACATGACCAGAAATTCAAAACCTATGTAAAACTGAGGGTCGAGACAACGATGAACTTGATGCGTGATTTTCAAGCGAAACGCCTTATTTCGCGCATCTCGTCTTTTGATAGTCTCGACAATGAAGAGGCACAAAAAGCCACCAGCAAGCTAAAAGAGCTAGGTGGCTCTGCCATTCCCACCATTATTAATGCCCTAGAAATAGCCGACAAACAACAACTTCTGCTCTACAACTCCCTATTAATTAAATTTCTTAATAACAGCACCCTGTCGCTCTACTTTGAGGGGCTCAACCATAAAAACCCGCATGTCATTCTCGGCATCAGTCGAATTTTACAGCAGCCTCAATACGATCCAAACCGCTTGCTGGAGCTGTTCAAAAATCCAGACATCTCAAAATCTACTCTGATGGAGCTGCTGGAACGGCATAAAGATCGACTCAATGCCGATCAGGTTCTGCGTTACTCCTATACTCTCGAAGCCAGCCTGAAAAGTGCCCTATTGTCCTTAGTCGCCAAAATTGCCGATGAATCATTGGTTCCCGAATTGGTCAACCGTCTCTCCGGCAAAGACGATATTATTCGTCTCAACATTGCCAAAATATTGACCAGATTCAATCAAAGCATGGTACAAAAAGCCCTGCACCTGTTACTCAACGACGGCAACAAACAAATCCGCCAAACAGCACTGGAAGGGCTTTCTAAAATGAAAGCGCCAATGCAGATTGACAAGCTATGCCAACTGCTGAAAGACCCTGACCTTAATTTTCAAAGCAAAGTAATTGAAGCCATTATTCGTCTCAATCACCCCCGCACCGTTCATTATTTACTTGAACCACTTAAGGACGACTCCGAATACATTCGTCGCGCCGCAGTGGAAGTGCTCAATGCTATTGGTGACACCAACTCCATCAAAGATTTGCTCAACGCCATCAAAGACGACGATTGGTGGGTACGTGCCCGTGCTGCCGATGCCTTAGCCAAAATTGGTGGGCCCAGAGTAGTGCAAGCTGTGGTCGATCTAATCAAAGACGATGATGACATCATTCGACGCGCCGCCATCGAGATCCTCAACAGCACCAAAGATAAAAGCGCCCTAAAAGCCCTCATCGGCGCTCTGGAAGATCCCGACTGGTGGGTACGCGAACGCGCCATTGATGCCATCGTCAATTTAGGCAACAGCTCGGCAATTCCGCATTTGCTCAAACTGCTGGACAAAACCCCCAACACCGCCCCCATTGTGATTCCCGCCATCGCCTCGCTGGGGGATGCAAAAGCAGTTCCAGCCATGATCAAGCAGCTACAACGCCCCGAACCCTCAACCAAAATTGAAGCCCTACACGCCTTGGCCGAATTGACCGATCAAAAACAGGCCAAAAACGTCATCGAAGCAGTCTATCAACACGCCAAGAGCAGCGGCCAAGAGGTGCAGTACGCCGCTGATGAGATGCTCAAACGCATTGAATCCCGTCTACCTGGCGTGATTGAGGCCGTTCACACGCAAACAGCTCATGGCCAGAAAGAAAACACCATCGGTTCCGTCACCGCCCTCAATGCCATTCGACCCATGTGGTTACAAACCCAAGCAGGTCAACCCATCGACATTAATGCCCTGACACCCGACGACGTGATTGACAATCGTTATCGCTTTGTACGTCGGGTCGGCAAAGGCGCTTTTGGTACCGTACTGCTAATGGACGATGAGGTGGTTAAAGAACGCATCGTGCTTAAAATTTTGCACGCGCAGATGTCCAGCGATGAAAACATGCTGAAACGTTTTGTGCGCGAATTGCGTTACGCGCGTAAAATCACCCACCCCAATGTGATTCGCATCTACGACTTTCTGATGCTAAACGGTCTGTTCGCCATCTCGATGGAGTACTTCAGCTCACACACTCTTGGTGCCGAGCTAACCGAGAAAAAACCGCTGCACATCTCACGCGCCATTCACATCACCACCAGCATTGCTCAAGGCATGGTCAGCGCCCACAAACACCGCATTGTGCATCGTGATATCAAACCGGCTAATATTTTGATCAACAACCGGGATCTGGTCAAAATCGTTGATTTTGGTGTGGCCGCCGCTCGCAGCAGCGGTGATACTCAACTGACCAAAACCGGTGCTGTGGTTGGCACCCCTCGTTACATGGCACCGGAGCAAATTCACGGCAAACGCATTGATGAACGCACCGACATCTACAGTTTGGGTGTGTTGTTGTATGAAATGCTGACCGGCTCGCCGCCCTTTGACAGCAAAGATCTGATCTCCGTGCTCTACCAACACGCTCAGGGAAAAGCGACCCCACCGCACAAAAAAAACCCCAACATTCCCAACACCCTCAGTGCCGTGGTGATCAAAATGATGTCTGCAAAACCAGAAAAACGCTACCAGTCAATGAGAGATGTGGCTAAGATACTGAGACACTTCAGATAATTAAGGGTTTGGTATGGCGCGCATTGATGCCTTTCTCAAATTAGCTCGCAACCAAGGCTGCTCAGACATTCATCTGGCGGTTGATGTCCCACCCATGTTGCGCATCAACGGCGATCTGATGCCAATCAAATTCCGCGACCTGCGAAAAAATGAACTAAAAGGCTACCTGAACGAAATTCTCACTGAGGCTCAACAACTGCGTCTACAACAGGGGGAAGATTTGGATTTTTCCTACAGCGACCCCGAAGTGGGTCGTTTTCGGGTCAATCTGTTTCACAAATCCACTGGTCTTGGTGCTACTTTTCGGCACATCGACTCTGACATTCCCTCACTGGAAAAACTCGGGCTGCCTCCTATTGTCGAGCAACTGGGCGATCATCACCAAGGTATGGTCTTAGTCACTGGCTCCACCGGCACCGGCAAATCCACCACTCTGGCGGCACTGATTGATTACCTGAACCGCACCAAAGCGATCAACATCATCAGCCTTGAAGACCCAATTGAATTTCTCCACCCGAGCAAAAAATCCCAGGTGGTACAGAGAGAGATCGGTACCCATGTAAAAACCTTTGCCGACGGCATCCGCGCCGCTCTGCGTGAAGACCCCGATGTCATCTTCGTCGGTGAACTGCGTGACTCTGAAGCCATAATGATGGCCATGACCGCCGCTGAAACCGGACATTTGGTGCTCGGCACACTGCACACCACCACCGCCTCCAAAACTGTGGATCGAATTATTGATGCGCTGCCTGCGGAGCAGCGCGAACAAGGAAAAACCTTTCTGTCGCAAAATCTGCATGGCGTTATCACTCAACAGTTGGTCAAAACATTGGATGGAAGAGGGCGCAAAGCGATTATCGAAACATTGGTCATGACACGCGCCATCGCACAACTTATTTTGCGCGATAAAACCCATCAAATCCCTGCACAAATTCAAACAGGCAGAACCTACGGCATGCAACTGATGGATCAAGCACTGCTGGATGCGATTGAAAAACAAGAAATTGACCCCAACGAGGCCTACTTAAGAGCCAATGACAAAAAAGTCTTTCAACGTTTTGTCACCGACCCCACCATTTTACCCAAAGTAGATTTAGCAGGCCTCTAAAGCAGGTAAAACACCATGAACCAAGTAAACCAACTGCTACGAACACTGATTGAATCCGAAGGTTCTGATTTGCATCTGATTGCGGGCGACCCACCTCGGATCCGAAAGAACGGTGATTTAGCTCCACTTAATGAGCCACCACTGCACTCTGAAAAAATCCATGAATATCTCTACGAAATCATGGATCAAACCGCTCAGCTGAGTTTTGAAAAAGACGACGGCGCTGATTTTGCTTACAGCATCGAGCATCTGGCACGTTTTAGAGTCAACGCCTTTCGCCATCTCAACGGTGTCTGCATGGTCTTTCGTGCCATCCCCAATAAAGCCATGAGCCTAGAAGAATTGAGGCTACCCAGCATCATCTCCAGCCTCAGCATGGACAAACAGGGCTTGATTTTAGTCACGGGCAAAACCGGCTCGGGCAAGTCCACCACTCTGGCCGCGATTGTGGACTCCATCAATCGTAAAAAAAAGGGTCATATCATCACCATTGAAGACCCCATTGAATTTACCCATAAACGCAAACAGTGCCTCATAAGCCAGCGCCAAGTGGGTCTGCACACCCCCAGTTTTGCCAGTGCGCTGCGCTCTGCGCTACGCGAAGACCCCGATGCCATTCTGGTCGGTGAGATGCGCGACCATGAAACCATCAGCTTAGCAGTCACTGCCGCTGAAACCGGCATCTTGGTATTGGGCACGCTGCACACCAACCGAGCCTCCGACACCGTAGACCGCATCATCAACTCCTACCCCTCCTCCAAGCAGGCTCAGGTACGCACCATGCTCTCCACCTCTTTACGCTGCATTATTTCCCAACAATTAGCGCGGCGAGCCGACGGCAGCGGCAGAGTTGCCGCAATTGAAATCCTGATCAACACCTCGGCGGTCTCCAACCTGCTGCGCGAAGGTAAAACCAATCAACTGGATGATGTGATGCAAAGTGGTGCTTTGCTGGGGATGCAAGCGATGGATGGAGCCTTACGCAAACTGCTCGATCAACAACTCATCACCGGTGAGGAGGCCTACCAAAAAGCCCTCAGCAAACGTGAATTTGAACAGTTTCGTGAAACACCACAAAACTAACGACTCGTTGTAATCGGACGAACACCAGTCAAAACGGTGAGTTTTTCCGGTTCGCACTCTGCTTGCTCTTCACCCTGTTGCGCGTCGAAATAAAGCAGTCGATGATCCGGCTCTCTGACCGGCGCACCCAAACTGATCACCCCCGAACCGAGCAACGGCAACTCCTCTCGGCGTAGGTAGACGGTACGCCCCCCGTTCATTTTCACATAAGTGCCATTGGTGCTCTCGTCACGCAAGATAAATTTACCATTGTGATACTCAATAAAGGCGTGCAAACGCGAGATCGCATTACCTTTAATCACCAAATCACATTGACTGCCACGA
>JAUZRS010000272.1 GCA_030950195.1 Gammaproteobacteria bacterium | reverse complement strand
TATCCTCCAGTTGCAAACGGTAGGTCGGTTTGATCCGACCACCGTTCACCCGCACTTCGCCCTTACGCAAAATGCGGTAGATACGGCTTTTGGGTACCCCTTTCAATTCTGAAAGCAAAAAATTATCAATGCGTTGACCGGCATTATTCGCATCAATCTGAAGCAAACGCACCGTGGGTGAAGGTTGGCTGTTTTCCATGACGCGGATGATAACAATTCACACAGAGGTTTGAAGCATTTTGTTATCACTGATATAGTCCGCTGTGGATTTTGTCCAATCGTGTATTGGCTAAAATAGGCGTAATGGCGTCTTCAGTGGGTCACAATTATTATAAGCTTGTCATTCGATGCAGCTAAAACTCGAAAACAAGCCAAATCAATAGGCCGAGTTACCCCACCCCTGATTCCTCTGCGTACTTTGGCATAGATTAACGTACGCAGGAAAAAACTTCGCTTTTGGAGCCAAGCGTGCATGGTTAGCTCCACGAAACAGAACCGATTTTCAGCAGGCTCCAAAATGGGGCCTGTCAATAACAACGTGCACCGTTTCGATACGGTGATTTTTATGATAAATTTTTACGACGCCTTCGCGCTTTGGTCATTTTGCCTCTTCGGTGCTTTTTTGTTGCCCGTGGCAAACGTTGCGCCGCGCCCATTCAACTCGTTACGAGAGAGTGTATCTGCGGATTTTTCCGCCTTGGCGACCGCCTTGACCAATCGTTTACCGCGTCCAACGGACTGTAAACCCCATGAAAAGAATGCTCATCAATGCCACGCAACAGGAAGAGTTGCGTGTTGCCATTGTCGATGGCCAAAAACTCGACAACCTCGACATCGAACACTGTTCACGAGAGCAAAAAAAATCCAACATCTACAAAGCGGTCATCACCCGCATCGAACCCAGCTTGGAAGCGGTGTTTGTGGATTACGGTGCCGAACGCCACGGCTTCCTGCCATTTAAAGAAGTCGCACGCAGCTACCTCTCGCCTGAAGCCCTCAAAGGCAGCGGTCGCCCTGCGGTCAAAGACGGCATTAAAGAAGGCCAAGAGCTGGTCGTACAGGTGGAAAAAGAGGAGCGCGGCAACAAAGGCGCAGCCCTCACCACCTTTATCAGCCTCGCTGGGCGCTATTTGGTGCTGATGCCCAACAACCCCCGTGCTGGCGGCATCTCCCGTCGCATCGAAGGCAAAGAGCGCTCCGATCTGCGTCAAGCCATGGCACAAATGGACATCCCCGAGGGTATGGGTACCATCGTTCGTACCGCCGGAGTGGGTCGCACCGGTGAAGAGTTGCAGTGGGATCTGAACTACCAGATGGAAATCTGGAACTCAATCCATAAAGCCTCTGAAGAGGCCAGCGCCCCCTTCCTGATCTATCAAGAAAGCAACGTCATTATTCGCGCCTTGCGGGATCATTTTCGCAAAGAGATCAGTGAAATTCTCATTGATCATCCCGCCACCTACGATCAAGCGCGTGAATTTGTTGAACAGTGCATGCCGCACAATCTACGCAAACTGAAGTTCTACGACGACAGCATTCCGCTCTTCAATCGCTTCCAGATCGAAACTCAGATCGAATCGGTCTTTCAACGCGAAGTCAGTCTGCCCTCCGGCGGTGCCATTGTTATCGACCACACCGAAGCGCTGATCTCCATCGACATCAACTCTGCCCGCGCGACTAAAGGGGCGGACATTGAAGAGACTGCCACCAACACCAACCTCGAAGCAGCGGACGAAATTGCCCGCCAACTGCGACTGCGTGACCTGGGCGGCTTGGTGGTAATTGATTTCATCGATATGATGAACAACAAAAATCAACGCGCCGTTGAAAGTCGCATCAAAGATGCACTGCAACTGGATCGTGCTCGGGTTCAGGTAGGTCGAATCTCCCGCTTCGGTCTGTTAGAGATGTCACGCCAACGGCTGCGCCCCTCTTTGGGCGAAGGCTCTGAAATGACCTGTCCTCGTTGCAGCGGGCACGGCACTATCCGCGACGTTGAATCGCTGGCCTTGGCCATTTTGCGCCTCATGGACGAAGAGACCATGAAGGAAAACACCGCCCGCGTCATTGCCCAGATGCCGGTCTCCGTCGCCACCTACTTGCTGAATGAAAAACGCGATCAAATTACTGAGATTGAAAAACGCAATAACTCTCGTCTAATGATCGTTCCCAACCCCGATATGGAAACCCCTCACTACTCTGTCGAACGCATTCGTCAAAACGAAGGCGAACACGTCAGTGATGGCAAATCGAGCCATGAATTGGCCGACATTAAACGGGAAACCTACCAACCGAGCGCCAACGAAGCGCCTAAACCGCCCGTTGAACAACCGGCGGTCAAAGGCGTTTCTCCAGAACTGCCTGCCCCAGCTCCGGCTCCAACACCTACACCTGCTCCAGTCGCGCCAACGCCCGCAACCGTGCCCACTCCAGTGGCAGCTCCTCCGGCGGCAAACTCTCCACCACCTGGAGTAATCAGCCGTCTCTGGACAGCTCTGGTCGGCAGCGAAACAACACCAGCCGAAAGCACTCCAGCCACGACTGAAGCGCCAACGGCTCCGGCTGCACGACCACAACGCAGTTCACCGCAACGTCGAGGTCGTAACAACGGTCGTCCAAACCAAAGTCGCCGCCGTGAGGGTCGCAACAACGAAGGTCGACCACCCGCACGCAACGCAGACGGTGGCCGAAGTGAAAACAGTCGTGGTAAACGCGGCCAGATGCCCCCACCCAGCGATGACCGTCAACAAGCGCAAAATTTGTTGCGTAGCAAAGCGGCGGCAGCTCAAGAAGCACAGCAGAAAGGCAGCAAAAACACCCCTCCCACTCCCGTTGTTCAAGACGAGACCGAGGTAGCTGCGATTGCAACCACAACCGAGACAGCGGCGACAAACACACCCGTTCAAGAAAATAGCAACAAACCGAACGGACGTCGTACCCGTCGAGGTCGCCGTCGTCGCAGCGGTCAAGATCGCAACAAGAGCGCAGATGCAGAACAGCAGCAGAACAGCGAGGAAGACAACCTAAACCAAGAAACGCTTGAGACCACTCCAGCACCCGTTCAGGCAGACACTCCAACCGTGCAAGCGGCTGTGAAAACGAAAGAAAAAGCAGTCTCAACGGCTTCTGTGCCGGACGTTCAGGCAGAAAAAGCCAGCACCCCAACCTCCGATCCCACCCGTGTCTCTGCACGCCAACCGAGCGAATTAAGCAGCTCGGTTAGATCTCTGGCGATGGAAAAAGAGGGGAAGAAAAAAGCCCATCAAGAACAAGACAACGCCACTGATGATGCAGCGGATGAGAAGCAGCCGTTGAATAACGACAACGTCAATCCCATTGCCTCTGAGACTAAAAAACCGAGTCGTAACCGCAACCGCCGCTCACGGGGTCGCAGAAACAGCTCAAACGGAGACAACAATGGCAATGTGCAGGAGAAAAACGCTGACGCAGCGGAGCAATCCCCACAAACGGCTTCCGTAAACAACGCCTCAGAGGGAGAGCAGCCGCCTACAACAGCTCCCGTGGCAGAAATGCCAAAAGCAGAGCCAGCTGTCGAAAAAACCGAAGTTCCTGCACAAACCGAAACCACTGCGAAAGCCGAAGCCGCTGCGAAAGCCGAAGCCGCTGCGAAAGCCGAAGCCGCTGCGAAAGCCGAAGCCGCTGCGAAAGCCGAAGCCGCTGCGAAAGCCGAAGCCGCTGCGAAAGCCGAAGCCGCTGCGAAAGCCGAAGACGCTGCGCAAGCCGA
>JAUZRS010000271.1 GCA_030950195.1 Gammaproteobacteria bacterium | reverse complement strand
CATATTCCAGTGGATATATTGAAAAGTCTGTCGACAATAAATATATTCAAAAAAATTAG
Organism: Gammaproteobacteria bacterium; assembly: GCA_030950195.1. Lineage (GTDB taxonomy): Bacteria > Pseudomonadota > Gammaproteobacteria > JAUZRS01 > JAUZRS01 > JAUZRS01. Next base: position 10,820 of record JAUZRS010000271.1, on the reverse strand, counting down.
AAAGCATTTCTTTCTCAAAATCATCATAATTATGTGGAATATCAACAATTTTCACACTTCTTTTTTCTGCTACTTTGTGAATCGAAAAGCTTTTTGTTTGAGCCGTCTTAAGATTACGCACTGCAACAGAGGTTATTCTAGGGGTACGCCCATCTTTAATATCATAAAATGATTCACAGGAATAATGAATTATAAAAACATGCTCGGAATCATCTGACAATGACTCCACTTTATTTTTAGCCAATCTTCGCCTTTTAATTCTTTTTAATTCAGATGACATACAATCAATTTCCTTAATATCAAAATTTTATATTAATTGAACTAAACTACTCAGTAAAATCAACCACCTAACCCAAAAACATCCCCAACAGATCATTCAAAAAACGCCGTCCCAACTCCGTCGCTTTGATCTCCCGATGATCCCAATGCAGCAGACCTTTATCCACCGCCTGCTGCAACGGCTCGGCGATGATACTCAAGGGCAGACCGGTACGCTCCAAAAACAACGCACTGGCAACACCTTCGTTTAAACGCAAGGCGTTCATCATAAATTCCAAACCGATCTTCTTGCGCTCTAAATTTTCCTCGCCCGAAACGAAACCAGCCGCATGATCCGCCATGTACTGCGCGGGCTGGCGCTGTTTCCAACGACGTAAAACGCGATCCTCACCTGGCAAGGTCAACTTGCCGTGCGCGCCAGCACCAATGCCGAGATAATCGCCAAACTGCCAATAATTGAGGTTGTGCGCGCACTGCCGCCCCTCTTGCGCGTAAGCCGAAACCTCATAACCGCCGTAACCCGCCGTCTGCAACGTCTCAATGCCGCGCTCCTGCATGTTCCAGATGCGTTCATCGGGCGGCAAGGTCGGTGGTCGAGCGGCAAAGGCGGTATTGGGTTCAAGGGTCAATTGATAATAAGAGATGTGCTGCGGTTGCAACGAGAGGGCCTGCTGCACATCGGCTAACGCCATCTGCTCCGTCTGTCCGGGCAGACCAAACATCAGATCCAAATTCACGTTCTCAAAACCGGCTTTATAAGCGATCTCCGCCGCTCGCAACGCCTCACGACCGTCGTGAACCCGCCCCAGCTTTTGCAGCATTTGATCATTAAAACTCTGCACCCCAATGGAGAGGCGATTGATGCCCAAGTCGTGAAACTCGGCAAACTTAGCCTGCTCAAAGGTACCCGGGTTGGCCTCCATCGTCACCTCCATACCACTGCGTGGGTTGAGCAAGGCACGCACTTGGCTCAGCAGACGATCCAAGGCTTCAGGAGAGAACAGGCTCGGTGTGCCGCCGCCGATAAAAATGCTTTCCAAAGAGCGCCCCCACACATCGGGCAGATCGCGGCTTAAATCCGCAATCAAGGCATCCACATACTCCTTTTCGGGCAACGCCTTAGGCGCTGCGTGTGAGTTGAAATCACAATAGGGGCATTTTTGCAGACACCACGGAATGTGGATGTAGAGCGACAGCGGCAGTGCCGCAGTGAAGTTAAACACCTAAGCGGCCAACAACGCCGTCATCGGCAGCCAAAATGACAACCGCGTCACACCGGCTTTGCAGGACTCCACAGAGAACGTGCCGCCCTCAACTTCAATGGATGATTTAATCTTTTGTAATACCAACTCATGATCCCAAGCGTGACTTTCAAGCAAAAAATAGAACCTCTCCCTCTGCTGCCAAGCTCGAATTTTCAACTCAGATCCCGGAGAGGAGTGATAACGCTGGTGACTGAGGAGGCGGCCTAACACGGATTCTAACCGTGGCCGATCAATCACCGTCTGTGCCATAGAGGCCAATTGCTGACTCAGCATAATGTTGTCTTCTGTTGCGTTTTAATGACCGCTTCCAGCGTCTCAATTGGCGTGTCTGCCGAATACCTTCCCTACGTTTGTCCTAAAGGGACTTCCGCTCGCAAGGCTAACGCACTTTTACAGGGGACAACAGTTAAAACTCTTTCAATTCATAAAACCCTCTTAGCCAAAAAGCCATAACAGAACCGCATAACGCGCCGCTTTACCAAGCAAAATCGCCAACAGAGAAGAAAAAAAGGGAATGCGCAGCCAACCCGCTGCAAGGCAAAGAGGATCCCCTACCAGCGGCAACCAAGAAAGCAGCAGCAGAGGCGCACCGTGCTTTTGCAAACGCTGACACGCCCGTTGCTGCGAATCGCTCAACTGGCGTGTGCCGTAACCCCGACTGATCCAATGACCCAGCAACCAAGAACTCACACCACCGAGGGTATTGCCCAGCGTCGCCACCAGCAACAGGCTTGAGGCTGAATAGCCGTTGCTGAGCAACAGCAACAGCAACGCCTCAGAACCACCAGGAAAGAGGGTCGAAGAGATAAACGCACTGCCAAACAGACCCCACAGACTCAGATCCAACAATCAGCACACCCTATCGAGAAGGCAATGCCTCCTGCTCTGCAGCTTCACCATAAACAATGCGCGCCACATAAAGAGAGAGCAGCGCCACTAAAAATCCCCAAAGGGAAATGAGAGCGTAATTGTACGCCAACAAAACAAACAGAGCCGCACCGGTCACCATGTAACCAAAACGTTTGACCTCTCGATCACTGGCTCCCAGTAGGGGCAACAAGACAATCGCACAGTAGATGGCATAGACCCACAGCTGGGAAAAATAGGCATCATAAAGCAACTGCGTCTGATAGACGATGTTGCCCTCAACCACCATCACTTGTAACCAATCGTCACGCAAAAACATCGGCATGTAGAGCGACAAACCAAACAACAAACCCAATAACGACAGCAAGAGAAACTCCTCACGACGAGCAAAATCGGTCTCTAGTTGATAAACCGCATGGGGAATCCAAAACAACCAAAACAGATGAGAGAAAAACAGATAACCGTAGACCGCAGTGGTCGGCTCCAATAAGGGCCCTAGCGCCAACTCCAACCAGATCTGCCCCTCCAGCGCCTGCTGAATACCAAACACCAACGGCAAACCCGCCAAAGCCATGTAACGCTTGTCCCAATCAGAAGCGCGATTGATCGCATAGAGCCCAACAGGAATTAAAACAGCGGCACTCAAAAAACTGACCGTACTGGAAAAAAACATAATATGACCCATCCTTGATAAGTGGCTAACACCCTATCTATAGTTCACTGATGCAACAAATAAACAAAAGTGGCTATACAGCAGTTTAGAACTAGTCTAAACTTTTATCCGTGGCCTCTGTGGGCCCTATTTAAACCACCAAGAAGGTATCCTACGATGGACTTAAAAGGCAGCAAGACTGAGCAACACTTGAAAGACGCATTCTCTGGAGAATCCCAAGCAAACCGCCGTTACCTCTACTTCGCAGGAAAAGCAGACATCGAAGGTTACAACGACATCGCTGCCCTGTTCCGTTCCACCGCTGAAGGTGAAACCGGCCATGCACACGGTCATTTGGAATACTTAGAGCAGACCGGCGATCCCGCTACTGGCCTGCCCTTTGGTCCGACTGGCGACAACCTGAAATGCGCCGTTGCCGGTGAAACCCACGAGTACACCGACATGTACCCTGGTATGGCCAAAGACGCGCGTAACGAAGGTTTTGACGAAGTTGCTGATTGGTTTGAAACCTTAGCAAAAGCGGAACGTTCACACGCCAATCGTTATCAGAAAGCTCTGAACGAAATGGAATAAAGCGTTGCCCCGACCGGAGCCTGCTCTGGTCGGTTTTGATCAATTTGGAGATAGATTATGGCCGCCCGCGAAGGCAATCTCGAAGCCCCCACTCGCCACCCCCTCGATTGGAATAACCCCGACTTCTACAACGAAGGCTCCCTTTTTAACGAGCTAGAACGGGTGTTTGACCTCTGCCACGGCTGTCGTCGTTGCGTCAGCCTGTGCCAATCGTTTCCCACTCTGTTTGATTTAGTCGATGAATCAGAGACCTTTGAAGTCGATGGCGTTGCCAAAAAAGACTACTGGAAGGTGGTGGATCACTGCTATCTCTGTGACCTCTGTTACATGACCAAATGCCCCTACACGCCACCACACGAATGGAATATTGATTTCCCTCATTTGATGCTGCGCGCCAAGGCGGTTAAATTTAAACAAGGCGAGGTGAAAACCCGCGACAAAATTCTTACCAGCACCGACACCGTCGGCAAACTGGCTGGCATCCCCGTTATTGCGGGTCTTGTGAATGCCGCCAACCGTGCCAAACCAACACGCAAACTGTTGCAATCGGTGCTGGAGGTACACGAAGAAGCCCGTCTACCCGAATACCACAGCAAGCCGCTGCGCAAACGCCTTTCGCACCTGATCGACAAACAGGCCGCAGGTACTCCCGCTGGCAACACCACCGGCAAAGTGGCGCTGTTTGCCACCTGCTACGGCAACCGCAACGAACCCAAAATCGGCGAAGATCTGCTGGCGGTGTTTGAGCACAACGGCATCCCCGTGACGCTGGCGAAAAAAGAGCAGTGCTGCGGAATGCCCAAGCTGGAGCTGGGCGACCTTGAAGCGGTGCAGGCCGCCAAAGAGGCCAACATTCCGCAACTGGCCAAACTGGTGGACGAAGGCTGGGACATCATCGCTCCCGTACCCTCATGTGCGCTGATGTTCAAACAAGAGCTGCCGTTGATGTTCCCCGACGATGCCGAAGTGCAAAAAGTCGGACGCGCCATCTACGACCCCTTTGAATATCTGATGCACCGCTCCAAAGCCGGCCTGCTCAACACCGACTTTAAAACCCCACTGGGCAAAGTGGCCTACCACGCCGCCTGTCACCAGCGGGTGCAAAACGTCGGCGCGAAAACCCAGCAAGTGCTGGCGCTGATCCCCGACACCACCATCACCACCATCGCCCGTTGTTCTGGTCACGATGGCACCTACGCGGTGAAAAAAGAGTTTTACGATTCGGCAATGAAAATTGTCAAACCGGTGGTCAATCAAGTCAAGCGCGCCGAGGCAGATCACTACGGCAGCGATTGCCCAATGGCAGGCCACCACATCGAACACGCGCTGAACGACGGCAGTGTCACCGAACACCCCATGAGTCTGCTACGCAAAGCGTACGACATCTGAATTTAGGAAAAACATTATGAGCAAACTCAGCCACAGCGACCTCTACAGTCTGGAGCAGTACTCGCGGATTCGTCCCGAGTTTCGCGCCACGGTGATGGAGCACAAAAAAAATCGTCACATTGAAATCGGCGAGCACGCCGGTCTCTATTTTGAAGACAACCTGACAATGAAATACCAAGTGCAGGAGATGCTGCGCATCGAACGCCTGTTTGAAGCCGATGCCATCCAAGATGAACTGGATGTCTACAACGATCTGGTGCCCGACGGCGGCAATCTAAAAGCCACCTTTATGCTCGAATATTCGCAGATTGAAGAGCGCAAAAAAGCCTTGGCCAGCTTAGTTGGTGTGGAACACACCCTTTACATGCAGGTTGAAGGTTTTGATCCGATCAACGCGATTGCCAATGAAGATCTGGAACGCAGCACCGATGAAAAAACCTCAGCGGTGCATTTTGTCCGCTTTGAATTCAGTGCCGAGATGATTTCAGCACTGAAACAAGGCGCGGCTCTTTATGCCGGTATCGAGCATGAAAACTACCCTGGGCGGGTTGAATTAAAGAGCAATCAACACAGTGCTTTGCTGGCGGATTTTGCCTAACATCAGCAATTCAAGCCAACACTCTATTGACCACCGCCGAGGCCAGCATCAACCCCAACATCGCCGGTAAAAACGAAACAGTACCGTTCACCGAACGGGCACGACCACCCTCCACCGGCTGATGTTCGCTGCCCTTTTTCGGCAGCTCATCACTGAACACCACGGGATAATTCAGATCCGCTCCCAAACGCCGCAAGCGCCGACGCATCTCCCGCGCCAAGGGACAAACGTCGGTTTCTGCCAAAGTGCTTAATTTCACTTTACTGGCATCCAAACGTCCCCCTGCTCCCATTGCTGAAAAAACCGCAATGCCCTGCTGCTGACACTGCCAGACCAGATCCGCTTTGCAATGAATGCTGTCAATGCAATCAATCACCACATTGGTTTTTGACCCTTGCAACAACTCCACAATATTCTCAGGGCGAATAAACAGATCCTGCACACTTAAATCCAATTCAGGGTTAATGTCCCGCAGACGTTCGGCCATCACCTCGACTTTGGATTTCCCTAAAGTGGAGTGCAGTGCCAACAGTTGCCGATTCAGATTGGACTCCGCCACCGTGTCGTGATCAACAAGGGTCATCTGGCCTACGCCCGCCCGCGCAATCGCCTCAGCAGCAAAACCACCCACCCCGCCCAAACCCACCACCATCACCCGCGCCTTCGCCAGTTTTGCCAAACCTTCACTGCCAATCAGCAGCTCGGTACGTTGCAGTGCTTCACTCATATTTATTCTCACTTAAAATTGAAACAGCTGACGTGCGCTGTTTGTTGTCACACTCGCCACCTGCGCTTGTTCAATGCCGCGCAATTCTGCCACTGTTTGCACTACCTGACTCAAATAAGCCGGTTCATTACGCTCTCCCCAATGGGTCTGATCCGGTTGATCCGGTGCATCAGACTCCAGCAACAGCACCTCTAAAGGCAACTGCATCACCAAGCGCCGCAGTTTTAATGCCCTCGGGTAGGTAATCGGACCACCAAAACCGAGTTTAAAGCCCCGCTCGATCAGCTGTTTCGCCTGCTGTTCACTGCCGGAAAAACAGTGGCACACCCCGGTCAACGTGGGGCGCTGGCGCAGCGCCCGCAACACCTGATCCACCGATTTGCGCGCATGAATCACCACCGGCAAATTAAACTGCACCGCCAGATCCAACTGCTGATGAAAAAAGTGCAGCTGCGCCGTTTGATCCAACCCTTTAATAAAAAAATCCAGCCCACACTCACCCACCGCCACCGGCTTCTCGTGCGCCAACCAGTGTTGCAATTGATCCAGATGCGCCTCTTTATGCTGATCAATAAACATCGGATGCAGTCCGTAAGCCGCGTACAAGCCATCAGACAAGGCCAACACATCTTTTAAAACCGGCCAACGCGCAGCCGAAACCGCAGGCAGCAGCTGCGCCACTACGCCAGCCTGAGTGGCACGCAGCAACACCGCACGACGATCAACATCAAAATGAGGGTCATCTAAATGGCAGTGACTGTCGATCAGTTGCAGTTGCATTAGCACATTTACTCTTTCACTCAAACATTCGATTGAAGTGCCGATTAATACATTAAGTTCAACAAAGACAGCCCCATGAAACGCCTTATTAATCTGACAAAAAACTACACTCTCAGCAGCAAAATTTATCTGGCTGCCGGACTTTTTTTATCCGGCATGACGATTATTTTAGTCGCGGGCACGTACAACATAACCCAAAAAGTCAATAACATCGAAGTCGCCATTCACAGCAGCTCGCAACAGGTTAATCTGGCCAATAACGTAAAAATCGCTATTTTAAAAATGGATCTGGCACTGCAAGCTCTGATTGCTAAAAATGAACCGCAACAGATTCGCGCCTCAGCGGTGGCTTCCATTCGAGCCGGTGCGTATCTGGATGAAGCATTGGCCAACCTACCTCACGATGCCAACAGCAAAAAACTACTAGAACAAGTTGACTCCATTCGCTCTGAACGCTTGAAAATCATCCGTTTGGGGCGTCAAAACCGAGATACGGCAGCACTCAGCACCATCTTCAGTATCCAACCTATTTTAACTCAGATTCAAAACCTCAGCGACGCCAGCATTCACTCCGCCAAAAAATCACTGGCCGATAAAACTCACCATTCTAAAAAGAAGCTGGAAAACACCCTAAAAATTCTGGCAGGCTTGAACCTATTTGGTGTCGCGCTTGGCATGTTCATTGCGTTTTTCAGTATTCGCATGATGTGCGAACCACTGCGAAAAATTGAACAAACCATGCACGCCATCGCCAAAGGCGACTTAACCCAAAATATTGATATCGACGAACTGGGCTCAGATGAAATTGGCATGACCCTAAAAAGCATTCGCTCCACTGTCGAAACCCTACGCAGCACCGTCGCCGACATTCGTTTGGCCTCCCACTCGGTTAACAGCGATGCCGAACAGATGAACGGCGATGCACAACAACTCTCCCATATCAGCCAACAATTAAACCGAGGTGTTGAAGAGATCAATAAAAACACCCATCAAGTCACCAGCTCCAGCAGCGCCGCTGCCGATAAAATATCAAAAGCCAATCAACGTGCCACATCCGCCAGCGAACTGGCTCATCGTTCATTTGCTTTAATAAATCAGTCGGTGAATGATTTTCAACTGTTTCAAACCGACATGCAATCAGCCACTGCACGCAGTGAAAAACTGGTGGACATTGCCGACCGCATCAGCGGCATCACCAACACCATTAACAGTATCTCCTCACAAACCAATCTACTGGCTTTGAATGCCGCCATTGAAGCAGCCCGAGCCGGTGAACAAGGGCGTGGTTTTGCTGTGGTCGCCGAAGAAGTGAGAACGCTGGCCAGTCACACTTCCAGTGCAGTAGAAGAGATCTCCTCTCTGATTGAGGATGTAAAAGAGAGCGTCAATCAAACCGTCAAGTCTATGAAAAACGCCTCTGAAAAAGCCGACCGTAATATCGATCAGCTGAAAAAAGTTTCGGTGAACATAAAAACCAATAAAGACAACGCCGATCAAATATCCACCGCCTTAGCAGACATATCCCAGATTATGAGCTCCCAACTGAAAACCAGTACCTTAACCAACGGTACGGTCACCACACTGGTTGAATACAACACACAAAATAGACGGCAATCTGAAAAATTATTCTGCCTAAGCAATCAACTGGACTCTGCCACCAAAGTGTTAAATAACGCCGTGGTGCAGTTCAATGTCTAACTTTTTCCATAACCGAGATCGACCATGAAGAAATTACTATCAGCCATACTCGCCACATTCTTGCTCAGTTCCTTAATGGGTGTTACCCAGGCCAAGGAATTTGAAGTTGGGCAAAAAAATAAATCCTTTACCAAAGATGAATTAACCATCAAAGCCGGTGACACCGTCAGCTTCCCCAACAAAGACCCCTTCTTTCATAATGTGTTCAGCCTGTCAGAAATCAAGTCATTTGACCTAGGTTCTTACAAACAAGGCGACACCAAAAAAATCGTGTTTTTCAAGCCTGGCACGGTGGAAGTTGAGTGTGCCATTCATCCGAAAATGTACATGAAAATAAATGTAAAAAAATAAGTGAGGAACAGCATGAATTTTTTTATAAAAAACATATTTTTTATCACCCTATTCTATAGCTCGACGGCTTTCTCAGCCTGCGACACATCAAATAAGGACATAGAGTGTGGTATCAAGGTCTTTCAAGAACGCTGCGCTTTATGCCACGGCTCCTTCGGCTTAGGCGACGGCGTTTTGCCACTGAGCCTAAAACAGTACCCCAACACCAATTTATTGAAACAGAATCAACAACGCACACAGAGTCAAGATGAGATCAAACACGTGGTGGCACTGGGCAGTCTGCACCCCGACATCAGTGCAGAAATGCCCTCATGGAAAGATGAGTTAAGCCCCTTTGAAATAAACGCCGTGGCTGAATTGATTTTTCAATTGCGTACCAAAACACCCCAAACCGTCAGCTTATTGCGCGCCAGAGAACAAGCCCACATACCCAGCCAACAGCTCGGAAAAACCCTGTTTGCCGGACGCTGCACCCTCTGTCATGGAAAAAAAGCCGACGGCAAAGGTCGCATGGCAAAAATCATCAAAAACCCACCGCCGTTTAATTTAACTCTGAGTCGAGCACCCGATGCGTACTTAAAAAACATCATCAGCAAAGGCGGCCAAGCGATGGGGCGCTCATCGCGGATGCCACCGTGGGGCAAAGACCTCAACAGCACCGAAATAGATTCGATTATCTTGTTTTTAAAAAGCATACGCAGCTAGCCCCAAGTTATCCATTAAACCACACCACTTTCACTTCACTCAAAGCAGGTAAACACTTGTGAATACTGTATTTAAAACAACCGCAAACACGGCCATTTTAATGGCAACAGCACTGTTCTCACCCCTCAGCTTAGCCACCACCTCGGATTTGGTTTTTGAAGCAGGCCATCCTTCTCTGCAAAAATGGCTATTGCCAGAAAAAGCCCCCGAACCAACAGAAAACAGCTGGACAAAAGAACGCTCAAAATTGGGAAAAATGCTCTTTTTTGACCCCCGTTTAAGCCGCAACGGCACCATCTCCTGCGCCACCTGCCACAACCCCATGCTGGGCTGGTCAGATGGCTTAAAAAAAGGCGTTGGCATTAACGGTTCACGCCTTGGCAGAGCATCGCCTGTGGTCACCAATACCGCGCATAATTTTATTCAGATGTGGGATGGACGCAAAAAAGACCTCGAAGATCAAGCCACTGGCCCAATGGACACCGCCGCTGAAATGCACACTAACTTCGAAGCAACACTGCATTTTTTAGCCAGCAGTAAAGGCTACACCAACGCCTTCAAACAGGCCTACCCAGGACAAGGCATTAACCGCGACACCATTGCCAAAGCCATCGCCTCATTTGAACGCACCATTATCAGCAACGACTCGCCTTTTGATCGCTGGGTTCACGGTGACCCTCAAGCCCTCAACAGCCAACAAGTGGCAGGCTTTAAACTGTTTGTTGATCCCAAAAAAGGCAACTGCGAGGTCTGCCACTCTGCGCCTAACTTTGTCGATGATGGTTTTCATAACATCGGCTTAAAAGGCGATGACCTAGGCCGCTACACCCAGCGCAAAGTGAAGATATTAAAACGCGCCTTTAAAACCCCCACCCTCAGAGACATCGAACTCTCAGCGCCCTATTTCCATGACGG
>JAUZRS010000270.1 GCA_030950195.1 Gammaproteobacteria bacterium | reverse complement strand
AGAGCGTAAGGCGCACTAACCAAAGGGCAGTGCGCCGATCAAATAAATTCCTTACCCATCAAGGTAATTCAATACTGTCTCACAGTGCTTTTTCTGCTTTACTTTGGCTTTGTTTGTTCCCGAAAAATCGGGGTTCCACTTTTTTTCAGCTTGCCAAAGAGAACGAATTTTTTCTGCAACAAGTCGCTGATCCTCTGGGCTTTGCCACTCTCCCGCGTCCAGCTTTTTCAGCAACGCTGAAGCAGGGTTGTTCCCCTTGTGCTTTTTACACACCCCCTCAATATCACGTTCCACAGGCGATAACGTCGCCAAATGAGCTGACTCCTCCACCTCCTGTCGATGCTTCTCTTTCTCCTCCCCATGCGCAACCCGATCCCACTCCATCGCCCCATAACCCACCGCCGTTTTCGCGCCAAATCCCAGCCACTCAAAAGCATGTTCAAACGCCTCTTCCAGCAAAGTCTGCCACTCCTGTAACAGGCACGGGGTAACACGGTGCAACAACGTCTCATCACAGACCACATGAAACACAAAATCCGTCTTTGCGGGTACGGTCACAAAGTTAATCGGAATCGGCTGTCCCGAATCATGAGGCTGATCAGCATCTTTATAATAATGCCCCTGATGCGGAGTCATCACCTCCACCTGCAAACGCCCCATTTCAGGAATCACATCCCAAAACTGCAAGGCACCACGCTGGGCATTGTTGCTGTCCTCTTTGCCAAACAAGGCATCCATACGGGCCTGATCCCACTTTGAATCAATATCCCATTCATACTCACCCAGCCCCGCCAGCTCCCGCGCCGCTTGACGCAGCACCCCCTTCACCCCACTGCCTGCCAAATAGGGCAGACCGTACGGGTTCAGAAAGGCAAAGCCATTTTCCAGTGGGTGTTCATTGCCTAAGCCAGTGGAAAAAGGCGCGGTTGATTTCGCCTCCAACCGACACAAACGCTCCGCCGACAGCATCTCTGCCATCGCCGCTTGTCGCTCCACCAGCCTCTTCACATGCTGTTTATCGCCCTCGGTAAAGGCACAGGCTTTTTTTAGCGCGTCGGTTTTATCCTCCAACCGCTTAAAGCTCCCCTCCATCCACAGGGGCAGATAATACCCAAAGCGCATCCCAGGCGAAGCCGTCTGAAATTGATCACCCAAATACTGCGGTACTGCCGCCAATCCCTTATTCATGACTCGAATCCTTATCATCACCCAGACGAGCCGCCGCCATCTGCCGCAACCAGCGCAACCACGCATAGGCCTCACGGTTGTAGCTTTGAAACTGCTGTGGTGTGGCCTCAAACAACTGCTGCATAAACGCCTCAAACGCCTCAGACGTTCCGTACTGTAACTTTAACCACTGGCGCAGATGCAGAGACAACAGTTCATGCCGCCCGCCTTTTTGCTGCAAAAAGGCCAAGGTCTGCATTAAACCGCTGTTCATAATCAGTGCAGGTAACCCCTTAACACTGTTGACGTAATCCTTACCATGCAGCGCCACCCCCTCTGCCGATTTAGTCCAAGCGTGCTCAGCACGTTTCTGCTCCAAGGTCTGCTCCAAGGTCTGCTGCTTAGGCGCTGATTTTGCCGGTACACGCTGACTCACCTTCACCGCCGGTTTTATTTTAGGCGGTACGTTTTTCTTGTATCTGCCCATCGTCTTAAACCTCCTCGACTCGAACCACGACCAAACCCCGTCCCGTAGTGGCATCACCACCCAACTGCACCAAGCGACCTTTCTCACAACCCAGAATATTTCTCATTGTCAGATAAACATTTTCTGCGCTCATCGCCTCATCAGAACGGCTTTGACTCGCCAACAACGGCGCAATCAACAGCGACTCTGGCGGCAAATTTTCAGTGTAAAACAGCCCGCCATCTTTAGCACTGCCCGTCTTGGGATCAATGCGAACGTGCGGCTCAATCACCGTGGCGTTTTCCACAAAATAGTCAAAATCCGTATCGCTCAGCACCACCAAATCTTGGCCTAATTTTTCACGGAAAAATTGAAACTCATCACTCTTTGGTAAGGCGCGATCAGCTAAATTTTCCGCTAAAGCCTTTAACCCATCTTGCTCAGCCTTTAACCCATCTTGCTCAGCCTTTAACCCATCTTGCTCAGCCTTTAACCCATCTTGCTCAGCCTTTTGCTCAGCCTTTTGCTCATATTCAAAGGCTTCCAAATGCAGTTTTTTATCCTCATTCAACAACGTCTCATTCAGCACCAGACACTTTCCCACATCAACCTCGGGAATCGTCCACTTAACCGCATTACCCGTCAAGGCCAACAGCCGTTGCGCTCGTGCAAGAGCCTGTGGCGAGGTGATGTAAACAAAACCGCCGCGCAAACTGCGCACCGGAAACGCCACCAACTGCGCGTCACCAAAACTCAACGCCCCTGCATGAAGATCACCACTACTAGGTTCAGGTTCTGGCCCAAAGAGCGTCTTGATCAACGTCGAATCACCACCCAACGCCTCGAAACCGTGGCGCAACGCCCCCTTAATCCCCGAACCGGCAAAGCTGGGGTGGTTGCTGTGACGTTCTCGTTGAATGGGGCTATCAATCACCCCTGTTGCCGTACCCGCGCCCATGTGAACTGGACTCACCGAATAAAGAAACAGCACCGCTTTTTTTTCAAACATTATTTTTTTCCTTCATAAATCGCAAATTGGAACCGATTAAAGCCCTCGGCTTGACGTGCTAAATCCACTTTTTCATCCCAAAGACCCTGCTGAAGCAGCTCCGTCAACGCCTCTGGGGTCGCCTCTAAATTTTCCAACCAATAGACGCTGCCGATGCCCGCTGATCTCAAGGCTGTTTTTGGGCAACCCTTGGCCAGATCCCAACCAGAAACCACCTCAGAACGAGAAAGCGCCGCCGAACAGACCGTGCCTTTCACCCCGCGCAGCTCAAACGCGCCATCCTCCGCCATGCCGGGCAAACGCCAGCCATGAGCAAACAAACCAGGCGAGGTCAACACCACACGACACCGCTTATCCCGCAGCATTTTTTTGTAATCAGGCAACGGCGAAGCAAAATCCACCTCCGCCGTTAATTCAGCCCCACGACCATCGCCGCCAAAACGCAGATGGCTGCTGCTGACCTTCACTCCAGAAGTCGCCAGCAAAAAACCAACGTCTTTTGCAAAAGCCACCCCTTGCACGGTAAAAAGATGCCCCTCTTTCACCGCCCCCCTTTGCCCATCCAGCGCAATGCCGGTACGCTCTTGCATTTTCCACAGCGCGTCGGTTTTAATCAGCTCATCAGCCTGAGGTACTTTGCCCTCCAGATAACGCCGCCAACCCGCTTCTTTCACCCAATAACTCGAAGAGGGTTTACAGCGTTCAGGCTCCACCAGCAGCGGCAATTTGTCCAAAGAGAAGGAGCTGCTGACCCCTGCAGGGGCTTTGCTCGGCGTGAGACGACTCACCGTGACCT
>JAUZRS010000027.1 GCA_030950195.1 Gammaproteobacteria bacterium | reverse complement strand
ACCCAAATCCCTGCTGCTGTACGATCTGGCCATCTTCTCCATTATGATGGTGCTGGCCGGTTGCGGCCTGATCTACGAATACCTGCTCTCCCACTACGCTGGCCGCGTGCTGGGCAGCGTTGAAAGCGCCATCTACGCCATTATCGGCATTATGATCGTCTCCATGGGTGTGGGGGCTTTTACCGCTCGATTGATCAAAAACCCCTTCAGCGGTTTTGCTTGGCTGGAGCTGATCGTAGCACTGCTCGGCTCCTCGGCGGTGCTGATCATCGCCCTGCTGTTTGCCTTTAGCACCCGCCTGCCACAAATTTTATCTGAGACCTTCGCTCTGCCACCAGATCTGCTCCTAGATGGAGGGCTGATGCAGTTCAGCGAACAGGTCGCCGCCATCAGCCCCTATTTAATGGCCGCTCTGTTGGGCTTTTTGATCGGCATGGAAATTCCACTGATGGCGCGGGTGCGCCAAGCGCTCTACAGCCAACACCTGACCCACAACACCGGCTCCATCTACGGCATGGATTACCTTGGTGCGGGCATCGGTGCGGCGCTCTGGGTCGGTTTGATGCTAACGATGGAGATCTCCTACGCCGCTGCTCTGACCGCCAGTGCCAACTTGATCATGGGCCTGCTGTTTCTGTTTATCTTCCGCCAGCACATCGCCAGCCGCTGGCCTCTGCTGCTGGCGCACGGCTTAACCGCCCTGCTGGTGTTGAGCATCGCTCTGTTTGGCGATCAATGGGACGCTCAAATGGAGGAGATGCTCTATCGGGACAAAGTGGTCTATCGCCTCAACACCCATTATCAACGCCTCACCATTACCGAACGCCACATCGGTGCCAATCAACCTGCGGTACTGACCTTCTACATCAACGGTCGTACCCAGTTTGCCAGCAACGACGAGCACCTCTACCACGCCCTACTCACCGCCCCAACGCTGGCAGCATCGGCACGTCAGGAGCGCATTTTGATCATCGGTGGCGGCGACGGTTTGGCGCTGCGAGACGTGCTGCGCTGGCAGCCTCAACACGTAACGCTGCTGGATCTCGACCCCACTCTGGTGCGGCTCTTCTCCGCACCTTTGATCATTCAAGGCAAACAGGTCAATCAACGCCTACTGGCAATGAACCACAACGCCTTTGCCGATCCACGTGTGACTGTACAGTTCGGTGATGCCTTTTTAAACGTCGATGATCTGATCCAGCAGCAACGCAGGTTTGACAGCATCATTGTGGATCTGCCCGATCCCAGCCACCCCGATCTGAACAAACTCTACTCCAGCCGCTTTTATCACAAACTCAACTTGTTGCTAGCAGGAGACGGTGCAATGGTGGTGCAATCCACCTCACCCTACCACGCACGCAACACCTTTTTGAGCATTGGCAAGACCATTAAACACGCCGGTTTCAAACACGTTCAAGCCTACCACCACAACATTCCCTCCTTTGGTGAGTGGGGTTGGCACATTGCCAGCAAAGAGGGCAGCTCCGCCAAGCGCCGCTTGCAACAGCTAAAACAACTGCCTATTGATGACGGCTGGAGCAGCCGAGCAGCACTGCTGGCCACCTTTGAGTTTGGGCGTTATTTCTTCGATGACTTAGAGCAGATCAAAATTAATCGTCTTGGCTCAATGCAAGCTTATCAATACCATCAACAGGATTGGCAGCAAGAACAGGGCGTTTATCAC
>JAUZRS010000269.1 GCA_030950195.1 Gammaproteobacteria bacterium | reverse complement strand
CCAGTGCAAAAAGAGGTGGCCAAACGGGTGGTTCACAGCATGGGAATGCCCGAGGTGGCCGCTGAGCTGCGTTTCAGTGCGGCGGCCTGTGAGGCGGGGCTGGCGGCGTTGGTTGCTGATGCGCCGCTGCTCTGTGATGTGGAGATGGTTAAACAAGGGGTGACCAAGCGGCTGATTAACCACGCGCCGCTCTGTTATCTCAATCACCCCGAGGTGGCGAGTTGGGCAAAAGCCCGTGGCGAGACCCGCACCATGGCGGCCTTGTCTCTCTGGCAGCCTCAACTGGCGGACAGTGTGGTTTTGATCGGCAACGCTCCCACGGCGCTGTTTCGTCTGTTGGAGCAGTTGCAACAGGGGGCGGAGCGTCCGGCTTTGATCATTGCCATGCCGGTCGGGTTTGTCGGTGCGGCGGAGTCGAAAGCGGCGCTGTGGCAGTTGCACGAGGCCTTGGGGGTGGAGTGCATCACCTTGCTCGGGCGCTTGGGAGGCAGTGCGGCGACGGTGGCGGTGGTGAACGCACTGCTGCGGGTGGCGCACGGGGACAAGGCGGGGTGATTCACGTTATTGGTTTGGGCATTGAGCAGCCACCGTCGCTGTCGCAGGCGGCACAGCAGGTGTTGGCTGGGGCTGGCAAAGTGATCGGCTCAGAGCGGCAATTGGATTCGCTCTGCATTGCGCCGCCGCAGCGAAGGGTGTTGCCGAAATTGGATCGTCTGCTGGCTCTGTTGCAGAGTGAGCCGGAGGGGGTGATTTTGGCTTCTGGTGATCCGTTGCACTACGGCATCGGGGCTTTTTTGAGCCGTCACTTTGAGCGCGATCAGTTGGTTTTTTATCCGGCGCTTTCCAGCATTCAAGCCCTTTGTCATCAACTGCATCTGAGTCAGCAAGAGGTGAAGGTGGTCTCTTTGCACGGTCGGCCTCTGGCCAATCTGCGCCGCCATCTGCACGCGGGGCAGAGGCTGCTGATTTTGAGCGACGCTCAGAGCCAGCCGCAGCATTTGGCGCAGCAGTGCCAAGCAACGGGTTTTGGCGATTCCACTGTTTGGGTCAGTGAGATGATCGGCTACCCTGAGCAGCGGCTGCGTTCTTTTTCTGTGGCGCAGTTGTTGGCGCAGGAGATTGAGTTTGCTCCTTTGCATGTCAGCTTGATTGTGGTGGCGGGTCGGGGTGATTTTTTGCCCACTTTCCCGGGCATTGAGGATCGTCATTTTGTTACCGACGGTTCAGCAGGTCAGGGTCTGTTGAGCAAGCGAGAGGTGCGTTTGGCGGTGTTGTCGTTGCTGCAACCGGCTCGTGGTGAGCGGGCGTGGGACATCGGTGCTGGCTGCGGTGGGGTGGCGGTGGAGTGGGCGTTTTGGAACCCTGCGGGGGAGCTGTTTGCCATTGAGCATCACGCTGAGCGATTGGCCTGTTTGCGCGAGAATCGGGTTAAATTTGGGGTGGTTGCTAATCTGAAGGTGGTGGTGGGGTTGGCACCAGCGGTGTTGGCCGATCTGCCCGATCCTGACAAGGTGTTTGTGGGCGGCAGTGGTGGCGCGTTGGCGGAGATCTTAAACACGGCTTGGGCGCGTCTGGCGCGAGGTGGGTTTTTGGTCGCCAGTGCGGTGACAGAAGAGAGCAAGCAGGTGTTGTTGCAGTTTGGCCGGAAGCACCCGGAGGCGGAACTGGAGTCGATGCAGATTGCCGTCAGTCGGCGCAGTGAGTTGGCTGGGCAGACGTTGTATCGGCCACAGTTGCCGGTGACGTTGTTTAAGTGGCTGAAGTTGAGTTGAGATTAATATGACGGGTTGTTTTTACGGTGTGGGGGTGGGTCCGGGTGATCCTGAATTGCTGACGTTAAAAGCGGTGCGGCTGATTCAAAACGCCGATCTGCTCTGTTATTTGAGCAACGAAGCGGGGCACTCGCAGGCGAAAGAGATTGCTCGTTTTGCGCTGGATGAGACAAAACGCTCTCAGCAACGTCTGCCGATTGTGATCCCCATGAGTCGGCAACGAGACGCGGCCAACGCCGTTTACGATGCAGCGTCTGCGTTGATTGCGAAGGCGTTGGATGCAGCTCAGTCGGTGGTATTTCTTTGTGAGGGGGATCCGCTCTTTTTTGGCTCGTTTAATTATCTTCTGGAGCGTTTGCAAGGGCGGTATCGTTGTCAGGTGGTGGCGGGCATTTCATCGTTGCACGCGGCGGCGGCGGCGCTGCAACGGCCTCTGACTCAGCAGGAGCAATCCTTGGTGGTGGTCAGTGGTCGCCACAGCGATGCCGAATTGTTGCAGGCCTTGGCGACCCACGACAGTGTGGTGATTCTCAAGGCGGGTCAGGCGCGGTCTCGAATTTTGGCGCTGCTGAAACGGAGTGGCCGGTTTGATCAGGGGTTGTATCTGGAGCAGATCGGGCGGCCTGAGCAACGCATTGTGGGTGATTTGGCGGAGCTGGAAAATAAGGCGGGGCCTTATTTCTCGCTGTTTGTGGTGCTAAAAAAGTGATTCGCATCGTTTCTTTGACCGAGGCCGGTCGGGTGTTGGCTGTGAAGCTGGCGGCAGGGCTTGGGTCGGGTGAAGAGGTGCGCTGCGCCTTTAAACCGCAGCCTTTTGGCGAGCAGGTGCGCGGGGCGTTTCAGCGCGGTGAGCGGTTGATTTTGATCTGTGCCACAGGCATTGCGGTGCGGACTCTGGCCTCGGTGCTGGTGGACAAGCGTTCTGATCCGCCGGTGCTGGTGCTGGACGAACAGGGGCAATTTGTTGTTCCGCTGGTGTCGGGACATGAGGGCGGTGCCAATGAGTGGGGGCGTGAGGTGGCGTTGCTGTTGGGTGCTCGGTTGGTACTGACCACCGCTGCGCCTTATTTGCACCCTGTTTACGCGGTTGGTTTGGGGTGTGAGCGCGGTTGCCCTGTTTCAAGTTTAGAGAGCCTGCTGGCAAGCTGTTTGGCGCGTCTGAATCTGAAAATGGAGCAGGTTGAGAGTGTGAACAGTCTGGATATTAAAGCCGATGAGGTGGGTTTGATTGAGTTGTCTGAACGCTGTTTTCTGCCGTTTCGAACTTGGTCTGTGGCGCAGTTGCAGCAGATGGAGACGCAGTTACAGCGCCCTTCGGAGTATGTTTTTCAGACCGTGGGGGTTTACGGGGTAGCGGAGTCGGCGGCGTTGTGGGCGGCAGAGCAGATCAGTGGCGGCGCTGCGGAATTGGTGCTGGCTAAAGAGAAAAATTCACAGGCGACCTGTGCCATTGCACGGGCGTATTTATCGGATGACAGTTGATTTTTGGGCTATGGATTTAAAGGATCAATTAATGGGAAAATTATTTTTAGTCAGCGCAGGGCCTGGGGATCGTGATTTTTTGACCCCAAAAGCGGAGCAGGCTTTGGCCTCAAGCAGCGATTGGGTCGCTTATGGTCTTTATCTGGAACTGCTAGCGGAGCTGTCGGCGGGTAAAATTCATCACGATTTGCCGCTGGGCGAAGAGATTGGGCGCGCCCGTTTGGCGCTCGATTTGGCTGCCAAGGGCAAAACTGTGGCGCTGATCTCCAGTGGTGACATTGGCATTTATGCGATGGCAACGTTGGTGTTTGAGTTGTTGGATCAGCAGTTACAGGGTAAGCAGAATCACCCCGAATGGTTGCAGGTGGCCATTGAGGTGATCCCGGGTATTTCGGCGATGCAGGCGGGTTCCAGTTTGGTGGGGGCGCTGTTGGGTCATGATTTTTGTACGGTGTCGTTGTCGGACTTGCTGACCTCATGGCAGACCATTGAAAAGCGCATCGAGTGTGCGGCGCTGGGGGATTTTGTGATTTCGTTTTACAATCCGGTTTCGAAAAAACGCGATTGGCAGTTGAACCGTGCGCGGGATATTTTATTGCAGCATCGTCCTGAAACGACCCCTGTGCTGTTGGGGCGGCAACTGACGCGCCCTGAGCAGGAGGTGCGGATCATCACCTTGGCTGAGTTGGATGCCAAACAGGTGGATATGCTGACCTTGGTGTCGGTGGGCAACAGCGAATCGCGCCACATTGTCAACGGTGAGCAGCACTGGCTCTACACACCACGCGGGTATGCAAAAAAATTATGATGTTGCAAGAATTGAGAATAAATGGAATGGTATTGAAGGTGTGGAGAGGCAAATGCCAGAAATAAGTCGCTTTCTCGGAATCGTGATTCGGATGTACATTCGAGAGCACTACCCAGCACATTTCCATGCTGAATATGGAGAGTATGAAATTACTGTTGATATTGAAACGGGGGTTGTCACGGGAAAGTTTCCAAGAAGAGCATTGAATGCGGTTCTCGATTGGTATGTACTGCATCAGGATGAGTTGAGGTCTAATTGGGTATCGGCAATGGAGAGAAAGCCATTGTCCAAAATTGAACCATTGGAGTAGTTGTTATGTTTCTTCACGTTGAAAAAGCAAAATACATCGACGATTACAAAATTTGGGTCTCTTTCAATGATGGAGCGCAAGGTGAAGTTGATTTATTGCCTGAGTTGTATGGCGAAATTTTTGAGCCATTAAAAGAGGTGTCCTTTTTTAAGTCATTTACCCTAGAGGGGCATACTTTGTCATGGAGTAATGGGGCTGATTTTGCTCCAGAATTTTTGCGGGAGCAGCTTCCTTAAATTTCAATTTCAGGGTGTTTCCCTAAACGCGGGTATGCAAAAAAATTATGACGATCTATTTTATTGGAGCCGGTCCTGGTGACCCGGAGTTAATGACCCTCAAAGGGCAGCGGTTGGTGGATGTGGCTCCCTTGGTGCTGTTTGCCGGTTCTCTGATTCCTGAAGAGAATTTAGCGGCGGCGCGTCAGCGTGGCGCGCAGGTGGTGGACAGTGCGCCGCTGAATCTGGATCAGCAGATTGTGCTGATGCAGCAGGCCGACCAGCAGGGGCAAGATGTGGCGCGTCTGCACAGCGGTGATCCCTCTATTTACGGTGCCATCGGTGAGCAGATTCGCCGTCTGCACGCCTTGCAGATTGAGTATGAAATCGTTCCTGGTGTGACGGCGGCTTCCGCCTCGGCGGCGTGGTTGGGTAAAGAATTAACTCTTTCGGGGGTGTCGCAGACGGTGATCATGACCCGTTATGAGGGCAAAACGCCCTTTCCTGAACGGGAGCGGTTGCCGGAGTTAGCCCGTTCTGGCGCGACCTTGGTGATTCATCTGGGGGTGACGCGGATCCATAAAATCGTCGCCGATCTGCTGCCGCATTACGGCGAGGATTGCCCCGTAGCGGTCTGTTATCGCACTTCATGGCCGGATCAAGATCGGGTGGTGGGAACCTTGAAAGACATTGTGGCCAAGGTACGGGCGAAAAAGTTTGTCCGTACCTCGTTGATCATTGTCGGAAAGGTGTTGGATGCTGAAGGTTTTGATGATTCCTATCTGTATCAAGAGGGGCAGGCGCACATTTATCGACGGCGGCAGCGTTGAATTTAAGCGGTCTTCGTCGGTTGTAGGACGGTACTTTAGTGTAGGTTTAGACTAATTTGTTATGTTCCAAGCCAGATGAAAATTAACATCCGGTGAAGCACCCACCTGAATGTCTTCCACCACTGCAATATCTAACCTCTGTTTAGCTGAAAAGTAGAGGCTGCCGCCCATCGCCAGTTGCACACTGGAATCTAAAAACGTGAGGTCGGTTTTGTTAAACAGAGCACTGTGGCCATCCAGTTGTAAAGTAAACTCAAGCAGCGGTGAATAACGATAACTGAGGCCGCTGGAGCCGAAGAGCAGCCAACGATTTTGCAGTTCTGATAAAAAATTGCCCTGTTCGAGCCAAAGTAATCCGAGACTGTGTTGGCTGCGCCAGTGTGAATTCCATTGGTTGTTTTGGCTCCATTGCGAGCTGAGTGAAACGGTGTTGTTATTAAACAGAGCGCTTTGGTTGCTCGGCAGCTTTAACTCGAACCAGAGGGCGCTTTGGTGCTTGGGGCTCGGTTGTAACGGCGTGCCAATCGCCACCCTCAGATCTTGCACGCCGCTTTGAGTGGCGCTGATGTTCACGCTTTCAATGCCGCCGCGTTGATATAAAAGTTGAAATTGATCGTGGGTGTAAAAAGGACGAGATCCCTGTGGAAAGCCGAACAGGTCGTGAAAATCGTCGATAAAAGCGTCCAACTGACCGGCGCTGAGTTTGAGATAGCGCAGGCTGAGGGCGAGGTTCCAGTGGGAATTGAGGCCGTAGTCAAAACGCAGCGTCGTTTGCTGGCTCTCGCTGTCGATCAGCAACCGTTCGTGGCTGTTGCGCTCCACATTGAGTGTGTTGCTCCAGTTGTGGCGCAGTTGCAGCGAGTATTCACCCTTGGCCAGCAGTTGTGAGGGTGCAGGGGTGGGCAAAGCAAAGCTCTGCAACAGCGGGTTTTGATCCACTGTAGCCAGCGGTTGACCCTGACTGAGCAGAGGCCAGCCGCTGAGCAATAGGCATAAGCTCAGCTGTGTTACCCATTGGAACGGGTGTTTAATCACCGATGCTCTGTTTGGGATTCCACGTAGGTACGGCGACCTCCTGCACTTCATCGCTGGGCTCTTGGACTTCGTTGGCCAGTTTGATGCTGACCGTATCTTCCATCACCCCTTGGCTGAACTGGCTCAGATCGTTGAGCAGTGCTTGACGGTCTTGGGGGTTCGTATCTACATCGGCGAGCAAAATGCCCATAATGGCGGCCAGATACTGGGCGCTGATGCCGGAGTTCTGGGCGCGAATGTCCACGTCGATTAGCTGCTGTTTGATGCTCTCGACCAGAGTTTGAGAAAGTTTGAGTTGGCTCATAAGATGATGTCTTACTGTTGAATATTGGAAAGGCGTTACTGTAATGGCTCTGGCGCAAACAAGCAAAGTGGTTGAGATAAGATCTCGGGTTTGAGCTGTGCGAGAGAGTCGGTATAGTATGCTTTAATTGACTTTTTTTGGGGAGAAAATAATGGCAGGTTCACTGCGAGATCAACTGTTGGGTGCCGGTTTGGTGAGCAAAGATCAGGCAAACCGTTCCAAAGCCAAAGCGCGTAAAAAAGCCGGTCAGATGCGCAAACAGAAACAAGCAGGCAAAGAGACCGAAGTGGATCAAGCGGCGGCGCAGCGGACAAAATCGATTGAGGCGAAAAAAGCCAAGGATCAAGCGCTGAATCGTGAGCGGGAGATGATACGGCAGAAAAAGGCGCTCAAAGCGCAGGTGCGGGACATTTTGCGCCGTGGGCGTAAAAATCGTGACAAAGCCCCGCTGCTGCATAACTTTGTTTTGGGTAAAGTGATCAAGACGGTGGCGGTTAATGCTGAGCAGAACGATCAACTGGCGCGGGGCGTGTTGGCGATTGTGGTGTTTGATGAGCGCCATCATGTGGTCTCACGCCAAACCGCCGAACGGCTACTGGGTTTGGACAGCAAATTGAAGGTAGTGATGCAGGACTGCGATGAAGAGCTGCCGGAAGAGGATGATCCCTATGCGG
Organism: Gammaproteobacteria bacterium; assembly: GCA_030950195.1. Classification (GTDB taxonomy): domain Bacteria; phylum Pseudomonadota; class Gammaproteobacteria; order JAUZRS01; family JAUZRS01; genus JAUZRS01. Next base: position 7,761 of record JAUZRS010000269.1, on the reverse strand, counting down.
ATTACCAAGTGCCTGATGATCTGAACTGGTAACGGCAATGCAAAAAAGTTTTTATTGGCACGATTACGAGACCTTCGGCGTTGATCCCAAACGGGATCGGGCGGTGCAGTTTGCTGGCATCCGTACCGATGCTGAGTTGAACATCATCTCGGAGCCGCTGGTGATTTACAGCCGCCCGAGCAATGATTTTTTGCCCTCGCCGGAAGCCTGCCTGATTACTGGCATTACGCCGCAGTTGGCGCTGGAGAAGGGGCTGAGTGAGGCGGAATTTATCGGTCAAATTCACACCGAACTGTCGCAAGCAGGCACCTGCGGGGTGGGCTACAACAGCCTGCGTTTTGATGACGAAGTGACTCGGTTTACCTTGTACCGTAATTTTTATGATCCCTACGCCCGTGAGTGGCAAAACGGCTGCTCTCGTTGGGACATCATCGACATGGTGCGGCTCTGTTACGCTCTGCGGCCTGAGGGAATCAATTGGCCGTTGCGTGACGATGACACGGTCAGCTTTCGTCTGGAGGAGCTGAGTCGTGCTAACGGCATTGTTCACGAGGCGGCGCACGATGCGCTCTCCGATGTTTATGCCACAATTGGTTTGGCTAAGTTGATTCGTCAAAAACAGCCCAAACTGTACGATTACGTGCTGGAAAAACGCAACAAACAGAGTGTTGCGCGGTTATTAGATCTGCAACAAAAACCGATGTTGCTGCACACTTCGCGCATGTTTCCTGCCGCGTACGGTTGCAGCACCTTGGTGATGCCGTTGGCCAAACACCCTACGAATAATAATGGCGTGATTGTGTTTGATCTGCGCCAAGATCCTGCCGCCTTGTTAACCCTTTCCGTGGAACAGATTCAGCAGAGGCTGTTTACCCGCCAAGATCAATTGCCAGAAGGCGTTGAGCGCATTGCGCTGAAAACCGTGCATTTGAATAAATGCCCTGTGTTGTCGCCCAGCAGTGTGGTGCGAGACCCTGCTTTGCAACAGCGTCTCCAGCTTGATCTGGCGGCCTGTGAGGCGCATCGACAGCGGTTGTTGCACGCTGAGGGTTTGGCGCAGAAGATTCAACAGGTACACGCCGCGCCAGAGTATGAAGCTCGTCAAGGGGACGATGATCCTGAGTTGACGTTGTACAGCGGTGGTTTTTTGAGTCGCCAAGATCGTGCTCTGTCCGATCAACTGCGCGAGGTGGCACCGGAAGCGTTGGCGGGGTTTACAGGTCGCTTTCAAGATAAGAGGTTGCCGGAATTGCTGCTTCGTTACCGTGCTCGAAACTTCCTGCAGACTCTGAATGTTGAGGAACAGGCCGTTTGGCAGCAGTTTCGACAGCAGCGTTTGGGTGATGTAAAGGCGTATGTGTCTGAGCTGGAGGGTTTGCTTCAGAGTACCGCTGATGAGCGTTCAAAGGGTATTTTGACGGCCTTATGCCAATACGCGCTGACCTTGGTTTGAGTGTTTTTAAAGTGTGCAGTGTGCTTCGAGAGCGGTCATTAATTCGCGGGCATTTTGAAAGCGTTCTTCAGGGTCTTTTTTCAGCAGCCTTTGAATGATGGGATCAAGGGGGTCTCTGAGAAAGGGCGGCACAACACAGGTTTGTTGGTAAAAGAGCGCGGGTAGCGAGTCGGCTTGAAAGGGGCGCTGACCAGAGATCATTTCGTAGAGTACCACCCCGAGGCTGTAAAGATCGCTGCGTGCATCGGGTTTACTGCCGCCGGAGATCTGTTCAGGGCTGATGTAGTGAGGGGTGCCGTAGATTTGCCCTTGGCGAGTCAGACCGCTTTCCACATCCAACTGTTTGGCTATGCCAAAATCCACCAGAGCAATGCTGTCATCGGCGCGTAACATGACGTTTTCGGGTTTGATGTCGCGGTGGATAATGCCGCGTTTGTGGATGGCGTGCAGGGCTTTGATCATCTGAGTGAGGTAGCTGAGGCGCTGACCTTTTTTTAGCCCCTGACTGATTTTACTGCGCAGACTGCCGTTGGGAAAATACTCCATCGCGATGTAACAAAAATCATCGTTAATGCCCTGTTTGTAGATGGTGGCGATGTGTGGCGTTTTAATGGTGGAGATAATGCGGTGTTCTTCCAAAAAGCGCTCCAACATATTCTGGTCGTTGTCACGCTCGGGGTCGAGTACTTTTAGCACTACTTTTTCTTGTGTTTTATCCTCTTGGGCTAAGTAGACAATGGAGCTGGCACCGGAACCGAGGCGCTCTAAAATGGTGTAGTTGGGGATTGCTTTGGGGTGTAAAAGCAAGGTGTGAGCCATCACTGGGCTGGCTTCTAGAATTTGATCGGTTGAAAGTTGTAAGGTGCTGGTAGTATTGAGGTTTTTACGCCGTTGCAAGGTTTCATCAATGCTGTTTTTTAATGTTTCGACGGTAACACCCTTTTTTGGCAGGTAGTCGTCAATGCCGGTGCGCATGGCTTTGACTGCGATCAGTTCGTTGCCCTCACCGGTAAACATGATGGTGGGTGGAAAACCTTTGAGCACGGAAAATTCTTCATACCACTGTAAACCGTTGTATTTTCCAAGGTTGTAGTCGAGCAGTAAAATATCGTAATCATCCCAAGGAAAATCGTGATCGGGCTTTTCTTTGAGCAGCGGATCGTATTCGTCTATGACCATGTCAGGCAGGCAGGTTCTTAGCATCTGTCGAAGCAGAATGCGAAAATGAGCTGCGTCGTCAATGATGAGTGCTTTTTTAGCCATACAAGGGGGTGGCTCCGCAGCTGAAAGGTGAATCTGGTGTGTCTGAATAGGCATGATGTCTCACGGTGTGTACTATCCGTTTATAAGGATACCATAGTGTTGATAATGGCTCGTATTGTTGCTTTTTGTCTTGTCCGTTTTTCTCTTTTTGTACAGAGATCGGTGGTGTGTTGATGAGAGGTTACTGAGAATAAAAGCAATAATTGGGACAGTTTGTTCGGCTAATTGGTATTATAAGGATTAAAATGAATGAATTAAAGGGTTGTTTTAAATGCGGAACGAATGCCGTTATTGCTCTGTTGTTGATGACAGCTCTTGTTGTTGCTCTGCTGTATGTGCGTTTTGTTGGGGGCGATCTTGGACGAGGGGGTGAGGTAGAACAGCATAAGAGGGTGCTATTGTGGGAGATGGAGTTGGCGGTTCGTGATCGAGCGTTGCAACTCAATGCGATGTTGTTGTTAGAGGATCCCTTTGAGCGCGAAGACCGTTATGAGAAATTTTTGAGTCGTGCGCAAGGTTTTATGATTGCCTGGCGTCATTTTTGGAAACTGAGTTTGTCGGCCAAAGAACAGAGGACGCTGGAGGTACTGAATGCTGCCGCTTGGCGCAGCAGCCTATTGCAACGTGAGCTGATTGACCTGCTGCAAATGGAACAGCAGGGCGAAGCAAAACGACGTTTCTTGGCTGAGATGGTCTCTGCGCAGCAGCAGGTTTTTTCTGCCATTGAAGAGCTGATGCAGTTAATACAGCGATCAAGTCAAAGCCGCCTGACTCAGGCAACAATGGAGTATCGTTGGGCTGAATTTTTTATCGTCTTGTTGATTCTATTGTTGTTTGCCGCTGGAGCTCTGATTGTTTGGAAGGTGAGGCGAAACCTTATTGCACTGCAACATTCTGTGGTTGAGGCTAAAAAAGAGGCCGAAGTTGCGCTGCAAAAGCAGAATCAGGCGGAGACTCTATTGGAGCGGGTTCAATCGGAGTCGGTGCCGGCCTCTGCTTTGGTTTCTCAGGGTGTTGAGCAATCCATGCCATCTTCTGATGTAAGTGTTGCTGAACATTCCGATTTACGGATTTTGGTGGCGGAAGATAATTTGGTGAACCAACAAGTGGTTGCTTTGATGCTGGAGCAGTTGGGTTACGCTGATGATCGTGTGGATTTGGTGGCGAACGGGGTGGAAGTTCTGCATGCGGTGGAGAGCGCCGTTTATGATTTGATTTTTATGGATTTGCAGATGCCGATGATGGGCGGAGAGGAAGCGACTCGGAAAATCATTAGTCGTTATCCTATTGGATCGCGGCCTCGTATTGTGGCCATGACCGCCAACGCCTTGAAAGGGGATCGTGAGCGCTGCTTGTCGCTGGGGATGGACGGTTATTTAAGTAAACCGATTTCTTTATCGAAATTGTCCGTGGTGTTGGAGCAGATGCCGTATCGCTGCGGTGTGGGAATGCCTGTTTGTGATGCGGTGGATGTGGCTGCACTGGAGGCACTGCGTGCGGATATGGTTGATGGTGCTTTGGTATTGGTTGAGCTACTGAATAATTTTTTTAGTGAATCAAAATATCTGTTGTCCTCTCTTCATCAGGCTCAGAAGAAGGGGGATTATGAAAAAATGGGTCATGCGGTGCATACCTTGAAGTCGAGTAGTTTGAGTTTGGGTGCCACTGCCCTTTCGGAACGTTGTCGTATTTTGGAGCAGCAGATACGTCAGGATAAAGTGGTGGAATTGTCGATACAAATTGAGGCAATTGGTACTGAGTATCGACGGGTTTGTGAGGATTTTAATGCTTTGTTAGGTTATTATGGACAGCTGTAAACAACCTCGAAGGCCTTACTTTTTTCATGGCAAATTTTAAAACCCACGTGTTGGTGGCGGCGGCCGTCAGTGGTTCGGCTACCGTTGTGGCACTTTCCAGCGATTTGCTTTCTGCTCAGGTACTGCCTGCTTATTTTCTCTTGGGAACGATGGCGGGTTTGCTGCCCGATATTGACTCTGATAACTCGGTTCCGATTCGGCTCTTTTTTAATCTTATGGCGGTTTCAGCTGCGTTTGCAGCGCTGTTTAGCGTGGTGGATCGTTACAGTATTGTGGAGTCTTTGCTGCTGTGGGGCGGTGTTTATCTTTTGGTGCGTTACACTGTTTTTGAACTTTTTATTCGTCTTACGGTGCATCGAGGCGTGTTTCACAGCGTTTTAGCCGCTTGTTTTTTTGGGTTGTTATTTACCTGCATAGCGGACTCTTGGTTGCATCGCAGCGAGTTGGAATCTTGGTTGGCGGGGGTGTTTGTTTTTATGGGCTATTTGGTGCATTTGTCATTGGATGAACTGTACAGCGTTGACCTGACCAACATTCGTCTTAAGCGTTCTTTTGGTACGGCTTTGAAGTTGGTTAGTTTGAAATACATGAGGGAGACGTTGTTGTTGTTTGTTTTGACCTTGATGCTTTTTTCGGCAGCACCCAGCGGGGATGTTTTTTTGCAGACAACGTGGAACGGTGAGTTTTATCAGGACATTGTGAATAAATTATGGCCTGGTGGGCGTTGGTTTAGTGGGCTTTGGCCAACGCATTCGTGAGGCTAAAAATATTTGGCATCTTTGAGTAACTCATGCAGTACGGTGATCACTTCATTACCAAAATGTTCAAAATTCAAACCGATGGCATCCTTGCTGGTGTGTACCACTCGTGCCCGCACAGCCTGTTCCTGCGGGTAGTGGTTGGTACGGGTATCAAAATAGAGGGTGATGAGCTGGTCGTCGCACAGCGGATATTGGGGTGGGTTGATATTAATGCCGGTCAAACTCAAGTCTCGAACGGCAACTTTTTGCAGTGTTGTCTCTGTAGGGGCTACAAAGACGTTTAAATCAATGGTTTTGCGGCGTTGATGTCGCCGCTCGGTGCTCTTGACCATGAACGTTTTCACTCCGTATCATTTCCCTTGTTGGGTTATGATGATCCTTGATATGAATTTAATGATTAAAAGGTGGGTAATTATGAATTTCCCTCATAATAAACAGGTTAACATTGGGAAAGCAATTTTTAAGCCCAACAATTTAGGGTTTTTTAGGCGTTTATCCCTGATAATGGGGTTAAAAACAATGATTCATTTTAGTGGAAAATGTTGTTTTAAGCCTATAAGTTGTTAATGGACGGTTGTAATCAGATGTTTAATATTCCCAACTCACTCAGCGCTCTGCGTCTTTTACTGGCACCAGTGATGCTCTATTTTGCTTGGCGTGGCTTAGCTCAGCCTTTTATTGTTTTATTGGGAGTGGCGTTATTGAGCGATCTTTTGGATGGTTTTTTAGCGCGTTTATTAAATCAAGTGACCGAGTTTGGTGCGCTCCTAGACAGTTGGGGTGATTTTGCTACCTATTGGGTGATGACCATAGGAGTTTGGTGGTTGTGGCCGGAAGTGATTGAGCGAGAGGCCTTTTTTATTGCTGTGATCGGGGTTAGCTATGTTTTACCCCGTTTGGTTGGGGTGGTGAAGTTTCAGCGGTTTATTTTGAGTTACCACACCTGGGGAGCCAAAGCCTCTGGAGCCTTGATCAGTAGCAGCGTGTTCGTGATGGTGGCCTTTGAAGTGATCTGGCCGTTTCATCTGGCGGCGCTGTTTTTTCTCTTGGCTGAATTGGAAGAGGTGGCCATTACGCTGGTTTTGCGTTCGTGGCGCAGTGATATCGCCAGCGTGTGGCATCTGCGTAGAGAAGGTAAGGATTAGTCTTTCAGCGATCTAAAAGCTGTGTGCTATGCTCAGTAGGGATTAGTTGTTAAAGACCTGTCACCTTATCTTATCTTCAAGGAGTCTGTTATGGCTGAAATGCAGGCAATACGCGCACTGTTAAAAGAGGTTGCTCCACGTCTATTGGCACAAAAAAATGTGCTGGCAACGGGGGTGGGTTACAAGGTTGTCAATGGTCAGGTGAGCTCGGAGCTTTCGCTGGTTTGCTCGGTGGAAAACAAACTCAATAAAAGCGACCTCTCAGCAAAAGATCAAATTCCCATAGAGATGAACGGTGTGCAGACCGATGTGGTGCAGAGCGGACGTTTTCGTGCGTTGGCGTTGCCGACAGAGCGTTTTCGACCTGCTTCTGGGGGTGTCAGTGTCGGTCATTATGAAATCACTGCGGGTACGTTTGGTTGTTTGGTTCGGCGGGGCAGTGAGCTGTTTATGCTTTCCAATAATCATGTGTTGGCCAACAGCAATGCGGCACAGGTAGGAGATGCGATTTTACAGCCCGGTCCGATTGATGGCGGCACTTTGGCCAATGATCAAATTGCCACGCTGGAAGAGTTTATTCCGATTGTCTTTCCAGACGGTGGCAGTAGTTGTAAATTGGCCAATGCCGCTGGGGCCGTTTTTAATGTGACCTCGGGTTTGATGGGCAGTCATGCGCGGATGCAGGTGGTCACTACTCGTGCGGTAGATAATTTGGTGGATGCGGCCATTGCTCGACCTTTGAGTCCTGACGATGTGACGGCGGATATTTTTCAGATCGGTGCTATCAATGGCACGGCTGAGGGTGTGTTGGGCATGGCGGTGCAAAAAAGCGGTCGTACCACGGGACACACGCAGGATGTGATTCGGCAAATTGATGTGACGGTGAATGTAAGTTACGGCTCGCAAACGGCGACGTTTACTGATCAACTGTTGGCTGGCCCCATGAGTCAGGGCGGTGACAGCGGTTCAGCGATTTTAAGCGATCAAAAAGAGCTGGTAGGCTTGCTGTTTGCGGGCAGTGGCAGCAGTACGATTATGAATCGGATTCAAAATGTCTTCACCCTGTTAAATCTTTCGCTTTAACTCATGTCTCTTTGGTTATTTGCTTCTGAGCCAGAAAAAATGAGCATTGCTGATGCCAAACAGAAACATCAACAGAGCTTGCTTGCCTTGTCAGGGGTGGTCTCGGTGGGTATTGGCCTGCATCAGCAGCAAGAGGTGATTGTGATTGGAATTCAACAGGACTCTAAAAGAGTGCGTCAGCAGTTGCCCTCGGAGTTGGAGGGGTTCCCCGTGTTGGTTGAGGTGATTGGAGTTCCACG